>NZZM01000048.1 GCA_002698705.1 Formosa sp. | reverse complement strand
GGTTGCTAGGGGAAATAAAAAGGGAGATCGGATTTACCTGATCTCCCTTTATTGTAGTGCGCCCACAAGGGCTCGAACCTTGGACCCTCTGATTATGAGTCAGATGCTCTAACCAACTGAGCTATGGGACCTAAATAAGCTGCAATATTACGACCATTTTTATACATCTCAAAGAACACTATAAATTTACTAAAACACAAGGCTATAATTCCACAAGAAATATAGTACTTTTATAGTATGGAAAGCCAGCGACAAAAAAAAATAGCTTCTGTCCTTCAAAAAGATTTAGTTGAAGTTTTACAGGGAGCTGCCAGAGAGGGAGGTATGAGTGGAGTTATAATTTCGGTTACTCAAGTTAAAGTTACTGTAGATTTATCTATTGCAAAGGTTTACCTTAGTATTTTCCCAATAAAACAGGCCAAGGTCCTTATAGACGGTATTGCTTCAAATGCTCCTATAATAAAACATGAATTAGCAAAGCGTACGAAACATCAATTAAGGCGTATGCCTGAGCTATTATTTTTTCTTGACGATTCATTGGAATATATTGATAAGATAGATCAATCTATAAAGCAGTCTGAAAACCCCATTCAAAATCGAGACTTACTAGATAAAAGAAAGAAGATATAATTGAATTTTCCGTTTTACATAGCCAAACGTTATTTGTTTACTAAGAGTAAAAACAAAGCAATTAATTATATTACTATTATAGCCAGTCTAGGGGTTATCACTGGAACTGCTGCACTTTTTATTGTTCTCTCTGGATTTGCAGGATTAAAGGCCTTTAGTTTAGAATTCACAACACTAACAGATCCAGATTTAAAACTTTTCCCCGAACAATCTAAAACTTTTATTTTTTCAAATGATCAAAGAAAAAAAATGTCCCAAATTAAAGGGATTAACTCATTTTCAGAAATCGTTGAAGATAAAGTTTTAATAACATGTGATGATAAATTCCTAGCAGTAGATTTGAAGGGAGTTGATTCCTATTATCCACAAAAAACAATTGATTCCATCTTGGCTTACGGAGATTGGATGGAATCCGATTTGCCTCAAATTGTTTCAGGATGGGATATTACAAATAAATTAGGCTTTGACATCTACGACCTAACAAAAATTATAAGGTTGTACGCCCCAAGGCCAGGAACGGGTCAATTGCTTTCAATTAGAGAGGCATTTAAAAGTATGAAAGTAGTTAATTCGGGGATTTTTCAAATAAACGATAACCTAAACAATTCTTTGATATTTACTAGTATTGATAATGCAAAATATCTCCTAGGAATATCAGCTTCAGAAGTGAGTAGCGTTGAAATTATCACAACAGAAAGGGCTAATTTAAAACAAATTAACTCCGAGTTAAACAACCTATTTGGGAGTAAAATTGTGATAAAAGATAGAGCACAACTAAATGGAGCCTTATACAAAATGCTTAATACGGAACAATTGGTTGTGTATTTAATTTTTACTTTAATATTAATTATTGCTTTATTTAATATTGTGGGTTCAATTGTAATGATGATTTTGGAAAAAAAGGAAAATTTAAAAACATTATTTAATATTGGCGCCACAAAAAGAATGGTTCAAAAAGTATTTTTCTTGCACGGACTTTTGATAACTTTCTTTGGAGGACTAGCCGGTCTTTCTTTGGGAATTATTGTAATTTTTTTTCAGCAGTATTTTGAACTTGTTCTTATTACACCCACACTACCTTACCCAGTAATTTTGAGCTGGATAAACATCCTTATCTCGTTTGCAACTATTTTTATTTTAGGAAGTATTGCATCACTATTAGCGTCTTTCAGCATTAAAAAATTAGACTTTAAAGTTTAAGCGAATTGGTAATCGCCAAATATATTTTCCACCTCATCAAAAGCCTTGAACACGTCGATGCTATGGTCGCTCGTAACCATTTTAGTTCTAAAGGGTTTAAAATTCGGAATTCCTTTAAAGTAGTTAGTATAGTGCCGTCTTGTTTCTAAAACACCAAGAACTTCTCCTTTCCATTCTATTGCCATTGTTAGATGTCTTCGTGCAGCATTTACTCTCTCTGACATACTGATTGGATCTAAATGTACCCCAGTTTCAAAATAGTGTTTTACCTGTTTAAAAAACCATGGATTTCCAATACTTGCTCGGCCAATCATAGCACCATCTAATCCGTAGACATCCCTCATCTCAGCAGCACGTTCAGGGGAGCTGATATCACCATTTCCAAAAATTGGTATGTGTATTCTAGGATTGTTTTTCACCTCAGCAATTGGCGCCCAGTCCGCATTACCTTTATACATTTGAGCACGAGTTCTTCCGTGTATAGCGAGGGCTTTTATACCCACATCTTGAAGTCTTTCAGCGACCTCAACAATTTTAATGGATTCATGATCCCAGCCTAGCCTAGTCTTAACAGTTACAGGAAGCTTTGTTCGCTTCACCATTTCTGCTGTTAATTTTTCCATCAAACAAATATCTTTAAGTATACCGGCTCCAGCTCCTTTACTAACCACTTTTTTTACAGGACATCCAAAGTTTATATCAATTATATCAGGGTTGGACTTTTCGACAATTTCAACCGCACGAAGCATACTATCTAAATTTGCCCCAAAAATTTGAATCCCTACTGGTCTTTCTTTTTCATAAATGTCAAGTTTTATTACACTCTTTGCAGCATCTCTAATTAACCCTTCGCTTGAAATAAACTCTGTATAAACAACATCTGCTCCTTGCTCTTTACAAAGCGCTCTAAAAGGAGGATCGCTTACGTCTTCCATTGGAGCGAGTAACAAGGGGAAATCTGGCAATTCTATGGGTCCAATTTTAACCATATTATTTATAAAAATTCATTTCATCTAAATAAACCCAAACAGATTCTGGCAGTAGTGGCCGAATATTTTTTCCTTCTTTAATTGATTTCCTTATGGAAGATGAAGAAATTTCAATAATTGGCGCACCCACTTTTTTAATATCTCCTTTAGTTGTGTCATTAAAAGGTTTAGAGTTTATTTTTCTAGGGTATACATAAATAGGATAGCGATCTAGTAAAATATCTACATTTTTCCATTTGTGCAATGAAATTAAGTTATCTTCTCCCATTATAAGAACAAAGTTATTTCCTGGGTACTTTTCTTCTAAATAGGCCAGGGTATGAATTGTATAATTGGGCTGATTTAATTCAAATTCAATATCACTAGGTTTAATTTTAGGGTAATTATTTGTCGCTAATTCTACCATATGAAACCGTTGGCGATTATCCAAGATACTTTGTTTTTGCTTTAGCGGGTTTTGAGGTGTTACAACACACCATACTTGGTCTAAATCAGAATGTTCTGCAAAATGATTGGCAATGATTAAATGACCTACGTGAATAGGGTTAAAGGTCCCAAAATAAAGTCCAATTTTCATTTTTGATAGTGTTTTATAATTTTATAAAATCTAACACTTTTTGATATGCTTCATCTTGTGCTTTTTCTAAGATTTTATTATCAATAATATAGTCAAAAAGTGGGGCTTTTTCAATCTCTTTAGACGCTTTAGATATTCTCATATTAATTTTATCATCCGATTCTGTTTGTCTTTTTCTAAGTCGAACAATTAGATCATCAATACTTGGCGGATTTATGAAAATTGCTAGGGTTTTCTCTGAGAATTTATTTTTAATACGTAATCCCCCTACGACATCAATATCAAAAATTACATGCTTACCTTGGGCCCATATACGCTCAACTTCTGATTTTAAAGTCCCATAAAAATTATTTTGATAGACTTCCTCCCATTCCAAAAAAGAATCTGATTTTATGTACTTTTCAAATTCTTCTATTGATAAAAAGTAATAATCTTTCGCGTTTATTTCCTCGTTTCTTCTGGTGCGAGATGTTGCTGAGATTGAAAAGGCTAGGTTTAACTCTTTCTGCTTTAGCAGATGCCGAACGATTGTAGTTTTACCAGCACCCGATGGAGCAGAAAGCACAATTAATTTCCCTTCAAACATTCTATAGTATATTAAGCAATTGTTCTTTAATTTTTTCCAAATCATCTTTCATTTGAACTACTAGCTTTTGCATGGGTGCAAAATTTGCTTTTGAGCCAATAGTATTTATTTCACGTCCAATTTCTTGACTAATAAAACCTAATTTTTTACCGTTAGATTCAGTTGAATTTAAACTTTCTAGAAAATAGCTTAAGTGATTTTTAAGCCTTACTTTTTCCTCAGTTATATCAAGTTTCTCAATATAATATATTAGTTCCTGTTCAAAACGATTCTTATCTAAATCTTCTTTTAATTCAGTAATACCCTTTTCAAGTTTTCCTCTGACACTTTCAATTCTATCAGAGTCAATTTCTACCACAAGCTGTAGATTTTTATCAATAGCATTGATATGTTTTTGCAAAACTTTAAAAAGCACTAAGCCTTCGTCTTTTCGATAAGTTTCAATATGATTTAAGGTATCTTCTAGTCCTTCTAAAATTTGAGTCCACTCTTCACCATCAACCTCTTCCTTTTCTGAACTTATAGCATCTGGTAAACGAATAGCCATTTTAAGTAATTCAGTTTCCGTTTGTTTATCAGAAATAGATTTGAGTTGTTGCATATAGTCTTGAACCACAGCCTTGTTTACCTTTGATGTTGATTGGGTCTTGTTAGTTTCTATGTAAATGGATACATCAATCTTTCCTCGACCCATGCGCTTACCAACAATTTTTCGAAGCTCTAATTCTTTGCTTCTGTAATCAGATGGGATTCGCATATTTACATCAAGTGATTTACTGTTGAGGGATCGCATCTCAATTCGCATAGTTTTGGAAGGTAATTCAATAACAACCTTTCCGTAACCCGTCATAGAATGTATCATTTAATACTCTTAAGATTTGCTTCAAAGATACAGAAAAGCGATTACTATTTGAAAGGGCTGTGTTGCTTGAAGTTTTTGATTTGGATTCTTTTGAAAAGTGGGCGTATTAATGCATTGATTAATTTATTCTTATGTTTAATGTAACAGCTCAGTTCCAAGGGTATTGCTCCTATAGTTGTTTTTATTTCAGAGGCCGTTCGTCCAAGGTTAATCTGGCTCACTTTTTTTTCGATACCAAGACGAACATAATCATTAAGAATTCTAGGGTAGATAGCATGAGTTTTGTTTAAATTATAATCTAATCCAATAAAGTGCGCATCCAGATGTGTTTTGTTTTTTAGTGCTGACATAAAGCCAACTATTTTACTATTTAAAAAATATCCTTTTACAATAAAATCTTCATTGAATTGTTCTTTAAGCTTTACATAGGTATTTAAATTTAGCACCTGAGCATTAAAGTTGGCGTTATCAATTGTATTTTGATATAAAGATTGAAGGTCTTCTCTATGCTTTTCAATATCTCTTTTTGAGAACAATTGCACTTTTAGAAGGGAGCTTTTAGAATCTGCTTTATTGGCTTTGATTCTGTATTTTGATTTTAATGCGTTTTTATAATCTTCAAATGAACCCCATTCACTGTTTAGGTGAATTAACATATTTGGCTCTACATTGATATTTACAAACCCATATGCCTCAAATTTTTTTGAATAATCAATAGAGCTATTTTCAAAATCTTTTATAAAAATAGCATGAAGTGGATTTATAGATTTTGAAATTTCATCCAATGCACTACCAATTATATTTACTGCTTTTTTACGATTAGCGTTAGACGAAAAAGAGATGCAATACTCCCCACTTAAAAAAACATTCCCGCAAAACATAATTTTGATATGTTCCTTACAAAAAAAAAGATTTAAAATATATCGTGATATGCTAGAAACTTTGATATTTTTCAAGATGACATCAACACCTAATTCAACTATTTGTACAATAGCTAATGCTTGAGCATTTCCTTCCTCTGAAACGCATATGAAACGCATATCAATTTTGGGGTTTGAACTTTCAAAACTAGCAAGTAAAGGTTTAGAAAAATAGGCGTTCCCATGAGGATTTATATCTCTCAAAAACGATGGCTCAATATCGGCGATAGATTTATGAGTAATGGAAGTCAAAAAGTATTATTTTTTAGAAACTAAATATACACCAATAAAAATTAAAGCTGCAGCACTTATTTTCACCAAATCAATTTGATCACTTCCCATATAAATAGCAAATAAAGCTGCGAAAATAGGTTGTAGATATAAAAATGAACTTACTGTTGTTGCCTTTAAAGTTTGTAATGCTAAAGGATTTAGAAGATAAGTTCCGAAGGTTGCAAAAATGATTACAAAACCTACAGAAAGCCAGATATAGTTTGGTAAAGCCTCCCAGTTCACCATACATAATTCTTTATAACCAAATGGAAGAACCATGAGTGAACCAAATAAAAACAACCATTTGATAAAGTCATAAGGATGATACTTGTGGGTTAATTTTTTAATTAGAATCAGATAGTAACTGTAAGACGCAGCATTAACAAAAATCAAAGTATTACCCAATAAGATATTATTTCCATTTTCAGTAGCTTCTCCATAAGCAGTTAAAACAAACGCTCCTGATAAGCCAATACCTATACCCATGACTTTTACTATTTTTATGCGTTCCTTTAGTATGATTGCAGACAGAATAAGAACTATAATTGGCACCGTAATCATTATTACTGAACCATTTATAGGCGTAGTATATTGAAGACCCTTAAAAAATGACAACATATTTAGTGCAACTCCAAAAAATGCAGCTGCTACTAATTTAGGAAAGTCTTTATGATCAATTTTTGCACTTGGTGTTACAAGGCTTAATAACCAAAACATTACTGCCGCGCAAGAAACTCTTAAAACAATAAAACCATACGGCATGATATACCCACCAACAATTACATCATTAGCAAAAGTAAATGTTACCCCATAAAATAGTTGAACTATTACAAGTGCAAATAAAGCAGCGTAGCGATTATGCATTTGATAATGCTAATTTAGCAGCCGCTAAAGTTTTTTGGCTGTTGCCAATATAAATTTTGTTATCAATAACAATTACGGGTCTTTTTAAGAATGTATAATGATCTAAAATGAATTGCCTGAAATCCATTTCTTTTAAATCTTCATTTTTTAAATCCATCTCCTTATAAAGTTTAGCTCTTTTACTAAACAACGCTTCATAGCTTCCGGAAAGAGATTTAAGCATCTCAAGGTCAGTAATTGAAATAGGTTTTTCTTTAATGTTTTGGAGCTGAAAATCATTGGTAGCATCTAATGCCGTGAGAATTTTTTGGCAGGTATTACAAGTTTTCAGATAATAGATTTTTTTCATTGTTATGATTAGTTATTTTTACAAAGAAAATCATTTCTCATTTAATTATAATTGTTTCGCATATGGAATTCAACACAAAAACAATTCATGGAGGTCAATCTCCAGATAAAGCTTATGGTTCAGTAATGCCGCCGATTTATCAAACCTCAACTTATTCTCAAACTACCCCAGGGGGGCACAAGGGATACGAGTATTCTCGGACACACAATCCAACACGCAACGCGCTTGAGAATTCTTTTGCAAGCATAGAAAATGGTAATTATGGATTAGCTTTTGGCTCAGGCTTAGCAGCTATTGATGCAGTTATTAAATTACTTAAGCCTGGAGATGAAGTTATCTCTACTAATGATTTATACGGAGGGACCTATAGATTATTTACAAAAGTTTTTGAAAATTTTAATGTTAAGTTTCATTTTGTTCGCATGGAAGATGTCAATTTGATTGAATCTCATATAAATAATAGGACAAAATTGATTTGGGTAGAAACTCCTACAAACCCCATGCTGAATATTATTGATATAAAAGCTATTTCTAAAATTTCAAAGCAGAACAATATTTTATTTGCAGTAGACAATACTTTTGCTACTCCATACTTACAAAGACCTTTGGATTTAGGAGCAGATATTGTTATGCACTCTGCTACGAAGTATTTAGGCGGGCATAGTGATGTTGTAATGGGTGCTTTAGTTGTTAACGATGAAACGCTTGCGAAGCAGTTATATTTTATTCAAAACGCAAGTGGTGCTGTATGTGGGCCACAAGATAGTTTTTTGGTTTTAAGGGGGATTAAAACTCTTCACGTTCGGATGCAACGTCATTGCGAAAATGGTCGTTCTGTTGCCAACTTTTTACTAAATCATCCAAAAGTTGAGAGGGTATATTGGCCAGGCTTAAAAAGCCACCCAAATCATTCTGTTGCATTACAGCAAATGAATGATTTTGGGGGCATGTTATCCTTTACTTCAAAAGGGAATAATTTTGATGCTGCTATTAAAGTTGTTGAAAAGTTAAAAATTTTCACACTGGCAGAATCTTTAGGTGGAGTAGAATCATTGGCTGGGCATCCAGCTAGTATGACTCATGCTAGTATTCCCAAAGAAGTAAGAGAGAAAACTGGGGTTGTAGACTCTTTAATTCGATTGAGTGTTGGAATTGAAGATATAGATGATTTAATCGCAGACTTAAAACAAGCTTTAGATGATTGAATCGCCTATTTTTTGAAATATTCGCAAAAGCAAGGCCTCAAATGCGCATCAAATTATGGAATAAAAAAAATTAGCTCTTTTTTTAAGAAATTATATATTTGTATTATAAATTAATAATTATATGATTTTAGAGTCCAAAGAAATTAAGAAAAAAGTTGAAGGATTTTTAGATTTAGTAAAAGAAAGGAATAGTTTAGAGCCTGAATTTTTACAAGCAGTTGAAGAAGTAGCAGAAACAGTAATTCCTTACATTGTTCAAAATGATATTTACCACGGTAAAAATATTTTACTTCGAATGGTTGAGCCCGAGAGAGCTATTACTTTCAGGGTTAACTGGGTAGACGACAGTGGAGAGATTCAAGTCAATAGAGGCTATCGTATACAAATGAATTCCGCCATAGGACCCTATAAAGGCGGTTTACGCTTTCACCCATCTGTAAATATGAGCATTTTAAAATTTTTAGCCTTTGAACAGGTTTTTAAAAACAGTTTAACAACACTTCCAATGGGTGGCGGTAAAGGTGGAAGTGATTTTGACCCCAAGGGAAAAAGCGATAATGAGATTATGCGTTTTTGTCATGCGTTCATGAGTGAATTGTTCAGGCACATCGGCCCCAATACTGATGTCCCTGCTGGAGATATTGGAGTTGGTGGTAGAGAAATTGGTTTTTTATTTGGAATGTATAAGAAATTAAAAAATGAATTTACAGGAGTTTTAACAGGAAAAGGAGTTACCTGGGGAGGGTCTTTAATTAGACCTGAAGCTACGGGTTACGGCACCGTCTATTTTGCACAAAAAATGTTGCAAACAAAAGGTGATGAAATTAATGGTAAAACAGTAACTATTTCTGGTGCTGGGAATGTAGCCCAATATGCTGCAGAAAAAATTATTCAGCTTGGCGGTAAAGTAATTACACTTTCAGATTCATCAGGATATATTTTTGATAGTGACGGTATTTGTTCAGATAAACTAGCCTTTGTTATGGACTTGAAAAATAATAAACGTGGCCGAATCAGTAGTTATGTAAAGACTTATCCAAATGCTCAGTACTTTGCAAATAAAACACCTTGGGAACAACCATGCGATATAGCTTTACCTTGTGCTACTCAAAATGAATTACAATTATCTGATGCAAATAGACTTCTTGACAATGGATGTATATGTGTTAGTGAAGGCGCGAACATGCCATCAACTAATGAGGCAATTTTTGCCTTTCAAAAGGCAAAAATTTTATTTGCACCTGGCAAAGCATCTAATGCTGGAGGCGTAGCAACATCAGGACTGGAAATGACTCAGAACTCTTTGCGCTACAATTGGACCCGAGATGAAGTTGATGAAAAACTCAAAGAAATCATGGGTAATATACATGATAAATGTATTGCTTTTGGTAAAGATGAGAAATCAGGTTATATAGATTATGTAAAAGGAGCTAATATTGCAGGGTTTGTTAAAGTTGCTGATGCTATGCTAGCTCAAGGTATTGTTTAATTTTTTCTTTTAAATATTTTTAAAAGAGCTTCTATATTTAGAAAGCTCTTTTTCTTTAAATACAATATTGAATCAATTTGTCGTTAGTTATAAATATATTTGATATAAAATTAGATTTTTGACTCGACGATTCTTAAAACTTTTGTTTCTTTTAGGTGCATTGACATTATCAAATGGTCAAAGCACAACTACTGGGTCTTGGGAGGCATATTTTTCATACAATTCAATCAAAGATATTGAAATTGGAAGTGATATAATTTATGCAGCTAGTGAAAATGCTATTTTTACATACGATCCGTATACAAATTCCATTGAAACAATTACAACCATTGAGGGTCTTTCAGGGGATTATATTACTACTATTAAATACAGTGAAAATTATAACTTATTAATGATCGGTTATGAAACAGGTTTGATGGAGGTTTATGATTTAAATACAAATACTGTTTTAAAAGTCGTCGATATTTTAAATCAAATTACGATTCCTCCAAATAATAGGCGCATAAACGATTTTTACGAGTTCGATAATTTAGTATATATATCGACAAATTATGGTATTTCAATTTATGACATGCAGTCTCTTGAATTTGGGGATACTTATTACATTGGCTTCAATGGAACGCAAACTCGAGTACATCAAATCACATTAAATAATAATGAAATTTATGCTGCTACTAGTGATGGCCTAAAAAAGGCTAATCTTAACAATCCTAATTTAATTGATTTTCAGTTTTGGCAAACTCCTTTTTTAGGTGACTTCTTATCAGTTATTTCGGTAGCAGATCAAGTCTTTACTATTAAATCTGATAATATACTGTATGCTGTAAATGATAATAGTTTGAGTCCTGTTTTGAGTTTTACTGAGCCAATTTTGAGACTCGAACCTAATGAAAACAATTTTTCAATAATCACTGCCAATAAAGTATATTACTATCAAGAAGATCTAAGCTTATTAAGCAGTTACAATAACAGTCCTGATTTAAACACAACGTTCACTACTTCTAAAATTTTTAATGACATTGTTTATATAGGTACTTTAGGTTCAGGCATGCTAAAAACATCTAACAATTCTAATGATTTATATGAAAAAATCATTCCTAACGGCCCTCTTAGGAATAATCCATTTTCATTACACTTTGGTTATGGAGATTTATGGGTAACTTTTGGAGACTATGATGAAGATTTTAATCCAAATCCGAACAGAGAATACGGATTTAGTTTTTTAGAAAATAACATTTGGACAAATGTATCATATGATAGCATTCAACAAAATATTGAAAAACCCGTTTATAATTTAAATGCAATTGCTATTAACCCTGTAAATTCCGACCAAGTATTTATAAGCTCTTTTCAACATGGGTTACTCAAATTTGAAAAAAATAATTCTTTAGAATTATTAGATGACACCAATAGCGCACTGCAATCTTTGATTCTTGCGGGTAGCAATTATAAAAGTATTCGAGTCTCTGATCTTAAGTTCGATAATCAGGGGTTTCTATGGAGCCTTACAAGTTTAGTAGAAGACCCTTTAAAAAAATTCAATTTAACAACAAATCAATGGCAAACCTATTCCTTCAGCTCTATAATTGACGACCCTATATTAGATGAGAATGGGTTTGGTCCTTTGGTAATTGGGCCTGACGGAACTAAGTGGGTAGGTAGCTACAGAAATGGAGTTATTGGCTTTAATGATAACGGAAATTTAATTCGTCAAATTGTAGGTGAGGATGTGGCCAATTTACCAATTAATCACATAAAATCGCTTGCNTTAGATAATAANAATNTTCTTTGGATNGGGACATATAAAGGCTTGAGAATTCTTTATAATACTTCTAATTNNTTNACAGANGATGTAATTACAACCTCACCGATTATNTTNATTGAAGACGGACTACCNAAAGAACTTTTAGAGCTTCAATTTATAACTGCCATAATTGTAGATGGTTCNAANAATAAGTGGATTTCGACAGTAGATTCGGGTGTATTTTATTTAAGTTCTGATGGTCAAAATACGATATATCATTTTACAAAAGATAATTCTCCATTGCCTTCAAATGGTATTACTTCTATGGCCCAAAATCAAAATGATGGTACTATATATTTTGGTACTAACCGAGGACTAGTTGCCTTTANGGCTGGNGGNTCAAGNCCTTCTAATTCATTGGAAGATGCTTACGCTTANCCNAANCCAGTAAGACCANGTTTTAATATAGAAATTGATAANATTAAGATTAAAAATCTGAGTGAAAATATAAATATAAAAATTACAGATATTGAAGGNAATTTGGTTGCAGAAGCTCAATCAAATACCAATCTNAGGTTTAAAGGTTATAATTTAGNAATTGATGGAGGAACAGCATATTGGAATGGTAAAAATTTAGCAGATAGNNCAGTTGCCTCTGGCGTTTATGTTGTATTAATTTCCGACTTAAATACAATTGAAACGAATGTTCTAAAAATTATGTTGATNCGCNAATGATTATTTCCTCTAAAGCGATCGTNCTTTCAAAAATAAGGTTTAAAGAAAGTGACCTTATTGTTAANTGTTACACTTTGTCTAATGGATTAGTTAGTTTGATAGTAAAAGGNGCTTTTTCTTCTAAAAAAAATAAATTTAAGCCCGCTTATTTTCAGCCATTGTCCATGCTTAGTATTGAAATNGACTTTAAAAAGTCAAGAGATTTACATTACATAAAAACCCTTTCACTACTGCATNCATATACATCTTTACAAACNNATATTTTAAAATCTACAGTAATTATTTTTTTGTCTGAAATNTTAACTATGNCTCTTAAAGANGAAGAATCTAATGNAGGATTATTTAGTTATATNGAGACTTCTCTTTTGTGGTTCGATACGGTCAATNAAAGCAGTATTTTTCATCACCAATTTCTAATAGGTCTTACAAAATATATTGGAGTTCCCCCAGAANTTTCTAGTGCTCATCTTCCAATTTTCAATTTAGAGTCAGGACGTTATCAAAGTGAAAATTTAGGACGTTATTGTATATCGGGNNAAAAATTAATTTTATTCAATTCGATATTAGGTANGAAATTTGATGAACACAATACAAATTTAAAAAGTAGCCTCCAAAGGCAGGAATTACTAAATATGATTTTACTGTATTTTAAACTACATTTGCAAGGTTTCAAGACTCCAAAATCTATTGTNATTTTAAACCAAGTATTCAACTAATGATAAGGTATTTCTATTGTTTCATTTTCACTTGTTTTTTGTGGCACTTATCGGCNCAGAAAATAGTAGTGGTTGATGAAACTAGCTTAGAGCCAATTGCTGGAGTAGCTATTTTTAATTTAGTTAAAACNAAAACTNATGTATCCAGTTTAGATGGCAGTATATTAATTTCTCGATTTCAAAGTTTTGAACGNATTNATTTTCAACATTTATCNTACAGGAAANCCTCTAAACTAAAGTCAAAAATCAATGACACAATTTTTTTAANCCCTAAATCAACAGATTTAAATGAAATCGTTATATCAGCATCTAAATTTGAGCAAAATAAAAAAGANGTTCCTCAAAAAATAATAAGTTTAAGNGCTAAAGATATTAAGCTTATGAANCCCCAAACCTCAGCTGATNTTTTNGCAAATAGTGGCCATGTTTTTGTTCAAAAAAGTCAACTGGGAGGAGGAAGTCCTATGATTAGGGGTTTTTCCACTAACAGAGTTTTAATTACTGTTGATGGNATACGNTTAAATAACGCCATTTTTAGAGGTGGAAACGTTCACAANGTCATTTCAATTAATCCTTTTAATATTGAAAAAACAGAAATTATTTTGGGTTCAGGCTCAGTTATTTANGGTAGTGATGCAATTGGTGGCGTTATGAATTTTTATACCACAGTNCCTCAATTTTCTAGTTCTGANCAACCCGAGGTATCAACNAAAANTAATTTACGTTATNCAACTGCNAATAATGAAAAAACAGCNCAGATTGGTATGAATATAGGATTTAAAAAATGGGCGCTTCACACAAGNATGAGTTTTTCTGATTTTGGAGATCTAAAAATGGGAAGGACTGATATTGAAAATTATTTAACNCCNTTTTATNTAACTCAAACAAACGGGCAAGATATATTGATGCCAAACCATAATCCAAGGTTGCAAAAGTTTANTGGATTTAACCAGTTTCATGGTGCTCAAAAAATCCGTTTTAAGCACAGTAAGAACNTAACATTTGATTTTGGTCTACATTATGCTATTACTTCAAATATACCTAGATATGATCGNCTAATAATTCACAACCCTGATANTTCCCTTAAATATGCTGAATGGGATTATGGCCCACAAAAATGGNTTTTAGCCAATGCTCAATTAACTAAACTTAGNAGTAAATCACCATTTTATGATAAGATTAAANCAACTNTAGCCTTTCAAAATTTCAAAGAGAGTCGNATTANNCGAAAATTTGAATCCCCTGACAGGAAAATAAGATCAGAAGTTGTTGATGCGATTTCTTTTAATCTTGATTTAGANAAATNGATATCAGAGNGTTTAAATCTATCTTATGGTACTGAGTATTTATACAANAAAATTAGATCTAAAGGCATATCTTACAATATTGGGACTAATGATGTTATAGGTATTGCTTCGCGTTACCCCGATGGTTCTAACTGGACAAGCTTAGCAAGTTATCTAAGCTTTAAATATAAGCCAAAAACTAGATTTACCTTTCAGTCTGGTTTAAGATATAATATTATTTCAATTAAAGCAGATTTAACTCCTAATATCGAATTTTATGATATCCCTTTTTTAAATTCAAATATAAATACAAGTGCTCTTACCGGTACCGCCGGTTTGTCCTGGCAGCAGAACGAAATGTTTTCATGGAAGCTTAATGCAACAACTGCTTTTCGCGCGCCCAATATAGACGACGTAGGCAAAGTTTTTGACTCTCAACCAGGTTATGTTGTTGTACCAAATAATCATCTTAAACCTGAGTATGCCTATGGAGGAGAGCTTGGTCTTAAGATAAATTTTGAAGGTTATGCTTTAGTTGACATCTCAACATATTATACTTACTTAGACAATGCTATGACAAGAGACTCTTTTAGTATAAATGGTCAGTCAGTAATTGATTATGATGGTGAATTAAGCAATGTGCAAGCAATTCAAAATACATCAAAAGCGAAAATTTATGGTATTGAGGCAGGCATTCAATTACAATTGTCAAATACTTTAGAGATTACTTCCCAATATAGTGTTACCAAAGGGAGTCAAAAGAACAATCATAATATTGATCTTCCTATTAGACATGTCGCCCCCGCCTTTGGTAACATGCATATTATTTGGAATAAAAATAAAATCATTTTAGATGGATTTATGAATTATAGTGGCAGCTTAGCTTACGATTCTATTTCTCATGAACTTTCGAGTCATTTATTTGCAGTGGACTCTAATGGGAATCCTTACGCCCCCTCTTGGTGTACTTTAAATGTTAGAACTCAATATCAGTTAAATGAAAATATTTCATTTGTTGGTGCTATAGAAAATATTTTAAATGAAGGCTATAGGCCATTTGGTTCTGGTATTAGTGGACCAGGTACTAATTTTATTTTTACTATTTCTTATAAAAATTAATGTACGTAAATAGCAAATCATACACAGTACAACAGGCCTTAAATAAGCTAAAAAAGTATTGTACTTACCAAGATCGCTGCCACAAAGAAGTTGAATTAAAACTCAAAGAAATGCGGATAATTATTGAGGCATCTAATCAAATTATTATAACCCTGGTACAAGAAAACTACCTCAATGAAGAGCGTTTTGCGATATCCTTTGTACGTGGGAAATTCAAAATAAAAAAATGGGGTAAACAGCGCCTAATATTAGAACTCAAACGGCGAAACATTTCAAAATATCTTATAAATAAAGCAATAAAACAAATCTCTGATCAAGAATATAAAACTACTTTTGAAAGACTTGCTAAAAGAAAGGCAGAATCTATTACAGCAGGTACAAATATTACTAAAAAGAAAAAATTAGCAGATTATCTTCTATATCGTGGCTGGGAGTCTCCTATGGTATATGACAAGGTCAACCAGCTTTTTTAATAATAATTTATCGTTTAGAAAAACCCACGTAATCCAAATAATATGTTTCCTTTAGGCATAGGGACAATCCCTGTTTCAATATAATCAGTATTAAAAATATTATTTGCCGTAACGGACAGCTCTAAACCTGGGATTAGAAATTTGAGTTGCGCATCCACCACACTATAACTTTCTCCTGTGGCCCGCTCAGCGAATTTATAAAGAAAACTATGAGTCAAGTTTTTAGTAAACTGTGATTTCATACGCGCTGTAAGGTGGTGGTTCAAAGAATTAATAATGTATTTAGAAAAGTTCGCACGAAGAGCCTTTAAATCTTCATTTATGTGCGTATATCCAATACTAATATCTTGGTTATATTGGCCTAATTTAAACGGAGTAGAAAGCTGAAATTCAATTCCCTTAGTATTTAAACTTTTCAAGTTATTAGACTGCCATTTATCAGCTTCATCCTCTTTAGTATAATCAATTAAATTATCCGAATCTCTATTAAAAAGCACAACACTGGCGTTGACATTATCTCCAAAATATTTTAAGCCTAGTTCTTGAGAGATTGCTTCTTCTGGAACTAAGTTTTCATTTCCCTCATCTCTACTGCCTAGATAATAGAGATCGTTATAAGTTGGGGTACGGTAGGTATAGCCTGCATTGGCATAAATTCTGAGTTGTTCATTGATTGTGTAGCCAATATCAATGCCTGGAAAAGCATTTGTATCAAAATCTGAAAAATACCCAACAGACACCCCTGGGGTTACGTCTAGTGTATTGTCTAAAAAGGAAAAACGGTGCTCCACGAACAGTGTCCCTATCCAGCGATTTCGATTTCCTAAGCGGTTGCTTTCCATTTCCACTTTAGCAAGATCAATCCCAAAACCGGTTACCCCAATATTTGAGTTATAAGCAGCATTAATTTGTCCTCCTATTTTATTAGAAATATGTAAATTTCTATAAACAGATGGGTTATTTCTGATATACAGATACATGTCTTGGTTACGCTTCCAATACAGCTGTGGACTGAATTTTAAATTCCCCTTTTTTAATGTTGTTGACACCCCAACTAAGCTGCTTTGTGTTTCCTCGTATTGTTCTTTGGCGTTGATAGCATAAAATTGATTCCCTCCAAATTTCCGCTCTGAGAAGGTAGCGAGTACCTCAATGGGGTTTGCAGCTGTATTTAAACTACTTTTTACAAAAAAGTTTTGGTTATTAAAATCGCTGTTGTAGCGATATCCCTCTGAATTATTGACTGAGGCATGACCCATAAGATTGGTAGTTCCCACTCTAGTTCCCAAGGTTGTAGCGGCGTGTTGCTGGTTGTAAGAACCTAGTTGAAACCCGACGTTATTTTTTATAGATTCATTTGATTTTGTCACAATATTAATGGCCCCGGTAAAGGCATTTTGTCCAAAAATTCGTGCGGCAGGACCTTTAATAATTTCAATGCGCTTGATTACTTCCAAAGGTAATGCAATATTTAGGGTGTGGTGGCCTGTTTGTGGGTCTTCCACTTTAATACCATCTATTAGTAATAACGTTTGGTCAAAACCTCCACCTCGGATGTATAAATCGGATTGCATACCATAAATACCTTGGCGGCGAATATCGATACCTGCTTCTTGTTGCAGCAGCTCTGCTAAATTTGTAGCAGGACTTTCATTTATTGTTTCTGATGTTATGATACTTATAGTTCTTGAATTTTCCTTAAAAGGTAAATCAATTCTTGAAGATTTTATGGTAATGGAATCTAAAGGCTGTATAGTTTGTGCAAGACTGTATTGTACTAAAAAAAGGGTTAAAAAGCTAAATAGCTTAAATCTAATTTTCATTTTAATTAGTTTTTGTTTGTATGCCAAAGGTATATAAATCCAACACCACAGCGTAAAAAATGTAATTAAATCGCACTAAAAAATTAAATTTAAAGAGAGGTTTTTAAATTAAAATAAATTATAGTTTTTCGTTAAAAAAAAATAGAAATATGGTACCTTTAGGATGTGTTTGCGTTGGTCGATTGTAATAATTTTTATGCATCTTGTGAGCGGGTTTTTAACCCCAGCTTACGAGGTAAGCCTGTTGCTGTTTTATCTAATAATGACGGTTGTGTAATTGCTCGAAGCGATGAGGCTAAAGCTTTAGGGCTGCCAATGGGTGCGCCCGCATTTAAATATAAATCTTTTTTTAAGGTCAATAAGGTAGAGGTCTTTTCTTCAAATTATCCTTTGTATGGCGATATGAGTAGCCGCGTTATGAGAATTTTACAACAGTTTACGCCGGATGTAGAGGTTTATAGTATAGATGAGGCTTTTCTACACTTTCATGGCTTTGATAATTACGATTTCGATTTCTATGGAGACACTATTCGCAAGCGTATTTTAAAATGGACAGGTATTCCAACCTGTGTAGGTATTGCGCCTACCAAAGCTCTTGCCAAAGTAGCTAACAAAATTGCGCGTAAATTCCCAAAAGAGACTGGTGGAGTTTATGTTATTGACAATGAAGCGAAGCGCCTTAAAGCATTGAAATGGACCCCCATTGAAAAGGTTTGGGGTATCGGCTATGCCTTGCACAAACGCTTGGTGGAGAAGCAATGCAAGACGGCCTTCGATTTTATTCAGCTTCCAGATTTATGGGTAAGGCAATCGTTTTCTATTACCGAATGGAAACTTAAAAAAGATTTAGAGGGTATCTCTAAAATTAAGATGGAACAAGTAAAAACCAAACGGGCTATTGCTACTACACGAAGTTTTGAAACAACTCTTACAGAACTCACTGATTTAAAGGAACGTATTTCTACATTTGCTAGCAGTTGTGCTGAAAAACTGCGCCGACAAAACTCAAGCTGTCATGTGTTGGTTGTATTTTTAAGCAGCGATCGGTTCAAAATACAGTCTCCTCAATACCGTGTTAGCCGTATGGTGAGTATTCCGTTTCCAACAAATTCGAGTTTGGTTCTTACTTCTAGAGCTGTTAAAGCCATTACTTCCATTTACAAAAAAGGGATTTACTATAAAAAAGCGGGGGTTGTTTTAACAGGGATTGTACCTACTTATAACCGTCAGATGCAACTGTTTGACCATCAAGATATCCGTCACCAACCTTTGATGTCTGCTATGGACCACATCAACAAAAAATATGCAGCTCCCAAATTGAAATTAGCTAATCAAGATTTAACTCGTACTTGGAAAATGCGACAGGCGCATCTATCTCCACAGTACACCACCAATTTAAACGATATAATTACTGTTAAATGTCAAAAAACCCACAGCAAGCACTGACCTTTTTTATTCCAAGGCCGCCAGATAATAATTTGGGTGCCATTTACTTTGATACGGGTATTTCTGCAGGATTTCCCTCCCCAGCGGATGACTTTAAGCAAGAACGACTGTCATTAGACTCAGAGCTCATCAAAAACAAAGAGGCTACCTTCTTTGCACGAGTATGCGGGCAATCTATGATTGATGCAGGCCTTAATGACAATGACCTTTTGGTTATCGACCGAAGCCTTCCGCCCACCCATAATAGAATTGCTGTTTGTTTTTTAGATGGAGAGTTTACGGTCAAAAGACTAAAGGTTGAAGGCGATGAAGTTTGGTTACAGCCTGAAAATAAACAGTATAAATCTATAAGGGTGACACCCGAAAACGACTTTGTTATATGGGGTATTGTTACCAATGTGATTAAAAAAGTATAATCTAAATTTCTTTACGAAGCCTTGCCACAGGAAATTCTAGTTGTTCTCTGTATTTAGCAACCGTTCTACGGGCAATCGGGTAGCCTTTTTCTTTAAGTATTTTGGCAAGCTTTTCATCGGTAAGGGGTTTTTTCTTATCCTCTTCTATAATTACGGTCTTTAAAATACTTTTGATTTCTTTAGTAGAAACCTCCTCACCTTGGTCGTTAGTCATAGATTCACTAAAAAATTCTTTGATCAGTTTGGTTCCATAAGGAGTATTGACGTACTTACTGTTGGCGACTCTAGAAACGGTGGAAATATCCATCTCAATTTCATCTGCAATATCTTTTAAAATCATGGGGCGTAGTTGCTCATCGTCACCAGATAAAAAATATGCTTTTTGATACTGCATGATGGCACTCATTGTCACATAAAGCGTTTGTTGACGTTGGCGAATAGCATCAATAAACCACTTGGCAGCATCTAGTTTTTGCTTAATAAATTGTGCCGCCTCTTTTTGTGCTTTTGACTTTTCTTTTGAAGCTTTATAACCCAAAAGCATTTCATTGTAAGATTTTGAAATATGAAGTTCTGGTGCATTTCGGGCGTTAAGCGTCAGGCTCAACTCTCCATCAACAATTTTAATTGTAAAATCGGGAACAACATGCTCAACAGACTGAAGATTGTTTGAAAAAGAACTCCCCGGCTTGGGGTTTAAGCGTTCAATTTCTTGAACGGCGTCTTTGAGTTGATTTTCAGTAATATTAAACTTTTTCTGAAGTTTTAAATAGTGCTTTTTAGTAAATTTCTCGAATGTTTTTTCAACAATGAGAACCGCTAATTCTGTCTTTGGGGTTTGTGCTTTTCTTTGCAATTGAATCAAAAGGCATTCTTGTAAATCTCTAGCGCCAACGCCTGCTGGATCCAATTGCTGAACTACTTTGAGAATTTTTTCAATCGTTTCAACATCTGTATAAATATTCTGTGTAAAGGCCAAGTCATCTGTCAAATCTAATAGGGGACGACGCATATAACCACTGTCATCAATACTTCCAATTAGAAATTTAGCAATTAAATAATTTTGTTCTTCAAGGCGATAGGTATTAAGTTGATCCGTAAGCTGCTGTGTAAATGAGCTTCCTGAGGCATAGGGTATAGACTTGTCGTCTTGATCTGAACTGTAGTTATTAGCATGTAATCTGTAGTCCGGGATTTCGTCATCACTTAGGTAATCATCGACATTTATGTCTTCTGTATTGATCTGGGTATTGTCATCAAAATCATCGTTTGAGTAACGCTCTTCAAGATCTTCTGTAGTATCATCTTTACCCCGTTCAAGTGCAAGGTTCTCTTCAAGTTCTTGTTTAATGCGCTCTTCAAAGGCTTGCGTTGGTAATTGAACAAGTTTCATCAACTGAATCTGTTGAGGAGATAGTTTTTGAGATATTTTAAAGTTTAAATATTGCTTTAGCATCTTGTATTTGGGTTGGCGTAAATTTAAAAAAAACAATTAAGATTTTTAAAATCTAAATATTATTTAATTTAAAACTCAGCATTTTGAGGGGTTCTTGGATAAGGAATTACGTCTCTAATATTACCCATTCCAGTAGCAAACATTACAAGCCGTTCAAAACCAAGTCCAAATCCAGAATGTACTGCTGTTCCATAGGTTCTAAGGTCCAAATACCACCAAAGTTCGTCTTCAGGAATATCCAGCGCTGCCATTTTCTCTTTGAGGACTTCTAAGCGTTCTTCACGTTGCGATCCTCCAACAATTTCACCAATGCCTGGGAATAAAATATCCATAGCACGGACTGTTTTTCCATCTTTATTCAAGCGCATATAGAAAGCTTTTATATTGGCTGGGTAATCAAACAAAATCACAGGGCATTTAAAATGTTTTTCAACCAAATAGCGTTCATGTTCACTCTGTAAATCGGTCCCCCACTGGTCAATAAGGAATTTAAATTTTTTCTTTTTATTTGGCTTGCAATTTCTTAGAATATCTATGGCTTCTGTATAACTCACCCGTTTGAAATTGTTGTCTGCAACAAATTTTAATTTTTCTATAAGACTCATTTCACTACGTTCGTTCTGAGGCTTTGACTTCTCTTCTTGTTCTAAGCGTTGCGACAAAAATGTGAGGTCCTCAATGTTATGTTCTAAAATATAACCAATTACAGATTTTAGGAAATTTTCTGCTAAATCCATATTACCTTCAAGATCCATAAAAGCAACCTCAGGTTCAATCATCCAAAATTCAGCAAGATGTCTTGAAGTGTTTGAATTTTCCGCTCTAAAGGTGGGACCAAAGGTATACACTTTTCCTAGGGCCATGGCGTAGGTCTCAGCTTCCAATTGGCCAGAAACCGTTAAGTTTGTTTCCTTCCCAAAAAAATCTTTTGAATAATCAACTACACCGTTCTCCGTTAAGGGTGGGTTTTTGGGGTCTAATGTTGTTACGCGAAACATTTCCCCAGCGCCTTCCGCATCACTACCAGTGATAATTGGCGCATGCATATAATTAAAGCCATTTTGATGAAAATATTGATGAATTGCAAAAGACAGCGAAGAACGCAAACGCATCACAGCCCCAAAGGTGTTGGTACGAGGACGTAAATGTGCTTGTTCTCTTAAAAACTCCAGAGAGTGTCTTTTAGGTTGTAAAATTGTTTTAGAGACAAGCTCCGGATCGGCAGCACCTAAAATAGAAATGTGTTCGACTTTAATTTCTAATGATTGTCCTNTNCCTTGACTCTCCACTAAATTGCCCTTAACATGTACTGAAGCCCCTATGGATATTCGCTTTAGAAGATTTTCATCCATTGTTTCNTAGTCTAAAACGCACTGAATAGTTTTTAAAGTAGACCCATCACTTAGAGCAATAAAGCGATTTGCTCTAAACGACTTTACCCAACCCTTAACCTCAACTTCCGTTTGTTTTATTTCACTTGCAAATAAATCTGCTACTGTACTTTGGATCATTTCTCAACAAAATTTGATACAAATATAAAACTTTAGAAACATTGTTTAGTCTTCTTCAAAAGAATTGATTTCNTCGGGAATAATTTTAAGACTAGGTTCTTTTAGAACTTTTTTGTTTGCGATACTNCGTTCTAGAGATAATANTANAACAGGAAGTAGCAANAAGTTTGCCNTCATGGCCAATAATAATGTTCCTGAAATTAGCGCACCTAAAGCAACAGTTCCTCCAAAATTNGAAGTGATAAATACGGAAAAACCAAAAAACAATACTATAGACGTATAGAACATACTAACTCCAGTTTCNCTAAGCGCATTAAATACNGATTTTTTAATACTCCAACGACTTGCAATAAGTTCTTGTCTATATTTGGCTAAAAAATGAATTGTATCGTCAACAGAAATTCCAAAAGCGATACTAAAGACTAATATTGTTGAAGGNTTGATAGACACACCAAGATAACCCATTAGTCCTGCGGTGATTAATAATGGTAATAAATTTGGAATNAAAGAGATAATAATCATTCTGAACGATCTAAACATATAAGCCATAAANAGGGATATTAATAAAATTGCCAATGACAATGATAGTATTAAGTTCTTAATTAAAAAACTAGTTCCCTTTTGAAACAGATAGGCTTTTCCANTAATTGAGACTTCATAGCGATCTTTAATAAAGAGCTTATCAATTTCCTTATTCAAAAGATCTTCAATTTCGTCCATTTTATCAATTCCANTGTTTTTAATGAATGTTGTTATACGTGCGTATTGTCCAGTTGAATCTACATAGTTTTNTAANAAACTTACATCATTTGATGTGTTCTTTACATAAGATAAAATGAAACCATTTTCCTGTGTAGTTGGTAATTGATAATACTTTGGGTTCCCATTGTAAAAAGCTTGTTTAGAATATTTAACCAAGCTTACTATAGATATGGGGTTGGAAAGCTCAGGAATTTCATTAATAATTTTTTCTAGTGCATTAATTTTTTTCAGAGTTATAGNCTTTAAAACTCCTTTTCTTTGTTTAGTATTAATTAAAATCTCTAAAGGCATAACTCCATTAAATTCGNTTTCGAAAAACTGAATATCTTTGAAAAACTCTGCTTTTTTTGGCATATCTTCTAANAGACTTCCAGAGGTNTTAATTTGNTAAATACCAATGATACTAACNGCTAATAATATAATTGAGATTATATAAATAGCAATTTTTTTTTGCTTTACAGTAACTTCAATCCANTCTCCTAATTTATTAATCCAACGCTTNTTTAGNTGTTCTAAATGTTTATCATTGGGCATTGGCATNTAGCTGTAAACAATAGGTATTANTAATAANCAAATAATGAAAATAGCCATTATNCTTAAGGANGCCACGGTNCCAAATTCAATTAATAGCTTNCTTTGNGTAANAATAAAAGTTGCAAAACCAGCAGCAGTTGTTGTATTTGTCATNAAGGTCGCATTACCAACTTTAGTAATTACTCGCTGTAANGCTTTTACTTTGTTACCGTGCTTNTTAAACTCATGTTGATATTTGTTAATAAGAAAAATACAGTTAGGCACCCCAATAACNATGATTAGTGGNGGTATAAGAGCAGTAAGTACGGTAATTTCATATTCTAAGAAACCTAATATNCCAAANGTCCACATGACTCCAATAATCACAACACACATTGAAATAAAAGTAGCNCTNTAGGATCTAAAAAAGAAGAAGAAAATGAGAGATGTAATCAAAATTGCAGCNATTATNAAAACTTCAATTTCATCAATAATGTTCTGAGAATTTANAGTGCGAACATAAGGCATCCCAGATATCCTAACATTTAGTCCAGATTTTTTTTCAAAAATTTNGACTTTTGGGATTAATTCATCNACAATNAAACTCTTTCTTTTCGAGGTATTAACAATGGATTTCTTCAAAAAGATGGCAGAACGAATTGCTTCACTATTTTTNTTAAATAAGATATTATCGTAAAAAGGGAAGTCAGTTTGTAAAGAAGACTTCAGCGTGATTAATTCNTGATCTGTTTCCAAAGAATCATTGATGAAAGGAATGAAATCAAATTTTTTCTCANTTGTATTTTTGACAAGCTTTTTTAAATCTTGAAGAGTTATAACCGTTTCTANATTNGTATTATCTTCAAAAGANTTTGATAGTCTATTCCATGCATTTAGATTGTCGATAGAAAAGAAACNGCTATCTTTTACTCCTATAACAATTAAATTTCCCTCTTCTCCAAAAATTTTTAGAAAATTATTGTATTCCAGNTTTACAAAATGGTCATCAGGTAAAAGATTTGCTTCGGTGTAGGTGAAACGCATTTTANTCCATTGGGACACCATCAANCCTGTAAAAAAGATAATGAGNACTAAAATAGCCACCCGATTTCTAAGAATAAGCCTCGCTAAGGCATCCCAAAATCCAGTTGATAGGATTTTAAACATAATTAATTTTTGAATTNGCCAAAGTTAGAAAAAACCTTTTGAATTAAACCTATAAAAGCTTTACACAATCATTAAAAAAGTTAAATAAAAGTTTAGAACAAACTTGTAGATTATGACAGCTCTATTTGCGATCTAGTCCGACCAAAGGAAATTTCAGGTAGATTTTTTATAATTTTCTTCACATTATAAGACTACACGATAATAAATCACTGTTACACAAAAAATAGCCTTGAATTACTCCAATTGTTGATCCCTGGCTTAAACGGTAAGTATTTCCCTTTCTTTGGCAATAAACAGTGTATCCGCCTTTTTGATGAAACCGTCGGTCATTTCTTGGATATCTGTTTCGGTGTTTTTTTGGAGATCTTCAGAAATATCGGCAAGTTTTTTTAATTCGTTATTAGCATCTTTTCTAGAACCTCTAATAGATATTTTTGCATCTTCAGTTTCTGATTTAGCTTGCTTTGCTAATTCGTGACGACGCTCTTCAGTAAGTGGTGGAACATTAATTATGATACTTTCTCCATTATTCATTGGATTAAAGCCAAGGTTGGCAACCATAATTGCATGTTCGATGTCTTGTATGATATTTTTCTCCCATGGCTGAACTGTTATAGTTCTACCATCCGGTGTATTAACATTAGCCACCTGAGACAAAGGGGTTAGTGCCCCATAGTAATTTACAGAAACGCTTCCTAGCATGGAAGGACTTGCCTTTCCTGCTCTGATATTTATAAACTGTTTTTTTAAATGCGTTAGCGCTTTCTCCATAGCTTCCTTGGCACTCATAATGATAAACTCAATTTCTTCGTCCATATCTAGATTTTAGCTAACTGTTGTTCCGATTTGTTCTCCAGAAATAATCTTTTTGAGATTTCCTCTGGTATTCATATCAAAAACGATAATTGGTAATTCGTTTTCTTGACTTAGCGTAAAAGCTGTTGTATCCATAACCTTCAATCCTTTTTTTAAAACGTCATTAAAGCTTAATGAACTAAATTTACTTGCAGAGGCATCTTTCTCAGGGTCTGCAGTATAGATTCCATCAACACGAGTCCCTTTAAGTATTACATCTGCCTCAATTTCTATGGCTCTTAGGACGGCAGCAGAATCGGTTGTGAAGTAAGGATTTCCAGTGCCACCTCCAAAAATTACAACACGACCCTTTTCTAAATGACGAAGAGCCCGTCTGCGAATAAAGGGTTCTGCAACTTCGTTAATCTTTACGGCGGTTTGAAGTCTTGTCGCAACGCCTTCATTTTCTAATGCACTCTGAAGCGCCAACCCATTTATAACAGTAGCAAGCATTCCCATATTATCTCCCTGAACACGGTCCATACCATTACTGGCTCCAGCAACACCCCTGAAAATATTACCTCCCCCAATCACTATAGCCACTTGGATGCCTTCAGCAACAGCATCTTTAATTTCATTAGCATAAACTAGAAGGCGCTGTGGGTCAATTCCATATTGGCGATCACCCATTAGAGCTTCTCCAGATAGTTTCAATAAAATACGTTTATAAGCCATATTTGTTTTGATTGTTGCACAAATATAAGCAATATATCAAAATTCAATTTGAAAGATATATTATAAAATTGTTCTAAGATTTTGGACTTGAATTCAAATTTTTTATCTCAAAAAATAAAGTAATTAACCTAGGGCTACTCTCTTGAAATTGGTTACCTCAACCGACCCATAGGAGGAAATATATTTCTCTACAGTACAATTTTCATCTTTGATAAAGTCTTGGTCTAATAAACACTGTTCTTTATCTAAAGTTGTATTGTCAGAAATAAAACGATCAATTTTACCGGGTAAAATTTTATCCCAAATTTGCTCTGGTTTACCCTCAGCTTTCAATTCAGCTTTAATATTAGATTTCGCTTCTTTTATAACTTCTGGGGTTAGCTGGGCCATAGAGATATATTTCGGAACATTTTTTAATGGTTTTCCTAATCTTGCAAGTTCTATGTTGTCTTTTTCAATGACAGCGATTCGTGCTTCAGTTTCAGAACTAACAAAAGCAGAATCAAAATCTTTGTAAGATAGTGAAGTAGCCCCCATAGAAGCAATCTGCATTGCTAGGTCTTTAGCTAGAACTTCAACATTATCAACATTTGAAGAAAGTCCAACTAAAGCGGCAATTTTATTAATGTGTACGTAAGCTCCAACATAAGGCGCTTCTATTTTCTCAAAAGCTTTAATATCAAGTTTTTCCCCAATAACTCCAGTCTGCTCAATTAATTTTTCGGCTACCGTCATACCTTCAAAATCAGCTTCTAAAAAAGTTTCCTTTGAAGATGCGTTTAGTGCTATTTCTGCAAATTGATTAGCAAGTGCTAAAAAGTTTTCATTTTTTCCTACAAAGTCGGTTTCGCACCCTAAAACTATAGAAACCCCTAGTGTATTATTAGAGTTTATTTTAGCTATTGCAGCACCTTCTGATGAGTCTCTATCTGCTCTTTTAGCAGCTACCTTCTGACCTTTTTTTCTTAAAACGTCAATGGCTTTATCAAAATCCCCTTGGGCTTCAACAAGTGCTTTTTTACAATCCATCATTCCAGCTCCAGTGGCTTTTCTAAGTTTATTTACTTCAGCAGCGGTAATTTTTGTCATGGTATTAAAATTTTAAAAAAAAGGTCCAAGGATATTATAAAGTTAATAATCTTGCAATTTAGTTTAGTAGTTTTTTGATTTTTAAAAAAAATTATTCTTCTTCCTTAACTGTAGTTGGTTTAATTTCAGAATTTGTGGTTTTATGCTCTGTTTCGTTAGCTTCAGATTTACCCTCTTTCTCAGCTTTTCTAACAGCTAGACCTTCAATAACTGCTTCTGAGACAGCAGACATGATTTTTTCTATGGATTTTGAAGCGTCGTCATTAGCAGGAATTACATAATCTACCTGTCTAGGGTCTGAATTTGTATCGACCATTGCAAAAATTGGTATTTTTAATTTTTGGGCTTCTTTTATAGCAATATACTCTCGTTTGATATCCACTACAAATAAAGCACCTGGTAGACGTGTCATTTCAGAAATTGAGCCTAAGTTTTTTTCAAGTTTTGTTCTTAATCTATCCACCTGAAGGCGCTCTTTTTTTGATAGAGTGTTGAATGTGCCGTCTTTTTTCATGCGATCTATTGCAGCCATTTTCTTGACTGCTTTTCTGATTGTCACAAAGTTAGTTAGCATCCCACCTGGCCATCGTTCAGTAATGTAGGGCATTTTTGCGTCAGCAGCTTTTTTGGCAACAATATCCTTAGCTTGTTTTTTGGTTGCTACAAATAAAATTTTTCTTCCCGATGCTGCAATCTTTGAAAGAGCCTTTGAGGCTTCTTCTAATTTTGCAGCTGTTTTGTATAGATTTATTATGTGGATACCATTTCGCTCCATATAAATGTATGGAGCCATATTAGGATCCCACTTTCGTGTAAGGTGTCCAAAATGAACCCCGCTATCAAGTAAATCTTTGACCTCTAATTTTGCCATTTTTGTGTTAGTTTACGTTCTGTTGAATTAGCAATGAATAAGTGACTATTTTTGACCTTGTTCATTTAGATGCTAAACTAAATCTCGACAGTTTAACTGTCATAGACAACAATAACTGGTTTGTAATTAAATTAATTTTAACGCTTAGAAAACTGAAATTTCTTACGTGCTTTCTTTTGCCCAAATTTCTTACGCTCTACCATTCTTGGATCTCGAGTTAATAATCCTTCGGGTTTTAAAATACTTCTATTTTCTTCATTAAGCTCACACATTGCACGTGATATTGCAAGGCGAACAGCTTCAGCTTGACCTGTAGATCCACCTCCGTGAACATTAGCTTTTATATCAAAACTTCCTTCGTTTTCTGTCAATACTAATGGTTGATTGACTTTATACTGAAGTGTACCAGTCTTAAAATATGATTTAAGTTCTTTATCATTAATTAAAATTTTTCCTTTTCCTTTGGAGATATAGACACGTGCTACTGCACTTTTTCTACGGCCAATTTTGTGTATTACTTCCATTAGTTAATAGAATTTAAATTGATAGGTTTAGGCTGTTGAGCCTCGTGGGCATGTGAACTTCCATTAACAACGGTTAAATTTCTAAATAAATCTGCACCAAGTTTATTTTTTGGAAGCATACCTTTTACAGATTTTTCTACTAATCGGGTAGGATCTTTTGCAAAAAGTTCAATCGCAGATAATGAGCGCTGTCCTCCAGGATATCCAGTATGACGAATGTATGTTTTGTCATTCCATTTATTCCCTGATAATTTAATTTTTTCTGCGTTTATTACAATAACATTATCCCCACAATCTACATGTGGTGTAAAATTTGGTTTGTGCTTACCTCTAAGAAGAATAGCCACCCTAGAAGCTAGCCGGCCTAGGGTTTGACCCTCAGCGTTAACTAAAACCCATGACTTGTTACATGTTGTTTTATTTGCCGAAGAAGTTTTATAACTTAATGTGTCCAATCTAAAAATATTTTATTGTTATCTTTTAAAAAAAAGAGTCTGCAAACTTACAATTATAAATTGTTATTAACAAAATCTATTTATGCTTATTTTTTTAAAAATTTATTGCAGTAATTTTTTGATTGTCAAGATGAGCTTTACCTAGTTAAACTTTTCTAAATTACTTAAACAAAATTAAAAAAGAATTTAAATTTGCTAATAGTTAGTTATCGATTGTAGCTTGATTACATCCAATGAAAAAAAAACTGCTTAATTTATTTTCCTTCGTGTTAGTGATCATCCCATTCATTGTTTTATCACAGAGCGTAAAAAAAAAGCAATACTTTACTAATGAAATCTTATCAGATTATGCTCCAAGAATAGATGGTAATTTAGATGACACAATATGGGATAAAGTTACTTGGGGGTCAAATTTTGTTGAAGTTTACCCTGATGAGAATACATCTCCAACAGAACAAACAAAGTTTAAAATTCTTTTTGACCAAAAATATTTATACATTGCCTTGCTGGCACTAGACTCCTATCCAAACTCAATCACCAAGCGTCTTTCAAGGCGAGACGGTTTTGAGGGTGACCGAATAAATGTATTAATTGACAGTTATCATGACTTAAGAACAGCATTTTTATTTACAGTCACAGCAGCTGGCGTTAGAGGGGATGAAATAATTACCAATAATGGTGATCAAATTGATGATAGTTGGAATCCTATTTGGAGCGCTAATGCTAAGATTATTTCTGAGGGATGGTCTGCTGAGATGAAAATTCCGTTAAGCCAATTACGATTTGGAAATTCTGATCAACAAGTTTGGGGTTTAAATGTAGCTCGAAATTTATTTAAAGAAGATGAATTATCTGCTTGGAATCGAATTCCAGTCGGATCAGCTGGATGGGTTAGTGAAGCGGGAGAGCTTTTAGGTCTAAATAACATTATACCCCAAAAACAATTTGAAATACAACCATTTATAGTCACCCAAAAAGAAATATATGAAGCTGAAATTGATAATCCATACATGGATGGAACAGACTCTAAAATTAATATTGGTTTAGATGCTAAAATCGGAATCTCTAATGATTTAACGTTAGATATTACATTAAACCCTGATTTTGGTCAAGTTGAAGCAGACCCTGCCGCAATTGCATTAGATGGGTTTGAAATTTTCAACAAAGAGCAACGCCCTTTTTTTGTTGAAAATAAAAACATTTTTGATTATAGATTCGCTGGAGGCTACAGTAGAGATAATTTGTTTTTTTCAAGACGAATTGGAAGAGCACCTCAATTATCACCCGACAACCCAGAGGGTAGTTTTAGTAATAGTCCAGAAAATACAACAATACTTGGCGCAGTAAAGTTTAGTGGTAAAACTAAAAATGGTTGGTCTATTGGGGTTTTAGAAAGCATGACTTCAGAAGAATATTCGGAAATAAGTAATAATGGGCTAACATCTAAGTCTTTAATAGAACCTTTCACTAATTATTTTGTTGGCAGGGTACAGAAAGATATGAATGACAGGAATACATTTTTTGGAGGTATGATAACTGCCGTAAATAGATCAAAGAGCGAAATCACATCAAAATTAAGAAAGGAGGCCTATTCAGCTGGGATTGATTTTAGACATCAATGGAAAAATAGAACTTACTTTTTACAATCTAACATTGTTATGAGTCATGTAAAGGGAAGTGCAGAATCAATATTAGAAACTCAAGAAAATTTAACGCATTTATTTAATAGAATTGACGCATCACATGTTAACGTTGATCCTAATAGGACTTCATTAACCGGCACAGGAGGTCTTTTTGAAATTGGTAAAGATGGAGGTAAAAACTGGAACTATGATTTAAGTGTTAAATGGTCTTCACCTGAACTTGAACTAAATGATATTGGATTTTTAAGGCGTACCGATTATAAGTTTCAGGTATTTAATTTAAAGTATCAAACGGCAAAGCCTTTTTCAGTTTTTAGAAGAGTAAATCTAGATTTTAATCAATTTACGAGCTTTGACTTTGAAAACAACCACAACAGAACACAATATCGCTTTAGGCCAAGGATTACTTTTTTAAATAATTCAAAAATTAGTGTAGGAATAACTCATAGACCTAGGATTTATAAAAATGCTGAATTAAGAGGTGGGCCACGTTGGCGTTTTTCTGAAGAAAACTCCGAGTCGCTTTTTTTTAATTCAGATGATCGTAAAAAATTTAATTTTAAAACAGGAGTTGTACATTCTAAATTAAAAGAAAATAACGGCTCATTTTTGAAATTCGAATTGGATTTTAATTACCAAATAATAGATGCTTTAAACTTTACACTATCAACTGAATTTTCAAAACGATTTAGCCAAACGCAGTACATCACTCAAAAGGAATTCCTTACTTTTAATAGATATATTCTCGGTTCAATTGATAACCAAACTTTACAATCTACTTTACGGATTAATTATAGTTTGAGTCCNAACATAAGTATTCAATACTANGCNCAACCTTTTATTTCAAAAGGNAAATATTCAAACTTTAAGTATGTTACAAATNCTACNGCAGANCTTCTTCAAGATCGGTTTNAGTTATATGAAAATNCTCAAATACANTATAATAATGANACATACTCTTTTGACGATNATTTAGATGGAANTTTAGATTACAGCATGAGTAACCCAGATTTTTCATTGGTACAATTTAATTCCAATTTAGTTTTCCGTTGGGAATACATTCCAGGCTCAGAATTNTTTTTAGTTTGGTCTCAAGGNATTAGAACTAATATTTCATTAGAAGATNGATTAATTGACGGATANCAAACNGGNATTTTAGATCAACAACCACANAATATTTTTCTTNTCAAATTNACTCANAGNTTTATTTTATAGAATTAATATTTAATTTTGAATAAGATTCAATTAGAATTACCTTTGCCAAACTATAAAAAATGATACATCCTATATGCCCAATAACCTTGTTTTTTTAAAACAAATAAAAAGCCGATTAGATGATTTTAAAACAATCACAAAAATGGGTTTATCCCTTAGTGTGGTCTTCTCATGTATTGCGGGTTACCTATTGGCTGCAAAAAATGTTAATAGCTTAATTTTAATTATGCTTGCTGTAGGAGGTTATTGCATGGTGGGTGCAAGCAATGTTTTTAANCAAATTATTGAAAGGGATTTAGACGCTTTAATGGAGCGGACCAAATCTCGTCCAATTCCCATGGGGAGAATTTCTGTCACAAATGCNTTTNTTTTAGGANNTNNTCTTACANTTATNGGNCTAACNATTTTATANTCAATTAATACATGNACTGCAATATTCGCTGCTATTTCTATCTTTATTTATACNAGCATNTATACACCATTAAANCAAAAAACTTCNCTTTCTGTNTTGGCCGGAGCAATNCCAGGCGCGATTCCGTTTATGCTCGGTTGGATTGCATACACGGGANGGTTTGATTTGGAACCAGGTATTTTGTTTATGATGCANTTTTTTTGGCAATTTCCTCATTTTTGGNCCATNGCTTGGTTTTCAGATAAAGATTACAAAAGAGCTGGATTTAAAATGCTACCAACTGGAANAANAGATAAAGGGTCAGCACTTCAAATTATTGGCTATATNNTTTGGACTATATTAATTTGTATTCTACCTCTAACNTCTCANAGCGGAANCNTACAACTTTCAGTTTATGCGGCNCTTCTAATTGNAATTATTGGATTGATTTTTTTATTNTANGGCTTTAAACTCTTTAAATATCAGACTGATAANGATGCTAAAAAATTAATGTTTATNAGTATTTTNTNTTTAACGNGCATGCAACTTATTTATGTAATCGATAAATTTATTTAAAAAGATATGGACTTTACNCAGGGAACAAAAATAAAAAAAAATGAACGTGCAAGTAAGATGATGNTATGGTTTGGCATTGTATCTTTAATAATGTCATTTGGAGGTTTGACTAGCGCATTTATAGTAAGTAGTNCAAGGGAAGATTGGTTAACGAATTTTCAGCTTCCTAACNCCTTTTTTTATAGTACTCTGATAATNNTTNTAAGTAGTGTAAGTCTTTNCGCTGCAAAAAAANCCTTAANTAAAGGAAGTTANTTAATGACTNTGTTNCTNCTTATTGTAACTTATCTTTTTGGTANTAGTTTTATATTNATTCAATTTTATGGCTTTAATGAAATAGTTNATTCTGGATATAANTTTACCGGGCCAACTAGTAATATAACAATGTCTTATGTTTATATAATTGCTGTTTTCCATATTCTTCATGTANNAGCAGGGNTGATAGTNTTGANNTTAGTGATCATAAAACATCTGAAAAAAGTNTATAATTCAAAAAATATTTTAGGTTTTGAATTAGCCTCNACCTTCTGGCATTTCGTAGATNTTTTATGGGTATATCTCTTTTTATTTTTATACTTCTTTAACAAAATAAATTGATTATTTTTGCATGATTNAAATTATATTTTGACTATGAACTCNACAGCAGNTAGCACAGAACAAGANGGAAGTATTTGGNANGGTGGAAATAAACCGCTNAAATCAAGCTATGGCAANCTNATGATGTGGTTTTTCATTGTTTCTGATGCACTAACATTTTCTGGGTTTTTAGCCGCTTATGGATTCTCAAGATTTAAGTTTATAGATTATTGGCCTATTGCAGATGAAGTTTTCACCCATGTNCCTTTTCTGCATGGANAAGAACTCCCTATGATTTATGTTGCATTTATGACTTTTGTCTTGATTATGTCNTCTGTTACTATGGTNTTAGCTGTTGANGCAGGACATCAAATGAAAAAAAATAAAGTCATTTGGTATATGTTTTTTACTATTATTGGTGGACTTATNTTTGTAGGCTCTCAAGCATGGGAATGGGCCACTTTTATTAAAGGTGATTATGGGGCNATTGAAACAAAAGGTGGNTATATTTTACAATTTGGTAGCTANGAAGNTATTGATGGCGAAGANGTTTTTAAAAGAATCCCTGTTGAAGATTTCACNACCGCTGNTTATACAGANAGAATTCNACATGAAAGCAAAAGTGGAATTTGGTTTACTAGTGAATCTAGNTTGCCTGTTTATACAGTCTCTGATGTATATGANGGTTTAGAGTCNAATCCAAATATATTGGTGCGTACCCAAATGATNAATGATGATGGTGAAAAGACAATNCTTAANAGAGAGGAATCTTTACTACAATTAAAAAGGGATGGGAAGCGNTATGTNAAAGGAGCAAACTTAGAGGTGAATGAATATGGAGCTCCATTGTTTGCTGATTTCTTCTTTTTTATTACTGGGTTTCACGGATTCCACGTTTTGTCCGGGGTAGTGATAAATATCATTATTTTCTTTAATGTTATTATTGGTACTTACGAAAGAAGAAAAAACTACGAAATGGTTGAAAAAGTTGGTTTGTATTGGCATTTTGTAGATTTAGTTTGGGTATTTGTATTCACCTTCTTTTATCTTGTTTAAAACATATTAATACATGGCAGAACACGCTCATAAATTAGAAATTTTTAGAGGTCTTATTAAGTTTAAGTCCAATACTCAAAAGATTTGGGGAGTACTATTATTATTATCTATTATCACTGCAGTTGAGGTTGTTTTAGGGATTTATAAGCCAGATATTTTGATGACTCCATCAATCTCACCCTTTGAGGGGGGGGTTGGAGCTACTCTTCTTAATATTACTTTATCTGCTTTCATATATACAAAAAGCTTAAATCTTATTTTTATTGTGTTAACTATTATAAAAGCTTATTATATTACTTGGGATTTTATGCACATGCGTGATGAAACAAAATCCCTAAGACGTTTGGTTGTATGGACTGCAGTATTTTTAATATGTTATTTAATCTTTATTTTACTGCAGGAAGGTGGCTATATAGAATCTGTTTATACTAATGGGTATATAAAACGGGATTTTTAAACTTTTTCTCATTCTACAGATCGTATTATGTTTCAATTTCAATGCTTTATAAAAAAGTGTTAAATCCCAATATTGAGTTTATTTCTTCGTTAGTATTGATTAGTTTTGCTTATTAAACTATAATGTAAATGTTTGATTTGAATCTTCAAAGTACTTTGAAAAAAGATAGAGATAAAATCATCAGTAGTCAAGAATTAAATGCTATTGTTGAAAAACTTTTTAATGAAAAAGCAATCAATATTTCCAATGTTAAAAGAAAGTTGGATAAACCTAACGACTCCTACATCAATAGTTTGACTTTTGATGATATCGAGACAGATAAGATTTTTCATATTAGCTCTATCAAAAAATTATGTATTAAATACAGGCTTCGATTTTTAGACACCCATTTATTCAAAGGCGAATACCCTAGCGAACTATATAGTATTATACCACAACTTGAGGCCAAGCACCAGACTACATTAGAAAACTTTAAAATAATGGCTCCCTCAAAGCTTTTTCGATTAAGAACTAAAGAGGATCCTTTGTTGTTCGCTCCCATAGGTAATGGCTATTATTATCTAGTTCATAAGTGGGGTAGAGATTTAAAGTCTTATAGAAGATTTTTAGTATGGCCGTTTAAAAACGTCAATACATTAATATTTACTTCTATCATTTTAAGTTTAATATCAACGGTATTTGGGGCTAAAATTTTTAATAACTTCTCTGATACTGAGTTATTTGTGATTTTTATATTTAACATAAAAACTTTTGTTTTTGTTACTTTTTATTTGTTGTTTATGATGCGAAAAAATTTTAATGAATCTATTTGGAATAGTAAGTATAAAAATTAATAATAAATTATAATCAAAAGGTGGAGGTTTAAATTCGTCTTTTTTACTTTCGTTATATGCTGTCATCTAACATAAAAAAACCGTTGGTTCTTTCCGTCTTATTTTTTTTGCCGGTAATATTTTTATTGTTTTTATATCCTTCAAAACACAATTATCAAACTCTTGATATTGTAAAAAATGACATTCCAGAACTTTATGAATTCAAGACATTGGAAGGGGATAGTATTAATTTAAAAGACCATCTAAGTATTGTCGCATTTCCTGGAAAATCTCCGTTTGATGACGGCACTATTTCACTAAACCTAAAGGAACTTATTTATGATAAATTCTTTGGGTTTAAACGATTCCAAATACTTGCTTTGGTTCCCTACTCTGCAGAGCAACAAGTTTTAGATTTGAAAAAAGAACTCAACTCTTATTCCCCTTTAATGTATTGGAAATTTGCATTCGGTTCTGATGAAGCAATATTAGAAGCCTACAATAATTTTAAAATATCAACACCACTTAGCTCAAATTTGAGCTCAGCGGATTCTTTTATAATTGACAGGGATGGGCATCAAAGGGGAAGAATAGATGATCGAACTAAATTAGAGATAGAAGAAAAAATCCCTGTTTATTCTATGTATTCATATAATGTATTAGAGGTTGCTGATCTTAAAAATAAAATGAGTGATGATATTCGTATTTTATTTACAGAGTATCGTCAGAAAAGAAAAGGAAACTTTAACTCTACTTCAAGAAGGGCTAATGATTTGATAGAATGAATAAAAGCAAATATTCATATATAGGTATCTCTTTTATTATATTGGTTTTTGGGATAATTTTTATTCCAAAAATTGTAGATAGAATTAAACTTGGTGATATTACACGAGTTGAAAGTCGCAGCGATAATGTCAGGTTGAAAACTAAAGACAAAACACCTCTTTCATATTTAATTATTAACGGTAATCGTAAAAAAGTATTACCATTTAATTTGACCAACCAGAACGGTCAAGCTGTAACAAATGCAGATTTTGAAGGACGCGTTCATTTGATAGAATTCTTCTTTACAACATGTCCAACTATTTGTCCAAAAATGAATAAAAATTTGGTTGAAATCCAAAATACTTTTCCTAATCGATCTGATTTTGGTATTGCCTCAATAACTATTAATCCAGATTATGATACTGTTGAGGTTTTGAAAAGATATGCTAACAACTACGGAGTTACAAACCCAAATTGGCACTTCTTAACAGGAAAACAGGAAATTATTTACGATTTAGCAAATACAGGGTTTAATCTCTATGCTGCACAAGTGTATGGAGCTCCGGGGGGGTTTGAACACTCGGGTAATTTTGCACTTATTGATAAAGAAGGTTATATTCGTTCTCGTAAAGACTCTTATGGAAACCCTAAGATATATTATAAGGGAACTATTAGTGAAAAAGAGCAAGTAAACGATGAGGGGGAGTTTGAAGAGATATCATCGCTTAAAGAGGATATTTTAAAATTATTGGATAATGAATAGAACAACGTCGCTTAAAAAAAGGCAACTCAAGAGGTGGGTTAATGTAGTATCTGCTACAATTCCAATTGTCGTAGCCTTGCTTTTTGGAATTCGACTTCCAAATGTCGAGCCCTTATCCTTTTTACCACCTATTTATGCTTCCATAAATGGAATTACAGCATTGCTGTTAATAGCTGCATTAATAGCAATAAAAAATAAAAAAATATCACTTCATGAAACTATCATGAAAATTGCTATAGGATTCTCGGCAATCTTTCTTTTGATGTATGTTGCTTACCATATGACTAGTGACCCAACTCGTTTTGGTGGGAGCGGCGCAGAAAAAGTAATCTATTATTTTATTTTAATTTCTCATATTATTCTCTCAATAATTGTAATCCCATTGGTTTTACATAGTTACATAAGAGCTTATCTTGGGGATATAAAGGCTCACAAAAATATTGTAAAATATGCTTATCCTGTTTGGCTTTACGTTGCGATTACTGGAGTAATTGTTTATTTAATGATTTCCCCTTATTATAATTAGAAATTGAATCGTATTTTAGCATATATAGTTTTCTTTTTTTTTGGATTTTACTCCAATGCACAATGTGCAATGTGCCGAGCCGTTTTAGAGAGTGAAGACGGGCAGGCTACCGCTGCAGGTGTAAATGACGGAATTGTATATTTGATGCTCATTCCTTATATTTTAGTGGGTGGTTTAGCATTTTTTATATATCTATATTTTAGAAAAATTTCAAAGAATAGATAAAATTCATTAGAGTGTAACAAAATAGTTCTTGTTACGTCTTAATCATGCAGTTAAATAAATTAATATATGTTAAAAATCCAAAAGCTTCACAAGTCGTATCCCATTGGAGAAACAAGCCTTCACGTATTAAAAGGAATAGATTTATCTGTCGAGAAAGGTGAAATGGTAGCTATTATGGGTTCTTCTGGATCTGGGAAGTCCACCTTTCTTAATATTATTGGAATGTTAGATGAAGCTGATGACGGGGAATATATTTTAGATGAGGTCCCCATAAAAAATCTCAATGAAAAAAAAGCAGCTATTTATCGAAATAAGTTCTTAGGTTTTATTTTTCAATCTTTCAACTTAATTAATTATAAGAATGCTTTGGAAAACGTTTCTTTACCTCTATACTATCAAGGGATTAAAAGGAAGGAACGCCAAAATACAGCTAAATTTTATTTAGAGAAAGTAGGCCTTCTAGACTGGGCACTACATTTGCCAAGCGAACTCTCTGGAGGCCAAAAGCAACGCGTTGCAATAGCAAGGGCTTTGGCTTCTAATCCAAAACTTATACTCGCTGATGAACCCACTGGAGCACTAGACAGTAATACTTCTTGTGATATTATGGCTTTTTTACAAAGACTAAATACAGAAGAAGGCAAAACTATTTTAATAGTTACTCATGAGAAAGATATTGCTAATATGTGTAAACGAATCGTTAGACTGAAAGATGGTGTAATTCTTGAGGATAAATTTATAAATCAAGTAATCGCTAATCCAAATGCTTGATTTAGACTTTTGGCGTGAAATACTTCAAAGTATAGACAAGAATCGAACTCGGAGTTTACTTTCTGGTTTTACCGTTGCATTTGCTATTTTACTTTTTACTGTGCTTTTTGGCCTGGCCAATGGTTTAAATAACACGTTCTCTGAGGCTTTTGTCGATGACGCAGCAAACATAATATTTATTCGTTCGGGCAGGACTACAAAAGCAAGTAATGGCCTTCAATCAGGCCGAAGAATACAATTTAAAAATCAAGATTATGACTATTTAAAATCTGATTTTGAACCAAAGGTAGAGTTTATTACTTCAAGAGTTTACCGTAATACTGCTGCTAGTTATAAAAATGAAAAAAATAATTATACACTAAGGGCTGTTCATCCCGATCACAAGTTTTTAGAAAAAACAAAGGTTATCAATGGCCGCTATATCAATCAACGGGATATGGATAATCACACCAAAATAATTGTAATTGGTGATTTAGTTCGTCAAGATTTATTTCTTGATGAAAAAATAGTTTTAGGGAAGTTCGTAAACTTAAGCGGTATACTTTATAAAGTTGTTGGTATTTACAAAGATGATGGTGGTGATGACGAGGAAAGAATTATTTACATGCCTTTGACAACTGCACAAAGAATTTATGGAAATAATGACTATGTAGATCAAATTAATCTAACATATAATCCAAAAATGGATTTCAATCAAGCTATTGATTTTGGATTAGAACTAGAAAAAAAACTTAAAAACCGCTTTAAAGTTGCTAAAAATGATCAACGCGCTATTAGAGTTCGTAATATGGCTATGCAAAATAAAGGTATTAATCAAATGACTTCAGTTTTAGGTGTTATAATTTTAATTATAGGCTTCGGAACATTAATAGCAGGAATAGTGGGTATTAGTAATATTATGATTTTTATTGTAAAAGAAAGGAATAAGGAAATTGGAATTAGAAAGGCATTAGGAGCATCTCCAAAATCTATAATATCGCTAATAATAATTGAGTCTATTTTCATTACAACTTTATCAGGCTATGTTGGCTTAATAGCAGGAGTTGCTTTGTTGGAATGGTCTGGACCAAGCTTAGGAGACTATTTTATAACAAACCCCAGTGTTAGCCAATCCTTAATAATCACAGCAACCTTTATTTTGATTATTGCTGGAGCAGTTGCAGGATATTTACCAGCTAAAAAAGCATCATTAATTAAACCTATTAAAGCACTAAGAGATGATTAGGTTTATAAAATTTTTATTTGAAAGAGACACTTGGCAAGAAGTATATGATTCTGTTACAAAAAATAAAGTTCGGACTGTTATTACTATGATTGGAGTATGGTGGGGTATTCTACTGCTTATTGCTCTTTTGGGGGCTGCACGAGGAATGGAGAACTCGTTTAACAGATTATTTGGAGACTTTGCAACAAATAGCGTGTTTATTTGGGGTCAAAGTACAAGTATTCCTTTCAAAGGATTTCAAGAAGGTAAAAGGGTTAGACTTAAATTATCTCATGTAAATATGATAAGAGAAAATATAGAAGGAATTGAGCTTGTAGTTCCCAGGAATCGAAGTCAAGCTTTGGTCGTTAAAAATCTTCTTTCAGGCAATTATGGAATTAATGGAGATTACCCTGTATTAGATAAGATTCAAAAAAAGAAAATGGTTCTGGGACGATTTATTAATCAAAATGATATAAATAATAATCGAAAATCAGCAGTCATTTCTGAGGATGTTTACAAGCAGCTTTTTGAGACAGATGAAAATCCTATTGGTCGCTATCTTCAAATAAATAGTATGAATTTTAAAGTTATCGGAGTTTTTCAAAATGAAAACGTTGATATGGGGCCACCAAGTGATATCCATATTCCTTTTACCACATTTCAACAGATATATAATAGGGGTGACCGCATTGGCTGGATGGTTATTACTGGTAAACCCAAATATAATATTAAACAAATTGAAGAAGATGTAAAACTTTTGTTAAGAAATTTAAATAAAATACACCCTAGGGACAAAAGAGCTTTAGGCAGCTTTAATCTTGGTAAGGAATTTGCTAAGATTACTGGATTTTTAACAGGGATGCAATTTTTAACTTGGTTTGTCGGAATTTCAACGCTTATCGCAGGGGTATTTGCAATCGGGAATATATTACTAATCACAGTCAAGGAACGGACTAAGGAAATTGGGGTAAGGCGAGCTTTGGGAGCCACTCCTTTTGAAATTAAACGTCAAATTGTAGTAGAAGCCGTATTTTTGACTATAATTTCCGGTTTATTAGGAATTATTTCTGGTGGTTGGATTTTAATTATTATAGATAATATTTGGGGTCAGGGTTCTGATGCAACATTAGTTAATGCATCCGTTTCCATAGGAGTAGTATTTGTAGCGCTCATAATTTTAGTCATGTTAGGAACATTAATAGGTTTGATTCCCGCTTTTAAAGCAACATCAATCAAACCGATAGAAGCATTAAGAGAAGAATAATTAAATTATAAAAAATGAATAAGAAATTTAAAACTATTTTAGTAATCGTATTGCTTATACTTTTTGTGTATGTTTTAAAATACTTTAAAGACTCTAATACAAAAGATATTATTGATTTTAAAACAGAGCAGCCATTCTACACTTCAATAGACACTAAAATTGTTGCTACTGGGAAATTAAATCCAGAGGAAGAGATTGAGATTAAACCTCAAATCTCAGGCATTGTACAAAAAATATTAGTCGAAGAAGGTGACTTAGTTAAAAAAGGTGATTTAATCGCTAAGATTCGCGTTGTTCCTAATGAACAAGCTTTAGTTAGCGCACAAAGCCGTATAAAGACAACAAAGTTAACTTATGATAATGCTAAAATTCTGTTCGATAGAAATAAAGCTCTTTATGAAAAAGGAGTAATTTCTAGACAAGATTTTGAGAATAATGAACTAAGTTTAAATCAATCAAAGGAGGGCTATAGTCAGGCTAAAAATGATTATCAGATTATAAAGCAAGGTTCTATTTCAGGTGGAGGTTTGGCAAATACAAGTATTGTTGCCCAGATTTCAGGAACTATTTTAGAAATTCCTGTCCGTGAAGGCTATCAAATTATTCAAAGTAATAATTTTAATGCAGGGACTACTATTGCTACTATTGCTGATATGAGTCAAATGATTTTTGAAGGTAAAGTTGATGAATCAGAAGTGGGAAAATTAGAAGAAGGCAAAGAAATTAAAGTTGTATTAGGAGCAATAAATGAAAAAGAATTTCCCGCTAAATTAACTTTTGTTGCCCCCAAGGGTATTGAAGAAAATGGGGCTGTACAATTTATTATTAAAGCCGATGTTTTGGTTAGATCTAGTAATAAGATAAGAGCTGGATATAGCGCTAATGCTGAAATAGAAGTTGCTAGTAAGGACAGTGTACTAGTTATTAAAGAAGCTTTACTTCAATTTAATAGAATTACTGAAAAACCTTATGTTGAAATATTGACGGATAATGGAGCTTTCATAACTAAAAATGTGGAAATTGGTATCTCAGATGGTATCAATGTGGAAATTAGCAAGGGATTAGAATTATCTGACCAAATAAAAGTTTGGAATAAGGCTTCTGAAGAAAATAATGATGATGAAAATGATAAATAATAAAATTTCACACAACTTATTTAGAAACCTAATACTAATATTATCTATATTAATATTAGCGGATGTTAATGCACAAAAAAAATGGTCGCTTGAAGAGTGTGTAACTTATGCAATAGAAAATAATATAAGCGTCAGACAAGCCAACAACGCATTACTATCTAATGATCAGGATATAATAGCTGCTAAGGGTAACTTTTTACCTTTTCTTGGAATTAATGGTTCACAGCGTATGAACCTTGGTAATGTTCAGGTTTTTGATGGTGAATTTGTCGATAGAACCTTCCATTCTTCAAATTTTGGTCTGAATATTTCTCAAACTATTTTTAATGGATTTAGAAACACAAATGTTTACAGGCAGTCTCTAATTAATAAAGCTGCAAATTTAGAAGAATTTAAGCGCATCAAAGACAATGTTTCTCTCACTGTTGTTAATTCCTATTTAAACGTTTTATTGAACAAAGAGAATTTAATAATAGCAGAGGCTCAGTATGATTTTTCAATTGAACAATTACAACTTGTTAAAGAACTTGTCGAGGCCGGCGTTCAGCCACAAGCCAATGTTTTTGATGCGGAAGCTAGTTTAGCAAATGATTCACAACAGTTAACCGTAGCCGAAAATAGTTATACATTAGCTATCTTGTCCCTTTCCCAAGTGCTACAAGTCCCTTTTAACTCATTTGATATTCAAATTATTGACTTAGACCCTCCCACACAACAACTCATGTACAACGATATATCTTCAATATTGGATTACGCTTTTAAAAACAGAAGTGAAATTAAAGTTGCTGAGAAAAACATAGAGGCTGCCGAATTGGGTAAGGAGATTTCAAAAAGTGGATTTTATCCATCTGTTAGCTTGAGTTATGGACTCAATACGGGTGCTAATTTTTCTAACCTTACTAATGATAATTCTTTTTTTCAACAAATTAATGATAACCGAGGGCATAGTTTCGCCTTGAATTTAAATATCCCAGTTTTTTCAAGATTTCAAAATCAAACTGCTTTAGCCAAAGCAAAGATTCAAGTTGAAAATAGTAATTTAGCCTTAGAACAAGCAAAAGTTGATTTAGAAAGTAATATTCAACTTGCCTTTAATGACGCTAAAGCTGCTTTAAAATCTTATATATCATCAAATAAATCAGTGATTGCTCGTCAACTATCATTTGATAATGCTAAGGAAAGATATAGTATTGGAGCTTTAAATTCTTTGGATTTAGAACAAAATAGAACTCAACTAGTTAACTCCCAGGCAAGTTTGATTCAGGCTAAATACGACTTTATATTTAAAAGCAAGGTTCTTGATTTTTATTTAGGGAAACCATTAAATCTGTAAATGGCCATAATTTTAAATATTGAGACCTCTACCACAAATTGCTCGGTGGCTATTTCACAGAATGGTAATCAGCTTTTTTTAAAAGAAGACAATAATGATAAATATTCACACTCAGAAAGGCTTCATCAATATATTGATGAGGTTTTAAAAATCACAAGAACAGATATTAGGGATTTAGATGCAATTGCTGTGAGTATGGGACCTGGCTCTTATACTGGCCTACGTATAGGAGTTTCCTCCTCTAAAGGACTTTGTTTCGCATTAGACATACCACTGATATCTATTCCAACTTTAGAGATATTAGCCCATAAAATGAAAGTTAATCAAGGTTTCATTGTACCTGCACTAGATGCAAGACGAATGGAGGTTTATTCTGCAGTTTTTAACTCAAATTATAATTGGATAGAGTCTACTTCTGCTAAAATTTTAGAACCAAATTCATATAGTAATTTTCTAAAAAGTGAAATGGTTTATTTTGTAGGTAATGCAACCGAAAAGACAAAAGCTATCATTTCTAATCAAAATGCAAAATTTAGCCATCAACTTCCGTCTGCATCACAGATGTGTGAACTTTCGTTTGAAAAATTCAAAAAAAATAAATTTGAAGATTTGGCTTACTTTGAACCATACTATTTGAAGGATTTTATGTCTACAAATAAATAGATTTGCTCAGAGGGATAGTAAATTTTAATGGTATTCAAAAATTGAATAGGTTTTATTTTACTTTGTATTCATAAACTCCACTAGGCTCAACAAATCATTATCATTACTTAGCTTTATTTTATTTTTCTTGATAAAGCCTAAAACCTCTTTTTCTTGACCAATAAAAATTGAAGAAAACCGTTTTTTGTTAGTATCCACTAAAATTGCTGGTTCGTTGCTAATTGAAATATAATGGCGGTCTTTTGTTTTTTTGTAAGTTGCCGGGTGAGGAGCGTCATAGCCTGTTGCTGAAGCTTTTTCTTCAATAAAAACAATTTTATTTTTTTTCAAAATTTTATATTTTGAATCCGAATTAAGGCTTACAAAATAACCAGATCTTGTCAAATTCTCGTCAGAAATAAAATCGTGAATTGAATATGTATTATTTGTGTCAAGAAATGTAATTTTTCTAGCACGGTCATCTTTACTCATTATATAAATTTGATTATTACCCCCCTGAAATTCCATTTGGTCATTAAAAACGTCATATCGAACAGCAAATACTTTATCTTCAAAATCAGAAATTCCAGCTCTATTGAAGTTTTCAGTCAAATATTTTGAGCCTTTAATTTGCGAATCATCATCATTTTTTAAATCTAGAAAGGCATAATCGTATCCCCCTGATGAAAGAGAATTAATTCCTTGTTGAGCATTAGAAAATGTGATAGATATAAACAGTACAAAAAGCAGGCAGTGATTATTCATAATTTAAATTTAGTTTGCAAATTTATGAATATCTTAATTCAATAACAATCTTTATAATATTATAAATCTTAAGTTTTTCTTAAATTTTTTTATAAAGATTGTACCTTTATATCCTATTTCTTTAGCTAATGAAACTTTTTATAGTACCAACTCCAATTGGAAATCTTGCTGATATGACATTACGTGGTATATCTACACTAAAGTCAGTTGATTTGATCTTAGCAGAAGACACAAGAACTTCATTAAAACTTTTAAAACATTTTGATATTACAACTTCAATTCGTTCATATCACATGCACAATGAACATAAAATTCTAAGTGATATTATTGGAAAGTTAAATTCTGGAATGACTATCGCCCTTATATGTGATGCAGGAACCCCATCGATTTCTGACCCCGGTTTTCTACTAACTAGAGCCTGTATTAAAGACGCAATACCAGTTGAATGTCTTCCTGGTGCAACCGCTTTTGTACCAGCCCTTGTAAACTCTGGCCTTCCTAACGACAGATTTTTGTTCGAAGGATTTTTGCCATTAAAAAAAGGTAGAGAAACTCGACTTAAATTGTTAGCCCAAGAATCAAGAACAATTGTACTCTACGTAAGCCCACATAAACTAAATAAAACTCTTGGTGAAATTGTTAGTTTTTTTGGCCCTAATCGTCAAATTTCTATATCACGTGAAATCACTAAAATTTATGAAGAAACACGTAGGGGAACAGTAAAATCAGTTTTAGAGTATTATAAAAATAATCCCGCCAAGGGAGAGATAGTTCTTGTAATTTCTGGAATTTAACTAATTAACTTTTAGCCGTGCTTAACCTCCGCCCAACCTTATTTGGATTGATCCAAGCACCCATTTTTTAGCTTTTTTTCAATAGTCATAACAGCTTTATTTAAATTTTTAAATAGTATTTTTGAATTAATAAGTAACAAAATTATTTTTTATTATGTCTCACACAACTACAACTCATTGGAAAGGCGGTATGCTATTTGAGTCTGATAATCCCAGCGGAAATAATGTTTACATGGACACCATATCAGATGGAATTAATAATCAAGATGGATTATCCCCAAAAGCCATGATGTTATCATCACTTGCAGGATGTTCAGGTATTGACATAGTTGATATTCTTAAAAAAATGAAAATTATAGATTATGATTTAAAAATTGTTGTAGAAGGAGAATTAACCCCAAAACACCCTAAATACTACCACACCGTTCACGTAAATTATTTTTTTTCAGGAGCTGATTGCCATATAAAAAAATGTGAGAGAGCAGTTGAATTATCAGTCCAAAAATACTGTGGTGTAATGGAAATGTTTCGCAGATTTGCAAAGATTAAAACCCATATTCATTTTCAATCATATTAAACAATGCGTTGGACAATTAAACCTGCTGCAGATGAAAATACGGCTAAATATTTAGGTAGTGAACTAGGTACAGATATTGCTATAGCCCGTCTTTTAGTTCAGCGAGGGATTAAAACGTTTAATCAAGCAAAAGCTTTTTTTCGTCCTAAACTCAAGGATTTACATAACCCATTATTAATGAAGGATATGGATAAAGCAGTTACACGAATTAAGGCTGCTTTAGTTAATAATGAGCGTATTTTAATATATGGAGATTATGATGTTGATGGGACAACTTCTGTAGCTTTAATGGCAACTTATCTCGAGACTAAAACATCAAATATTTCCACATATATACCTGATAGATTTGATGAAGGTTATGGTATTTCCTACAAGGGTATTGATTATGCACAGGACAACAACTTTAGTCTTATTATTGCCCTAGATTGCGGCATTAAAGCAATTAAAAAAGTTGAATATGCAAAAAAAAAAGAAATTGACTTTATAATATGTGATCACCATCGGCCTGGAAAAGATTTGCCAGAAGCTATTGCTGTTTTAGACCCTAAAAGAATGGATTGCAAATACCCATTTAAAGATTTATGTGGATGTGGAGTTGGTTTTAAATTAATTCAGGCTTTAGGCCAAAATTATAATGAATCTATTGAAGATTTATCTATTTATTTAGACTTAGTAGCCACTGCAATTGGTGCTGATATTGTTCCAGTCGTTGGAGAAAATCGAATCTTAGCACATTATGGACTTAAACAGTTAAATTCAAACCCCAGACCAGGCTTTAAAGAACTTATTAAAAATATAAAAAAAGATGTTTTAAGTCTTACAGATGTAATTTTTGTGATAGCTCCAAGAATAAACGCTGCAGGTCGTATGAAACATGGAAATTATGCTGTTTCTTTATTAAAAGAGAAAGAATCTGCGCAAGTTAAAATGGCTGCTGAAGAAATTGAGTCATTTAATTCCTCTCGTCGTTTTTTAGATAAGGAAACTACAAAACAAGCGCTTTTACAAATTCATAAGAGAAATGAGATTGAGAAATCCACTACCGTAGTGTACAATTCAAATTGGAATAAGGGAGTTATTGGGATTGTTGCTTCCAGACTAATAGAAACTTACTATCGACCAACGATAGTCTTTACCAAAAGCGGAGATTTTTTAACAGCGTCAGCTAGGTCTGTTCGTGGATTTGACATTTATCAAGCTCTTGAAAAATGCAGTCAGTATATTGAACAGTTTGGAGGTCATAAATATGCAGCTGGCCTTAGTATAAAGGAAGAAAATTATTTAGACTTTAAATCTGCATTTGAGACTGAAGTGAAATCCAGTTTGGCTGTCCATTTTAAAACTCCTGAGATATTTATCGATACTGAAATTAGTTTAAACTCTCTTACTCCAAAATTTTATAGGGTTTTAAAACAATTTGCCCCTTTTGGTCCTCAAAATTTGGCTCCAGTTTTCATGACAAATGATGTATTTGATTCTGGTTACTGCAAATGTATTGGTGAAGATGATAAGCATCTTAAAATTAGCGTTCATAAAGACAACTCAAATACATTTAATTGTATTGGTTTTGGGCTAGGCAGTAAATTAAATATTCCACATAATAAAGAACCTTTCGCAATTGCATATACATTAGACGAAAATCATTGGAATGGCAAAATAAGCTTACAACTCAAACTTAAAGATCTCAAATAGTAGGATATGCCAAAAAGAGACCCTTATGCTGCATTAAGATTTAAAGAATTTAACACCTTCCTCCTTCTTCGATTTGTTTTAGTTTTCGCATGGTCTATGCAGTTTATTGTAATTGAGTGGCAGGTTTACACTTTAACTAAAGATCCCTTATCATTAGGAATTATCGGTTTAATGGAAATTATCCCTGCGTTAAGTATGGCACTGTTTGCGGGTCACATTGTTGATCAAAGTGAAAAGCGAGCTCTATTTTTGCGTTGTATCGCTTTGTTCTCATTAATTAGTTTAGGATTATTTTATATTTCGGATATTTCTGTCATGTCTTTGTGGGATAAGACATCGATTATATATTGTATATACGGTCTTGTTTTTTTTGGAGGTTTATTAAGAGCTTTTTTTGGTCCCACTATTTTTTCCCTAGTTGCACTTATTGTTCCAAAAAAAGTCTATCCTAATGCTGCCACATGGAACAGTTCAACTTGGCAAATGGCATCAATTTTAGGACCTGCAACCGCTGGATTTACAATTAATTGGTTTGGGGTTCACTGGTCTTTATGTATTGTATTTATACTTGTAATATTTTCATTTTTGTTAGGTTTATTAATATCAAAAAAACCGGTTTTGAATCCAAATATTGGCGAGCCTGTACTACAAAGTTTAAAAGAAGGCGTTCGCTTTGTTTTTAAAACAAAAGCTATATTAGGCGCTTTGACATTAGACATGATTGCTGTACTTTTTGGTGGTGCTATCGCTCTATTACCAGTTTTTGCACAAGATATTTTAAATGTAGGGTCGGAAGGCTTTGGGATTTTAAGAGCTGCTCCAGCAATTGGCGCTTTCTTAACGATGCTTACCACAGCTTATATCCCAATTAGCAGAAAAGCTGGAATGAAATTACTAGTAGCGGTGTTTGGCTTTGGAATTTCTATTATAGTTTTTGGTCTGTCATCTATTTTTTGGATATCTGTTATCGCTCTTTTCTTTAGTGGTATAACCGACGGGGTTTCAATGGTGATTAGACAAACCATTTTACAACTTAAAACCCCCGATCATATGAGGGGTAGAGTTTCCTCGGTTAATTCAATGTTTGTCGGTTCTTCAAATGAACTCGGTGCCTTTGAAAGTGGATTAACAGCTAAGTTAATGGGTACAGTAACTGCAGTTGTTTTTGGTGGAACAATGACTATTATCACAGCGGTTAGTACTGGAATTTTATCCCCANGTTTTAGAAATTTAGACTTACAAGAGGACTTGCATGCACACGAAAAATAATGATTTAATCTTTATTTTGTAAAGTCTATTNGGTAAGTGTATTTAAGTCCCACAATAGTTCTACGAGATTTGATGTTTTCTGAATAGTCGTCTTGNAGTGCATAGAANACTCCTAAAGTACCAATATTTTTAAATTTACGATTAAACTTTATTGTACAGCGATGCCTGTTAAATCCACTATTNCCNTCTNGATTTTGATGCTCATTGAATAATTCTCCGTAGAGNCTNACATTTATCTTCNCTGGCTTAAATCTAAATCCAAGNCCCATTCTAAAGCGTGTATATTCTACAGGNNTATCACCTTCANTTTCTGAAAANCCGAGCTNATTTTTATTTTGATACCTCATACGAAATGAAAGATCAACTTTATTTATTTTTTTGGNAAATNNAGCNTCAAATTGGTANCTAAATAGTGATTTATTTCCTTGAATATTTCCAACATCATCATTTTTTGTGATGTANCTCACCCCACCTCCAAGCTCAAANTTTTTAAATATTTTATAATTCACTTTAANCTGAGTAAAGTGATTTTTCAATGTTGTAATATCATTTCTATATCTAAGNTGCTCCGACACTGAAAACGANATTTTTTTTGTTGCTTTTATATTAAGTTCAACTGAACTCCAGCCTTCCTGGTCTTGATTTTCTTGNCCTGTAGTNTTGGATANCGATANTAAGCATAAAGTGATTAAAATATNTTGTANTTTATTNNTAANAANTTTTTTCATATTTCTTTATTATAGCGAATTTTAATTTTAACACTCTGTTTTTCAAAGTCAATTTGACCNATTTCAATTTTTANAATTTTAAACCCCAATTTTTCTTCAAGTTCGGTTTTAAGAATTTCGTGNTGTTCAGGACGAATATGCTCTAAAGATTGATATNTTATGTCCTTTGATGATATTCTTTGTGATGATGTTCTTTGCTTATTCCAATAACGATCAAAGTAGTACGCAATTAAAACAATTAAAGAATTAGCAGTTATTATTTCTATATAACTCATTTTTTTATTGGATAAAGAGTTTATCACAGAAANACCAATAATAATAAATAGATANGTCATCTCTCTGACTTTNATCTGGTCAGTTCTATAGCGTAGAATACCAAAAATCGCAAAGAGCCCTAAAGCAAGACCAAGGTCTATTTCATATTTTTTCAGCGTGAAGCATAAGAAAAAGACTACTGTCCCNACGAGATAAAACGTAAAGAGATAGTCTGCTTTTTTAGAAAAGTTATAATAACATCCTCTTATTAGAGCAGTTAAAACTGAAAANTTGATTATAAATCTAACGCACATTTTATAAAAATCGTCATCAAAAAAAGGTATATCCAAAAATTCCATAAAATAATTTTTTGTTGATAGNTTACAAATGTAAGAATTTATCAATACTAATTAATTTAATAANNNTATGAGNTGATTCTAAGTTTAAAACTTATCAAGAGTAAACTTATCATTTTTAAAACTACCGTAGCTATAATGCGTTATCCAATCTCCTAAGTTGAAATAANNAGANCCAAGACTTAGTTCAANTTCAAGAGGTAAGTGTCTGTGACCAAAAATAAAATAGTCANAGTGATTTTCTTTTAATTTTTTTCTTGCATACTGCGTAAGCCATTCTTGTTCTTTTCCAACAAACTTTAAGTCCTCACTNCCAGANATAAGTTTATTTTTAANNGATAAATATTGAGCAAACCTAATACCTAAATCAGGATGAAGCCAACGATAAAGCCAATTAAAGAATGAATTTTTAAATACTTTTTTTAGNCGTTTATATCCTTTNTCATTTGGGCCCAATCCATCTCCGTGACCAATATAAAATTTCTTATTATTAATATTGAATTCANGTGGTTTATAATAAATTTTCATNTTCACTTCTTGTTCTAGGTAACCTCTCATCCACATATCGTGATTNCCAACAAAAAAGTGAATATCAATTCCCTCATCACTAAGNTCTGCTAATTTNCCTATNACTCTTGTAAATCCCNTTGGGGCAGCGTATTTATATTCAAACCAAAAATCGAAAAGGTCTCCAAGGATNAANAGTACTTGTGCATCTTTTTTAATGTGATCTAACCATTTCACAAATTTTTTCTCTCTNGGTTTTGAAGCTTCTTTTGTAGGAGCTCCAAANTGATGATCAGANGTGAAATAAATTNTTTTTCCTTTTGAAAGTNGTATACTATTCATATTCTTAAATTAGTTGTCACTAGCATACCACTCAGCAAAGCATGTAGCAGTTTCCTGAAGTTTAAGTGAGAATAATTGAATGTCTCCCGGCANTCTTTTTTTAATTTTTTTTGCAAAATCTATGACTAACATTTCGCTTGTCGGCTGATAGTCNACAAGAACTACTTTGTGGCCAATAGATTTGAGGTTATTTGCAAGCTGTAGGTGTGGAGTGTTTTTATTAAAAATTGTAGCATGATCTAATGGGTTTANAATTTCTTCCTTAACAATTTTTTTCAAATCTGAGAAATCCATAATCATTCCAAATTTGGAGCTTTTTGNATCTCCCAAAGGTTTTCCAAAAATTGTAACACTCAATTTATAACTGTGNCCATGGATGTTTTTACACTTTCCGTCNTGACCATANAAAGCGTGGCCTGTTTCAAATGTAAATTGTTTAGTTATCCTTACTTTAGACATTTTTTATTTCTTCGNTTAAANGNTATTNTTGNCAAAGTTAATGTTTTCGTAGTTGAGGCAAAAATTGTTTTCTAAATTTNACAATCAGCGGNAGNCCTCTTGCTATCATCCACAGNGTAAANGCCNACAAAACACCATGTAATTTAAAATCNAGATAATTTGCTAAAAATAATGCAGGGANAAANACTATAAANGTTGATAATAATAGAACATTCCTCAAATCTCTCATTTTCCCAAGACCTTTAAATATGCCATCAAAAACAAATGTTATTGCACAAATAGGCTGCATTACTAAAACAATCCAAAATACTGCGTAGAATATAGAAAGAACTTCAACATCAGTGGTAAACATTCTACCTAAAGACTTATAAAATACTCCTCCAATAGCGCCCATAAGCACCCCAACAATAAGAGCTTTTTTTGTAAGTCGTTTGCTTAATTCAATTAAAGTTGAAAATTGTTTTGCACCCAATAATTTGCCAGATAAAATATTTCCAGCACTCGCATACCCATCAACAGCAAAAGCAGCCAAAAACCATAAATTAATTGCAATTGTGTAAGCGGCAATGTAGTTCGTACCATATGCTGTAGCAAAACTAGTTGCAAAAAACAGTGCGAGGTTTAATGCTAGGGTGCGTATAATAAGATTACCTATCATGGTTAGAAATTTTGGTAATTCTTTGTTAATTGGGACTGTAAGAATTAAAGAAATGGGGGTATTTTTTAAAATCAATATAGTTGCCATAATTGCCATAATAACTTGAGATAATACACTTGCTAACGCTGCCCCTTTTAAATTCATTGGCGCTAAAATTTCATAAAATCCATATACAAATAAGAAATCTAAAATGATGTTTATACATGCTCCAGTAATTGCAATAATCATAGGGTAATAGGTGTTTTGAAGACCTCTAAAAACTCCAAAGACAGCAAAAGTATATAGAGTGAAAGGGAATCCAATTATTCGAATTCTATAATATTCTGCGCTATACTCAAGAAGCAATCCCTTTGCATTATAAAATTTAAAAATGGATTCGCTGAAAGGAATTGTTGTTAAACAAATAATAATGCTTAAAATAACAATTATTACAATTGCTTGTGCAGGAAGGTTTTTAACCTCTTCTAGCTTTTTAGCCCCCAAGTATTGTGAGATAATAGTTGAAATAGCGGACCTTGATTGGCCTAAAACCCAAATTAGCATTGATAAAAAAGATGACACAATTCCAACTGCTGCAAGAGACTCTGTTGCATTTAAATTAATATGCCCAACAATGGCAGCATCAGTTATTGAAAGGATGGGCTCAGAAATTCCAGCAATTATAGCTGGAATAGCTAATTTATTTATTTGGCTGTCAGAAAGTGTTTTACTCAAGGGCTACAAATTGAATTCAAAAATAAGTAAAAACAAACCAATTAAATAACCCTAGTTTATTAAGCCATCAAGGTCATACATAGAAAAAAAATCCCAAATTAATTCACTAGATTTTATATCATCATTTTGAAACCAATTATGTCCACCACCAATAACCTTATAATGTTTTACAACTGACCCATTATTGCCATTTTCATAAGTTATCTCATTGACAGTAATGTTATTATTTAGGTCAATATCCTGTAATGAATATATTTCAGGTTCGTCAGAACATTGATTATTATCAACCCAGTAATTTAAAACATCTTGAATCGAGGTATTCCATTGTAATACTCCTTCGTAAGGCACAGTTGTATCGTTAGTTCCATGAATTTGTAAAATTGGCACTTCTCTAACTGGGTTACATTCATTCAAAGTTTGGGTGGTCATAGACCCAGTAACTGAAGCAATCGCAGCAAATTTATTACTCAATTGGCAGGCCAATAAAAAACTCATAAACCCACCATTAGACATACCAGTTGAAAATATTCTATTTGAATTTATAGTATATATCTGTGAAATTGATGTTATTAAAAAATCTATAAAAGCAACATCATTGGTAGTACTTCCAGAAGTAAATCCGCCAACATTCCAATGTGGTATAAGGTTTAGAAAATCGCTTCCCTGGGGGTATACTACAATAAAGTCTTCTTCATCAGCAATTTCATTAAAGCCCCTACTGATCATTCCTGAATTAGAGCCTCCAAAGCCGTGCATAACAAATACTAATGGCAATGGATTTTCAGGCAAGTAACTTTCTGGCACATATATAATATATTCCCGCTGAATCCCTTGAAATTCAACTACGTATTCGTTTAAACCATAATCAATATTTGACACATACGGTTCAGTTGTAAAACTAATTTCATTTCCATAGTATTCTCCAATAGAACTGGAAATAAAAGACCTCACATAATATGTTGTATTTGGGCTAAGGCCACTTAAGGTTGCATTGACTTGGGTTCCACTAGAAATAACTAAATTATCATTTATATTAGGTTGAGTATTAGTAGCATAAACAAAGCCTTGAATTGCTCCAGATGGAATTGGGCAATTTTCAGATATAACATTAACACTTCCCGAAAGAAAAGCTGAATTTTCTAAAACATTAAGAGGCTCGTTTGTTTCTAAAATGTGTTCATAAATACAGATACTAGCGCCTTCATCTTTCGCACATGAAATTAGTATAAGTATTATAATTAGTGATAGTCTTTTCATGATTCCTTATTGCTTATAAATATAGTTAAAAACAAATGAATCAAAGTTTATCAGACTTATTTCAACTTAATTCGGAATAATTTAGGGTTTGAAACAAATCCAGTTGCATAAAGGTAATCTTCTTCAGAATCAAAGGCGCAATTAGTAATATGGCCAAAATCAATTTTACCCATTAATTTGCCTTTAGGAGAAATAATTAAAAGTCCACCAGGGCCAGAAGAAAAAACAAGACCTGAACTATGAACCTTAATGCCATCAAAGCTTCCGTCAAGCTTTTGAGATATTTCTTTACCATCAAAAAATGTTTCTATTTCTTGAGTATCTAAATTAATTTTCATGACTTTAGGTTGTTTATCCAACATGCCCATCTTATTTACATAAAGTGTCTTTTGATCAGGTGATATTGCTACACCATTAGGTAAATCAATTTCACTTGTTATAAGTGAAAGTTCCTTGGAATTAGGACTGAATCTATAAACTCCATTAAAATCCAATTCTCTCATTTCACTATCAACGAATTTGAAGTTTTTAAGATCAAAAAAACCGAAAGGGGGATCAGTAAAGAATACGGTTCCATCTTTAGCTATAGTTAAATCATTAGGGCTGTTTAAGCGAGAACCTTGATAATTATCAACAAGGGTTTCAAAATACCCTTCAGTACCATCTAATTGTCTTAATATTGACAATCTTCGATCTCCGTGCTGACATAAAATTAGTTCACCATCGGAATTTATTGCAAGACCATTTGCACCTAAAATACTTCCCTCTAAATTTGGCGCATAACCAGTATTTCCAGCAGGAATGATATAGTCGGATATCCCATTAGTTTCATCCCATTTGAGAACTTTGTTTTTCAGAATATCTACAAAAAGTAAAGCCTTATTTCGTTCATCCCAAACAGGGCCTTCAGGAAGAGATATAGAGTCTCCCAAAATTTCAATTTTGGCAGTTATGTCAATAAGAGATTTGATATTATCGTCATAGATCTCAATTTTAGGGTTTGGTGTTTTTTCTAAAGTTTTGCAGCAAAAAATATTAATCGATAATAAAAGTAGAGTTATTTTTTTCATATGGATTTTTAAAAAGGAGAAATTCCCGTGATGTTCACATCTATTCATCAATATACGAATTTCGTTGGTTACATTGCGAATTATAAGTTTTTTGAAATTAAAAGAACATTTAATAATTTTTTCAAATTTACTTATTAATATAAATTCTAAATATTAATTTTATAAATATTATAAAATAATTATGGATATAGACTCACTTATCGCTTCTAGACGGACGGTTTACCCAAGTCAGTTTTTAAAAGGAGACATCCCTGATGAATCCATTCTGCAATTACTTGAAAATGCGAATATGGCACCTACACATAAAATGACTCAACCTTGGATTTTTAAGGTATATAAAAATTTACAAAAGAGTGTTTTGGCAGACAGGATGGTTGATGCCATCAAGAAAAATAACCCAACAGATTCTAGGTTAGACTTTAAGACAAAAAAGATTTATGACAAGTGTAATATGTCAAACTCAATTATTGGGATATTCATGAAAAGAAGTACAACAGTTTCAATACCTGAGTGGGAGGAGATAGCTTCAGTGGCAATGGCAGTTCAGAATATTTGGCTGACATGTGCGGCAAAGCAAATAGGTTGTTATTGGAGTAGTCCTAAATTTACTAAACATATGGATTCCTTTTTTGATTTGAGTTCTGATGAACGTTGTCTGGGTTTTATGTACCTAGGTAAGTTTAATCACAATAGTCTACCCATTAAGCAGCGCACAAGTATTAAATCAAAGATTGAATGGCTAGTTTAATTTATCAACTTTTTCCATTACAAATAAACGTCTCTATTTATTTGGTACTATAAATCTCATTTTTAGAAAGTACCAGGCTATAAAACAAACAGTATATAAAAAATTGGGTTTTTATTTTATTTTTTAATAGTTTAGTTTTTCAATCAATCAAACTATCACAAAATGAATAAAAATTTCTTATTTGCAATTTTTCTGTGCACTTCATTTATTTTATCTGGGCAGAAGAAAAAGTCCATCGACGACATAAAATACAAAAGAAACTCATTATCTACTTTTCTTGTTACTGATGGTGACTTTGAAAATAAGGATAAAGTAGTGGGGGCATATGATAATTATGAATTCCCAGATAAATATAATGACCATAGAGTTGGCCCTACAAATGTTGATCTTACAAACGTTATTTTATCAGAAGAGGAGTTAAGCGAAATACTGAACGAGTTAGGGGAAACAAAGGAGTCCTACAACCAAAAAATAGAATTAAATAAAGCACTTTTTGGACCTAATTATAAAGATCCCAAAATAGAAGTTTATAGGCTAAAAAAATGGATTTCAGAGAACAATATTGGGTCATTGTTAATCGATAAATGGTATGACAACAACTCTGATGGCATTTTTGATTTAGCTCTAATTGAAAAAAGAGGTCTTTACAGTGCATCCAAAGAAGATATTGATAAAGCATTAGCCGAGTCAACAGGGAAGGGATCCATCGTAGAAGGAGCCGCGCTTGATATAATTCCACAGACTTATTTAGTATTTAATAATATGTCATTTGTTTCAAATGAAGTTGCTGCAGCCTACATTAGAGATGCAGGAATGAATGAAGTCAATCAAATGGCAGAGGGATTAGCAAAAGAGCTTGCCAAGAAAGCAGTAGAAAAAGTGTATAAAAAAACCAGTGAAGGATATTCTGTTTGGACAACAGCATACTTATTTAAACTTAAATGGGATAAGTCTAATCAAATTGAATTATATACTTCCTGGAATGACAAACAAGGATTTTTAAGTAAAAACTTTGAAGTTGAACATGTGGGAACTGAAAAAGCAAATTCTCTTGTTACCTTTTCGTTAAAAAAAGCTGATAAGGGTAGAACTGAAGACGATATTATAAATCTTGCAACTGTTAGAAATGTTGAAAAGGTATTTTCAAAACTAACTAAAAAGTATGAAGATTTCAAGCCGAAGGTACCTCTTGCTGAGTTCAGCCCTCTCACTGCTTTCATTGGGATGAAAGAAGGTCTAAAGGGGGGTGAGACTTTTGAAGTTTTAAACGAAGAATTCGATAACAAAACAGGGAGAACAATTTATAAATCAGTAGGTACAATTAAGGTAGATAAAAAACTTGTTTGGGACAATAGATATTCAGCAGGTGAAGAGTCGAGTTCTAAACTTGATAGGACCACATTCAAAGGGAAAGTTAAGAAAGCGACTTTCGGATCATTAATAAGACAAAAAAAATAGGTAAATGTATTCACTAAAATTTAATAAATTATTGTTATTTGTAGCGCTAGGGTTTTTCTTATCAGAAACCCTAAATGCTCAAAGTAAAAGAAAAAGAAAAAAAGCAGACGAAGCAACACTTTCCTGGAGATACGAAACAGTATGTGAGAAAGGTGGAGGCACTGGAACTACTTCTTTGATTCGGGTGACATCTTACGTTCGCGACCCTTCAATTTCAGTTGAGCAGTCAAAAAAAAATGCTGTTCATGCTATTGTTTTTACAGGAATAACTGGTAATTCTAGAGGTTGTGTGTCTAAAAGGCCTATGACAAATAACCCAAGTATTTATGATGAAAATATAGGATTCTTTAAATCATTTTTTATTGATAGAGGTGAGTATGCAAAATATACAAACCTTCCTACAGGAAGACCAGAAAGGGTCATAAAAATCAGTAAAAGAGAGTATAAGGTTGAAACAATTGTTTCTGTTAATACTGACCTGCTAAGAAAAAACCTAGAAGACGCTAATATTCTTAAATCATTATCAAATGGATTCTAAGCTAGTATCAAAGTTCGTATTATTTCTTTCTATTGTTTTAATGTTTGGCTGTAAATCTCCAAAAAAAACATATTACCAACCATCAATTGTGTGTGAATTAAAAACACCGGATGATAAAGTTACTCTTAAAGCACAAGTTAAATTTTCAAAAACGAAAGCATCTGAAAAAACAAATACCATTAATTTAATGTATGAAAAATTGTTTTTCAATGGATTGAGACAAAATAGCTGTGTTTTAAATCAGATTATAATTGATCCTAATCCAAGGGTAAATTATAAAGAGTTTTTAAATACCTTTTGGTATGATGATTCTAGGGAAGGAGAGTTCCACAAAGTTTTAAGCAAAAAGAAAAATAAAAATTCAACCACTACTTATTATGTGGAGTTTGATATAAATAAATTAAAAACATACTTAAATGAAAACAATATTAAATAGAGTAACAATCCTTTTTGTGTCTTTGATACTAATGAATATGCATGGACAGGCAAAAAAACCATCATTATTAATTGTGCCATCTGATAATTGGTGTATTCAAAACGGATATTATGATGTAATTGATAATCAGGGAACAGAGTTGAAAATCATAAATTATAAGAGAGCTGTACAAGAAAATCCGGATCTTTTAACAGCAGTTAGTAAATTGGAGGAAATGCTTCAGTTAAGAGGTTTTCCTCCTAAAAATTTGGAGCAAACATTAAAGTCTCTAGAAATGCAAAAAGTTAGAGAAAACCAAGTTACATCATTTGATTCTGCATCCTCGATCGCAGTTTCAGCTATGGATGAGCTTAATAGTATTGCCAAGGCAGACATACTCATTCAGTTTACTTGGACAATTAATCAACTTGGTCCTCAAAAATCACTTACTTATGTTTTGTCTGGCTTTGACTCTTACACTAATAAGCCGGTAGGGAATTCATCTGGAACCGGTCCAAATGACTTAACTTCTCCAGTAGCTGTTCTTTTAGAGCAAGCTGTAACTGACAAAATGGATGGTTTTCTAAATTTAATGCAGATGCACTTTGATGATATGTTTGCAAATGGTCGAGAAGTAATAGTAGAGATAAGAACATGGGATGACTGGGGGTATAGTCTAATGGATTACTTTGGTGAAGAAGATGAGGAATTAGGGATTTTAATTGAAGATTGGCTAGCTGATAATACTGTTCAAGGAAGGTTTAGCACTGCAGATTATACTGACACCTCCATGTTGTTTGAGCAGGTTAGAATTCCTTTATTTACAGAGAGAAATGGCAGGCAAAGGGCTCTAGATACAAGAATGTTTGTTTCTAATTTAAGACGATTTATTAAGTCAAATTATGAAGTTGATGCAAAAGTTGATATGCAGGGTCTTGGGAAAGCAATTTTAACAATTGGAGGAAAATGATAAGTATGAAAAATTTAATTTTAATTTTAATATTAACTACTACGATAAATTTAACCTCACAAAATACTAGAGGTAAAGCAAACGATGCGGGTAGAATTGTACTAAACACCTTTGTTGAAGATCTTGAAAATATTCCTCAAGCGGCTATGAAATTATTGAAAAATAAAATTTCACAGATTGCATCTGGAAACGGAATGGGTGGGAATGAAAGTTTTCCGCGATTTATTATTAGTGCAGATGTAGATGTTTTGACAAAAGATATAACACCTACTGCACCACCAAAAACTGCTTTGACATTAGCAGTAAATTTATATATAGGAGATGGTATTGAAGGTACCATTTTTGCTTCTGAGTATATAGAACTTAAGGGAATTGCAAATAATGACACAAAAGCTTTTATTCAGTCTTTTAGGGCATTATCTCCAAGGAATAAAAAGTTTAATTATTTTATTGAATCAGGTAAGAGGAAAATTATTGAATATTACAATTCAAAATGTGATTTTATTCTCAAAGAGGCAAATACATTGGCAGACCAAAAGGACTTCGATAATTCAATCTCTAAGTTGATTGAAATTCCAGAAGTTTGTAAAGATTGTTATGACAAAGCGATGGATTTATCGACATCAATATTTAAAAGAAAAATGGAAAATGAATGTCAGCAAAACATTACAAAATCTAATTCTTTTATAGCTCAAGATAATTGGCTAGAAGCTCCAAATCCAATTTCAAATTATACTCCTGATATGACTTGTTACACTGAAGTTAAAAGTTTATTAGATAAAATAGTTGATCATAAATGTGCTATTTCATTAGGTAAAGCTAAAGGAGCTTGGGCAAGTAGGGATAGCAAATCTGCGTCCTCTGCATTGTCAGAAATTTCATTCGATTCAAGTTGTTACAAGGAAGCCCAAGCCTTATTTAAAGCAATATCAAACGATATTGATGCTAAAGAAAAGAGAGATTGGGATCTACAGTATGAAAAATATAATAGAGATCAGGTGGTAAAAGAAATTATTGCAGAAACAAACCGTTTAGATTCAAATTCTAGGAGAGAAATCAATGAATTAGATTCAGATTCTAGAAGAAAAATTAATGAATTAGATTCAGATTCTCAAAGAAGAGTTAATGAGATAAATGCACAAAATAAAACAAAAGAGATTGAAGCAATGAGGCAAGTCGGAATTGCATACGCTGAAAATCAACCAAGAGTTAAGTATAAATTATTGAAATAGCTTTTTCAGAAATTAAAATTCCGTAGATAATTTTTAAATTAGATCAAAAAGCTTTGCAGTCATGTAAAGCTTTTTTAAGTAAATTTTAATGCTTAACTATTTATTGTATTTTTATGTAAATAAATACCTTAAATGAAGAATGTATTATTTTCTATAATTTTAATTATTTCTTTTTTTTCATTTGGTCAGACAGAGCAAAAAGTTCCTCTAATCAATGCTTCAGAACTTTTAAAGAATGCTTGCAGTGAAGCTAAAATTGAGAATAAAAATATTTTTTTAAAGTACAGTGCATCCTGGTGTGGATGGTGCAAGAAAATGGATGAACAGATAAAAAGTGAAACTTGTAATTCATTATTTGAAAGCAATTATATTTTTGTAACCTTAGTTGTGAATGAATCAAAGAGCAACAAGCACTTGGAAACTCCTGGAGGTCAAGCCATCCTTGAGAAATACAATGGTGAAAGGTCAGGATTGCCTTTTTTCGTTATTCTTAATGAAGACGGAAATTTGCTTGAAGACTCATTCGATAGTAATGGACAAAATTTAGGCTGTCCTGTCAGTGGTGACGAAGTTGAATACTTTATTGAAATACTTAAAAACACTTCAAGTTTAAGCACAAAAGATCTAAATAAAATATCTACTGTATTTTTATCAAAATAAAAAGTTGATTCTCATGGCTCTTTCCAATAGCTCCACTCTCCACTAGAAACATAAAGTTCTATGATTTTTGTAAAGGATATAGATTCTTTAGAATTGTATTTATTTAAATAATTTGGCACTACAGAAATAACGATCTGTTTAATTTCTTTTTTAATAAACTTAATTCCTTTCTTGGAAATATCTACAGCGTAAAATTGTTGTATTTGATTTTTTATTTTAACTTCTTTGCCTAGATAAAAGCTAAAATTAAAAGACTTAAATTTCACTATACAATTGTATGTAGACCAGCGCTTGTCAAATCCAATTGACACAATTAATTGATCTAATTTTTTCATTGACTTCAATTGTTTTATAAGTTTTTTCTCTTCTAATTTTAAGTTATTTATTTTAATAATTGTCTCTTTCTTTTTATTTAAAAGTTTTTTTTGTTTTGATCTCAAAGACTTTATCGAACTTATAATTTCTTTTTCCATATAATTTCTATTTTCCGGAATTAATTTAAACTCTATACTAAAATATAAATAATATATTATAAATATAGTAATTATTTAATTTAATTTTTCTTCGAATAATAATTAAAATTATCATAAATGTATTTAGTTGCAGAATAAAACCTATATTGCATTCAGTAATAATCTAATTTAAATCACCTCTATGCAAAATTCTGAAATTATTAATAAATCTAAATCTATTTTAAAGAACAATTATGGAAAAGTAATGCTTCCATTTTTTATAGTTGCACTTGTGCAATCCACCCTTACAAGCCAAGATTTAATTATGTCCATCGCTGAATCCTTGGGAGTTCCAATAGCTATTTTATTATCAATTGTATTTGTATCAGTTTCTGCGTCTTTAACTCTTGGTCTTGCATCATTTTCGTTATCCATTGCTAATAATGACTCTATTAACTCTAATAAGATCAAAGATGGTTTTTCAGTTATGCCTAGAGCTATTTCCTTGATGATTATTTACGCATTACTTATACTTATTGGCTTTGTCTGTCTTATAATCCCAGGAATTATTTTTACCCTAATGTTTGCTCAAATTTTTTATATTGCTATGGATAAACCCGAAACATCAGTTATAGATTGTTTTAAGCAAAGTGCGTCAATGATGAAGGGGCATAAGTGGCAGTTTTTTAAACTTTCTTTACGATATTCTCTCAATTTTATGTTAAGTATTTTCACGTTATTTATTTGGGCTTTGTGGTTACTTCCCCAGATGTATGTTTCAACAGCTTTATTTTATAAAAAAGTTAGTAAAGTTTAATTTAACTAATTACTATTATAAACACAGTATATTACACCTGTTTTTTTGTGAGTTCTGTATAGATTTTACCTTTAAGTTTACCATGATTAAAATAGCTGATGCAATAATCTTCATTTAAATATGGAAAGTTTAATCTCTGTGCTAACTTTTTATAATTTGACAATTCCTTTTTTCCTTTGTTTGAGTTATGATATTCTAAAATACTAATAAACAGTGTTGCAAAATCTTTATGGCTGTTTCGAAAGAAACTTTTGGTTTTTATTAAATTAATTTCTTTGTGAATTTTTTTGCCCCTATCTAGTTGGATGAAAGCATGACCTAACTCAAATAGGCTGTAATGATATTCCTGATAATATGGCTTTGAAATTTTGTATTTTGTTGTCTCTTTAAATGTAATATGCAGTAAACCTAAATTTCGACAAAGTATACTTGCGAAAACAAACTCATAAAGAAAATCACTTTTGGCCTTTTTATTTGAAATAAGATCTAAAAAATCTCTAAATTTTGTTTTTAGAACCCCTAAATTATCATTACCCATAATAAAAGTTCCCATATACCTGCCATAAAGTATTGGATGAATTTCATCTGCGGATAATGAAGTGTCAATATTTATCACCTTTTTGTTATTTAATTTATTTTTAAGCTGAAGTAAGCAATTTGAAAAAAGTATTTCTTGTCTATCATTGGAAATTTCACTTAATTTTTTTGCGTATAAGCCATAATTTGTATTTAAAGAATTGAGGTCAATGTAAGAGTTAAAAATAGTTTTAGTGAAATATTTTGTTTTTATAAGTTTAGTTGTATTGAAATTAACTTGGCTAATCATGGGACCAACACAATTTCCAAAAAATATTAATTCAGAATAGTTAAATTGTTTAGGATTTAATAGGGTGGAATTAAAAATTCTTCTCAAAATAGTAATGTCTTTTTCAATAATTAACCTGCATATCAATGTGATTAGTATTTCCAAATAGTCATCTAACTTTATTAATTCCTGTTGTATAATTGTCAATGCGTTGTTTGGATCAATGATTATATTTCTATAGATATCTTCGTTTATTCTCCAATTCCTTTTTTTAGGATAAGCCATGCAGAACTCAACGTAATTTTTGTAACCTACATATTTGGATAGTATATTTAATGTTTTTTTTGATGGAAAAGTACCCCTAACTACTCCAAAGAATCTCCTTAAAGTATTGTAGCTGATAAACATGTCCGTCTCAATTAATATTATTGATTCTAAGACAATGCAATCACCCCTAGATTTGATTTTAAACCCACACTTTAGTTCAATATTATTTTTTAATTTATATAGCATTTTTGTTTTCTGTTAATATAACATTAAGAAAGTATTACTATTACATTAATAATCCATAATGTACTAAAGTTGTACTAAATACTCATATTTATTTTTATATTTTTAATAAAAAATTTATTTTTTTATAAAAGTGATTAAAATCTTTCATTATTTTGTGAGATATACGGGAATTGTCAGAACAACTATAATAACAACAATTTTAGGCTTTAGTTTTGGGCATTTTTGCTGGATTTTTATTACAAATTTTTATTCTTATTTCAATCTTAATAATTATGTATATTGTAATGATATTTATTACTCTTTTTGTTTAAACCTCATACAACCATTATTAAACCCTACGGCAACACATGTAACTTATTATTTTTTGATATTATTTACCACTTTTTACATTCCGCTTCGCTACATATTGAAAGAAGATTAATAGTCATTAAAAAATTTCATAATTATGAGAGACTTCAAATCAATTGGTTTTAATTTTTACCCTACACTTTTTTTAGTCTTTGTTCTTTATGCCACGACCGAACGCTTAAGTGATTTCAATTTCATTTTAAGATTTAAATATATTATCATTTCAGCTTCAATATTATTAATACTTTTCTCTGTGAATATTGTCAAGGTTAATAATCAAGGAATTACTAAATCTTTACTTGGATTAATTAAAATCAAACAAAAGTCTTGGAGGGAAATTAAATTTTATGCCGAAGTTGATGAAATTTATCGAGGCCAATACGGAAATACAATTACCCCAGCGTTATGGTTTATTGATAAAAATGATAAAGTCTGTTTACGCGTACAAATAAAGCTCAGAAAAAATTTAAGCGAGGTGTTACGCGTAATAGATAAATTTGAAGACAAGTTTGAAAATAAGCTTAGTATAAAAAGCCCCTATTTTATGAAAAATGGTTGGACCAAGGTAAATTACGATAATATTAAAATTGAAACTTAGTATTATGATTATTCAACGCTCCAAAATCATTAAGCCACTTCTTATCGGACTTCTTTTATTAATTTTTTCTTGCAGTAAAGATCCCGAATGTTGTACTATTATAGAAAAAAGTATTACTAATGGTCAATTTGTTTTTGTTGGTTCAATTGGATCTAATGAGAACCCAACAAACAATGATATACCAAATACTATTGTTAATTTGGAGGTTAGTCAAAGTGATTATAATTCATACGAAATTGGAGACAAATATTGTTTCGATTGAGTTAATTAAAAATAAAGGATCCTTTTTTATTTTTCTTTGGTCTAAATAAGAATCTTTCATATTTATCTATTTAAATTGTTTCTAAACACTACTACTTATATTTTTACAAAGTAATTATATAAATAATAATCATGGAAAATTTATCTTTAAGCAATAGTTGTGTTAACTGCGGTAATTATACAAAAACTGCACAATGTGATTTTCATAACATTGCTGTCAACGAAAAATACACCTGCGAAGAATTCGAGAACATTTCTTCTTAAAAACCGCTAATTTTAGGTTACTATTCAAGCTACAACTTTGCTCGTTTTAGCTAGGCTCTTTTTGTGTATCTTATTTTCTTTATCCCGTAAGCTGTAATCCAAACTTTATCTTTTCTAAAGCCTAAAGATTCATAAAGTTTTTTTGCGGGGGTATTTTTATATCCTGTTTCAACTGTAAATTTCTTTTTTGGATACATTTTAAATATGTTTACCAACATGCTAGTAGCAACTCCTTTTCTAAAGTATTTTGGCGCAACTACTAAACTTTGAATATGAATTTTATTGTCTTTTGAACAAATTTCAATAACCCCCAAAAATTCATGATTAACTATTCCAAAAAACTCATTTTCTGAATTCAAAAAGTCATTGACTTTTCTATTAAGAGGAGGGAAAATAGATGCCTCAATAATTTGTTCTTCGATAATATATGAATCTTGCCAAAGCCTAAATAATTGCTCTGCATTTGAATGAGGTAATATCCTTTGAAACATAGTATTAAGTCATAATATTTAATATACAAAATATAATATTTATTTTTTGAAAAGTATTAGCCTTAATACTTACTTTTTATTACTTTTATATTGCAATATTAAATTTTATTTACATGAAAAAAATTATAATCCTTTTTGTACTATTGTTATCGTTTTCTAATATCTATTCACAAGAAAAGATTTACAAAGAAGTGCTATTAGAGTATATGAAAGCTCAAGGGTCTTACCAAACATTTAGCTCTACTATCGATCAAATGTCTAAGCTGTTAGAAACTCAAATTGATAATGACAAGCTCAAGCCTCTNGAATNAAAGAAATGTTTTCAACTTTAATTGATGACTTGGTGCCTATCTATCAAAATCATTTGTCAATACAAGACTTGAGGGATGCTATTGCAATGTATAATACCCCAATCGGTANGAAAATTTCAGAAAANACNCCNTTGATATCNTCAGANAGTTTNGGNGTNANTATNTCCCTTGGGATGAAATTTTCAACAANAATTAAAGAGNTAATNGAAGAGTAAATCTAATTTGACTTAATTTAAATAAATAACTTTAAATAAATATGAAATGAAAAAAGGAATATTATTATTATTNTCAATTGTGNTGNCNTCATGTCAAACCTCTCACAANGACTACGAAGCTAATAAGGCNTTAGCTGAGAANTGGGTAGAAACTTTNGAAACTGAGAACATGGATCTTTGGGATNAAGTGGTTTCCAAAGATGTTATGGACGTTTCTCCAATNTATGGGATGGGTCGNGTTGGTTATCAANCNTCAAGACAAATTGCTGAATTTTATGTAAATAATTATACTGATGTAAAATTTAATGATCCAGTTTGGCTGCCTGGNATNGACACCCTTTCTTTGAAGCCCGATGGTAGTGTAAGAGCATANGGAACTTGGACTGGGAAAAGTAAATCTACTGGNAGAACATTTAGTATGCTATCATANCATAATTTTGANTTTGAAGGTGGNAAAATTATCTCTACTGGAGAATACTTTGACGCTACAGGAATGGTTAATTCAGTNGGTCCAATTGAAAGAAATGTAGTTGTCTTTACAGCAAAAGTTAGTAAAAAGAATATCNATAAATTTCAAGAACTAATGGATTCTGAAAGTGGCCTGNTTGTAACTCGTAATTATGATGGATGTAATCATCTTGAGGCATTTTACAATGAAGAAAGTGAGACTTATGTTATTTGTGGATATTGGGATTCTTATGAAAAGTATGATGCATACCGANACTGGAGATTTAATATTGAAGAGCCAAATTTTGCAGATAAGGTTATGAAACTCGTTGACGGGGGCACNAATGGTGTAANAGTTTATTTNAATAATTCTAATTATAATTTTTATTAGATTTATAATTAATNTAAAGACTNAAAAATNNCAAAGCCTCTTNNNAAAGGAGGCTTTTTTAATTATCAATTATAAAAAAAACTATTTCATTTTTTCTGGGACAAGTGGATTNATAATTTTATACCACAAAGGNGGAAATAAACTAAGTAATATTGAAGCNGGATATCCCAAAGGNAANGTTGGACTTTCATNATAACTATTTAATAATTGGTATTTTTTNGNTGCTTTGAAGTGGTGGTCACTATGNCNAGTAAGTTCGTATAAAACAATTCTTCCAATATTAAAATTTGANTTCCAAGAATGNTGGGGCTGAACACGTTCATATCTCCCTGACGGATTTTTAAANCGTCTNAATCCNTAATGTTCTATATAATTAATNGTTTCNAGAAAAAGNAATGATAGAACCCCNATTATTATTGAAAAGATTANTNCCTCAAAAGAAAAAAGTATATAAACTCCAAACAAATATAAAGGCTGAATTAAGTGATACCATAGCATATCATTTTTAAATGAGAAAAAGCNATTATTTTTAGATTTTAGAAGATTAAGCTGTCGTTTCCAAGAATCAACGTATTGNTTTGATACAGAACTCCACCAGAAAGAATAAACAGATTGATTATACTTCGCAGTNGCTCCGTCTTCAGGTGTGCCAACATGTAAATGATGCCCAAAGTTGTGTTCAATNTAAAAATGCATGTACAAGCAAGGGATNTATAAACANTTGCCTAAAAAACGCTCAAAGTAGGGTTTTCGATGACCAAGTTCATGCGCTACATTTATGGCATTAGTTGCGAGTAAAATTCCAGCTGAGAGACTCATACCAACTAATTCATAGATTAAATAGTTCCCTGTTTGAATTTTTGTAAATGCTAAAAATAAAAGGTAAAAAACTATTGGTAGGTTTATATAAAGCATAATATCAAAAATCCATTTATTACTTTTTCTTAGGACTTGATTTTTAGATAAGTTTTTTTTAGTCTCACCAGTGGCTAGATCTAAAAGGGGTAATACAATAAATGCATAAAAAACTGTAGTATAAGTTCCAATACCGTGAGAGTGAAAGGCTATAAGCCCCGAAAGAGGAACTGTGTATGCAAAAAGATATTTCAGGTCTTTCATGTTCCAAAAATAATAAAAAATAATTTTTAATTCCTGATTAGTAATAATTCACCTTGTAAGGCTATTTTTGCTGTATAAGCATCAACAGAGAGCTCTTGGTCTATTAAGTTTTCAGATTCATANGGGTCAGACACTAAATGATATAATTCTTCTANTCCGTCCGACCTANTAATTAATTTATACNTTCCGTCNCTTATCGNCCATTTACTNGNATTTGGAGAATCCATTTCAGAATATTGGAATTCTCTTTGGCCAACGCTGGTAGTTANTAAATGTTTAAAACTTTTACTNTCATGGATTTCNTTCGAATCCACTCCAGCTAANTGTGCAATAGTACTNAANAAATCTGTNCTAGTAATTAAATTATAATCGTCNCCAGTACGTTGTACNCCCTTCCCAGCGANAAACATTGGGACATTTATACCGCCTTGATAAAGTGTCCCTTTTACAGCGTTGTTCGCATAAGGTGCTTGTCCCACTTGATTTGGNGTGCCATTATCGCCCATAAAAAGTATNATAGTGTTGTCTATTTGTTCTTGAGTGAGTNCATCAAGAAGCCTACCAATTTGAAAATCCATAGCTTCTATAGCGGCNAGATAATANGGCATTGGGTCCATGCCATCAGAATAATTTGNCAACGNCCCTTGGNTGTGCATTATGTTAGGTGGTCTATGAAATGGAGTATGCGGGGCGTTGTATGCTAACCANAAAAACCANGGCTTCTCTTGAGCANCTANCCAATCTATTGCTAAATCTGTAAAAACTTTAGAGCTATATCCCGATTGTGCATTNGTGCCCTCATCGTTCGTTAAGTTCCANTGGAANTAATTTTGAAGGCCACCCCCCAAAAGCCCTGAATAGTAATCTATTNCAAANNCCNCAGGATNAAAGNTACCNNTATTTCCAGAAAGATGCCATTTTCCAATAACAGCAGAAGCGTANCTGTTACCAGTCCCTTGTTTTATGTANTNTTGCAGGCTTGTTTCAGNACTNGAGAGTACATCACCGGCCCATTTGACNCCTGTTCTATAGCCGTATTTTCCTGTAATAATNGAAGCTCTTGTGGGGCTGCANGTTGGGTAACTCCAAAAGTTTTGAAAAGTAANCCCACTNTTTTTGATTGAATTTATATGNGGTGTTTGNGGTTTTAAAATCCCTTGCTCAAATCCAAAAGTAGCATCCTTNCCCATATCATCTGCAATAATCAGTAAAATATTAGGATAACTTTCAGGTGTTTCAANGGAGTCANTAGAATCATNGGNCCGNAGNTCTGANTCAGAGCTNCAACNAACAAGGCTTAAAGCCATAANCANCAGAAAAAGTGCTATGTATATATATTAATTTATTCAAATGCATTNCCTCTCATAATGTAGTGTTTTTTTGTCATNTATTTTGAAATCCATTATTTTTATATGCAACCATTTTTTTTTACTTTCGTCTAAAAACCACTAATCAAATAATTTATGAGCAATCAAAAAGATATTATTAAAGTTAGAGTACACGATGGAATCGTAGGCCTTTTAAACATTGGATCCATTATTTTAGCCAGCCAATTTGGTCTGAATTGGATTTACGTTGCAGTTGCCGTCGCTGTTTTGCAAATCATTAGTCCTTTTACTAAGTTCTGCCCAGTTTATACTATTTTAAACAAACTGATGCCAGAAACAACACCAATGCAAAATGGGAAATAAAAAACTTATAATTAAGCAATTTATAACCCTATGAAGTTACTTAAAGAATTTAAAGATTTTGCCGTCAAAGGTAATATGATTGACATGGCTATTGGAATCATAATTGGAGCTTCTTTCAATGCTATTGTCAATGTCTTGGTTAAAAATATCATACTTCCTCCGCTTTCATTGCTATCAGATGGCATTAGTTTTGGAGACAAGAAGCTTATTTTAAGAGAGGCTACTGCCAAAGCCTCTCAAGTATCCGTAGATTACGGACTTTTAATTGAAACGGTTATAGATTTTTTAATTGTTGGATTTACAATTTTTTTAGTTGTAAAATTTATTAATAGACTAAAAGCTAAAGCAGAGGATATAAAAGATACTACTGTGCCAACGCCAGCGGATGTCGAACTGTTGTCAAAAATTAAGGACTTATTAGAAGAGCAAAACAAGGTTTTATCTAAGAAGTAGTTGCCTTAGCGTGTAAACGACTAACATATTTTCCAATCACATCAAATTCTAAATTTACCACAGATCCAATTTTAAAGTGTTTAAAATTAGTGTGTTCATATGTATATGGAATAATGGCCACACTGAAGCCATTTTTTTTAGAATTAACCACGGTTAAACTAACCCCGTTGACAGTGACTGATCCCTTTTCTATAGTAATATTTCCAAGGCTGTGGTCGTATTCAAAATGATAGGTCCAACTTCCATTTTGAGATTGTATATCTACACAGATTCCTATTTGGTCTATATGCCCCTGAACCATGTGACCATCCAAGCGCTCGCCAAGTTTTAACCCACGTTCTAAGTTTACAATAGCACCTTTTGTTAAGGAATTCAAATTGGTTTTGTCAAGAGTTTCCTTAATGGCCGTAACGTCGTAGGAAGTCGTATTGCACTTAATGACCGTAAGGCAAACACCGTTGTGTGAAATGCTCTGATCAATTTTCAATTCTGAAGCCAAGCGACTCTTAATCGTTAAATGCAAATTAGTTGCTTCTCTTTCTAGTGATTCAACTGTTCCTAAATCTTCAATTATTCCAGTAAACATTCTTTTAATTCATTAAATTTGAAAAATCAAAATTACAAACATTATACATCATTTTTGATGCTGAAAGATAAAAAAATAAAAGTCGGATTTTCTATTGGAGATTTGAACGGTATTGGAGGGGAGTTGATCGTTAAATCTCTAAATGATAAATCACTTTTTAAATTATTCACACCTATAATTTATGCTTCAGATAAAATAATATCCTTTTTGGCTGAACACTTTAGCACTACAAATCAGTTTAATGTTATTAAAAATATTGATAGTGCTTGTCCATCTTCAATTAATATTATCAATGTATGGAAAGAAGATATCAAAATTAATTTTGGGCAATCCACTCCTGAAGCAGGACATTATTCCATATTATCTCTAAAAGCTGCAGTTAATGATCTTAAATCAAGTTTAATCGATGTTTTGGTAACGCCTCCCATTAATAAGCACAATATTCAATCTAAAACCTTTAATTTCCCTGGTCACACAAACTTTTTAAGCCAACAATTGAAAGGTGAGAGTTTAATGTTCATGATTTCAGATAAAATAAAGATAGGACTCTTAACAGACCATGTTCCTATTGCCAAAGTTTCTTCTTATATTAATGAAGATCTTATTTTTAAGAAAGTTGAAATTATTGACAATTCTCTGCGACAAGATTTTGGTATTTTAGCACCCAAAATAGCCTTGCTGGGGGTTAATCCTCACAGCGGTGATAATGGTGTAATTGGAGAAGAAGAAGATATGATTTTAAAACCTACAATAGAAAAATTAAAATCAAGTGGTAAATTAATTTTCGGTCCATTTGCTGCAGATAGTTTTTTTGGCTCAGAGAATTTTAAAAATTTTGACGCTGTTTTAGCAGCCTATCATGACCAAGGACTTATTCCTTTTAAAACACTTGCTTTTGGTAGCGGAGTGAATTTTACGGCCGGGTTAGACAAGGTAAGGACTTCCCCCGATCATGGAACAGCATATGAAATTGCAGGCAAAGGAATTGCCAATGCAGAATCTTTTAAGCAGGCTATTTTTAGCGGAATTCAAATATATAAACAACGTAACAAAAAATAAATATTTAAATATTGCTATGTTTTTATAAATTTTAAAAATAGAAATATTAAAAGTTGCCTAGCACATAAAGCAAAGCTTAATAAAAATTTATATATTTGCACGCTTAAATATGTTTATTGATGAAACCATTAAAGACATACGATATACAGTTTGTTGGTTTAAAACTTGGCAGCCATATTTATAATTACAATATTAAGCAAGCGTTCTTTGAGTATTTTGAATTTGATGAGTACAACGATGTTGATGTTAATATCACTATTAGACTTGAAAAAAAAACAACTCTTTTGGAGCTGTATTTTCAAATAGAAGGATTCGTAAACGTCAATTGTGATTTAACAAATGAACCTTACAACCAATCAGTGAAATCTGATTTAAATTTGGTTGTTAAATTTGGTTCAGAATATAATGACAATGACGAGACGATTTTAATTATTCCTCACGGGGCGTATGAAATCAATGTTGCACAGTATATTTATGAACTTATTGTTTTATCTGTTCCTCTAAAAAGAATTCATCCTGGTATTGAAGATGGTAGTTTAGAATCTGACATACTTAAATCGCTTGAAAATTTAAGCCCAAACAGCTTGAAAAATATAAACTCCAATAAAGATATTGATCCACGTTGGAATACATTAAAAAAATTATTAACGGATAAAGAACTATAAAATGGCACATCCTAAAAGAAAAATATCTAAAACAAGAAGAGATAAAAGGCGAACGCACTACAAGGCTTCAGCTCCACAGATTGCAACTTGCCCAACAACAGGCGAGCCTCATTTATACCACAGGGCCCATTGGTATGAGGGTAAATTATATTACCGAGGTCAAGTTCTTATTGACAATTCATCTTCAGAAGAAATAACTGACTAGATAATTTATTTTTAAAAAAATTTTCAAAAGCGCTCATTTAGCGCTTTTTTTATTTTTAAAAAAATTGTTTTTTTCTCTATTTTAGGCCAAAAAAGAGTATTTTTGATTCGTTTTTTGATGTTTTTGAGCAAATTTAGCTAAAAACTCGTATTTTTAAAAAACTCATATGAGTAAAATTTCAGCCACCATAACCGCTTTAGGCGCTTATGTTCCAGAACATATTCTTTCAAACGCTATGTTAGAAAATATGGTTGATACCAATGACGAGTGGATTACTGCAAGAACAGGTATTAAAGAACGGAGAATTTTGAAAGAGAATGGTAAAGGAACTTCCTATTTGGCAATCAATGCTGCAAAAGATCTAATAAAAAAGGCAGAACTTGATCCATCTACAATTGATTTGGTTATAGTAGCAACAGCTACTCCAGACATGAAAGCTGCATCTACAGCATCCTTTACTGCTACCGCTATCGGTGCATGCAATGCTTTCTCTTTTGATATGGATTCGGCTTGCTCCGGTTTTCTTTTTGGAATGTCGACAGCTGCAAGTTATATAGAATCAGGGCGCTATAAAAAAATATTACTTATCGGTGCAGATAAGATGTCATCAATCGTAAATTATAAAGACCGTACAACTTGTATTATTTTTGGAGACGGCGCTGGTGCTGCTTTATTTGAACCTAACTTTGACGGATTAGGAATCCAAGACCAATACTTAAGAACAGATGGTTCTGGTAGAGATTTTTTACAAGCTACATATGGTGGATCTTCAAACCCTATAACTCACGAAGTTTTAGATTCAGGAGGACACTATGCATTTCAAGAAGGAAAAACAGTTTTCAAGAATGCAGTTTTTAATATGGCTGATGCAACAAATAAAATTTTAGAAAGAAACAAACTTTGCAAATCAGATATTGATTGGTTAGCCGCCCATCAAGCTAATAAAAGAATTATCAATGCCACAGCTGAAAGAATGGACTTAGAGTCTAAAAAGGTAATGATGAATATTGAAAAATATGGTAATACTACTTCAGCTACTTTACCATTATTATTAAATGATTATGAAAATCAACTAAAAAAAGGGGATAAAGTGATTTTTGCTGCTTTTGGTGGCGGATTTAGTTGGGGGTCTATCTATTTAAAATGGTCATACACAAAAAAAAATAATTAATTTAAAATACATTATATCATGAATTTAAAAGAAATTCAAAACTTAATAAAATTTGTAGCTAAATCTGGTGCTAGTGAAGTGAAATTAGAAATGGATGATATTAAAATTACAATTCGTACTGGTGGTGATTCAGCAGGTACAACAACACAACATGTAACACTTCCACCATCAGTTCCTCATGCTCAAGCTCATCAGCCTATAAGTAATCAACAAAATGCTATAGATCAGCCCATTGCAACTGAATCAGAAACTGATGAATCCAAGTATATTATTGTTAAATCTCCAATAATTGGAACATTTTACAGAAGACCCTCACCCGACAAGCCTATTTTTGCAGAGGTTGGTAAAAATATTTCTGTTGGTGACGTCCTTTGTATAATCGAGGCTATGAAACTTTTTAACGAAATCGAATCAGAAGTTTCGGGTAAAATTGTGAAAATACTTGTTGACGATGCAAGCCCAGTAGAATTTGATCAGCCACTTTTCTTAGTTGATCCTTCATAATTGAAATTTTATATTAAAATCTCAACATAAAAAATCAAATATTATGTTTAAAAAAGTATTAGTTGCAAATAGAGGTGAAATTGCACTCAGAGTAATAAGAACTTGTAAAGAGATGGGAATTCTTACTGTTGCTGTTTACTCAACTGCAGATGCTGAAAGTCTTCACGTTAAATTTGCTGATGAAGCTGTATGTATTGGTCCTCCACTAAGTAGTGAATCATATCTAAATATTGCTAATATTATCTCTGCAGCAGAAATTACTAATGCTGATGCTATTCACCCAGGCTATGGATTTTTATCAGAAAACGCAAGATTCTCTAAAATATGTGAAGAGCACGGAATCAAATTCATTGGGGCATCCCCAGAAATGATTGATCGAATGGGAGATAAGGCAAATGCTAAAGCAACAATGAAGGCTGCTGGGGTCCCATGTGTTCCAGGCAGTGATGGAATAATAGAAACATTTAATGATTGTAAAAAAATTGCAAAATCTACAGGCTACCCTGTGATGCTTAAGGCTTCTGCCGGAGGTGGTGGTAAAGGAATGCGTGCCGTGTGGAAGGAAAAAGATCTTAAGGATGCATGGGATTCTGCTCGTCATGAATCTAAAGCTGCTTTTGGAAATGATGATATGTACATAGAAAAACTTATTGAAGAACCACGACATATTGAAATTCAAATTATTGGAGATTCAAAAGGTAAAGCCTGCCATCTTTCAGAACGAGACTGTTCTATACAAAGACGTCATCAAAAATTAACTGAAGAAGTACCATCACCATTTATGACAGATATTTTACGTAAGAAAATGGGGACTGCAGCGGTTAAAGCTGCTGAATTTATAAAATATGAAGGCGCCGGGACTGTTGAATTTTTAGTAGATAAACACAGTAATTTCTATTTTATGGAAATGAATACTAGGATTCAAGTAGAGCATCCAATAACTGAACAAGTAATTGACTTTGATTTAATCAGAGAGCAGATAATGGTTGCAGCAGGAGTTCAAATTTCAGGTAAAAATTACACTCCTAATTTACATTCTATTGAATGTAGAATTAATGCAGAGGATCCATTCAACGATTTTAGACCTTCACCTGGTAAGATTACAACTTTACATTCACCAGGTGGTCATGGGGTTCGCCTCGACACTCATGTTTATGCAGGCTACTTAATTCCTCCTAATTATGATTCAATGATTGCCAAATTAATAACTACTGCACAGACTCGTGAGGAAGCAATTAATAAAATGAAAAGAGCTTTAGATGAGTTTGTAATTGAGGGTGTAAAAACAACGATTCCATTTCACAGGCAGTTAATGGAAAACACTGACTATATTTCTGGGAACTATACAACAAAGTTTATGGAAGATTTTAGTATGGAAACCATAGATTAAAAACAAAATTAAATTTAACTATGAATTTATCCTATTGGGAACAAAAACATTGGATAAAAGCTGTTGATTTTGCTATAGTTGGAAGTGGTATTGTAGGTTTGAGCAGTGCTCTATTTTTAAAAAAACGCTTTCCAAAATCAAATATAATTATCCTCGAAAAAGGAATTTTACCTCAAGGCGCTAGCACTAAAAATGCTGGCTTTGCTTGTTTTGGAAGCATAAGTGAAATATTAAAAGATTTAAAATCGCACAGTGAGGATGAAGTTTTAGAACTAGTTAGAGATAGGGTTAATGGATTGAAACTTTTGCGTAAAATTCTCGGGGATGTTAACATAAACTTTAAATGTTTGGGTGGATATGAGTTGTTTTTAGAAAATGATAGTGAAATTTATGAAAATTGTTTGCAAAATATAGGCTATGTGAACTCTTTACTTTCACCAATTTTTAAGAACGATATTTATTTTACTACCACCAATAAATTTAATTTTTCAAAATTAAAAAAACAATATGTTTATAATAAATTAGAGGGTCAAATAGACACAGGAAAAATGATGCTTACATTGTTGAAAAAGGTACATTCCTCAGGAGTGAAGATTTTGAATAATATCACAGTTGAATCATATGAAGAATTAAGAAATTTAGTTCAAGTGAAAACTAATTTATTTGAATTTCAATCTAAAAAGTTGATTTTAACAACTAATGGGTTTACCAATTCTTTATTTTCAACAGACATAAAGCCAGCAAGGGCTCAGGCCTTGATTACAAAACCAATAAAGAATCTGAAAATTAAGGGAACATTCAATATGAATTATGGATATTATTATTTCAGAAATATAGACCAGCGTATTTTATTAGGAGGAGGTAGAAACTTAGACATTGAAGGTGAAACTACATCACGGTTTATGACTACATCTATAATCCAAAATGAATTGGATACCCTATTAAAAGAAGTAATTTTACCTGAGAAAGATTTTGAAATTGATCAGCGATGGTCTGGCATTATGGGTGTGGGTCCACAAAAAAAACCTTTGATTTTTCAAGCTTCAAATTGTGTTTATGTTGGCGCAAGAATGGGGGGTATGGGAATAGCAATAGGTTGTAGTGTTGGTAAAAAATTATCAGAACTTATTTCATAAACACTGTTATTATGTACATTTTAATCATATCTCTTGTCACTTTTTTTGCTGCTTTACTAACATTTTTCTCTGGTTTTGGATTGGGAACTATATTAACTCCCGTCATGCTCATTTTTTTCCCTCCCGAAATTGCTATTTCTCTAACAGGAATTGTTCATTTCTCGAATAATATTTTTAAACTGTCAATTGTGGGTAAAAATTTTGATAAAACAGTACTGTTAAAATTTGGAATACCTGCTATTTTAGCCTCTTTTATTGGTGCATATGCATTATTTTATATTAGTAATAATACATTCTATAAACATAATTTATTTTATCAAACTTTTGAGGTTTCTTACTTAGACTTTATAATTTCAATTATATTAATAATATTTGCATTATTTGATTTAATTCCATTTTTGAATAAGATCAAATTCAATAAATCTATCTTGCCTTTAGGTGGTTTCTTAACTGGATTTTTTGGTGGACTAACTGGGAATCAAGGAGCTTTGAGAAGTGCTTTTATAATTAAACTAAATTTAGAAAGAACTGTATTTATTGCCACAACTGTTGTCATTTCATTTTTTGTAGATTTAACAAGAATTGGTATTTATGCTTCCAAAATCAACGCTTTTGAAATATCAGAGTCCTTAGGACTTGGAAGTGCTGCAATTTTTTCTGCAATTTTCGGGTCTTTTATAGGATACAAATTTTTGAAGAAGATCACGCTAAATTTTATAAGAAATTTAGTTGCATTTATGATTCTATCAATCGCTTTTTTATTGTTGATGGGGATCTTATAGGTTTTAAGAATAACAAAAAATTATTTTTTAAACATCTATCTAATCTTACCCATTAACAGCTTCTACACTTTTAATTTTTGAGCCCATCATTTCCTTAAGCATATTTTCAATACCATTTTTTAATGTAAACGTAGATGAAGGACAGCCACTACATGCACCTTGTAATATTACTTTGACTATTTTGTCATCATCGCTGTAGGATTCAAACAAAATATTTCCTCCATCACTTGCCACGGCTGGTTGTATGTATTGTTCTATAATATTTATAATTTCTTTTGAAGTATCGTCAAGCTTTTCATAAGCTTTATCAAGTTGATTTGTAGTTTTTTCTAGAACTTCAACAGCATTACTACTTACAATTTCTTTTTTTTGCTCAATAAAATTTTTTATAAATGTTCTGAGCTCAAGAGTTATTCCTTCCCATTCTACAATATCAAATTTTGTAATAGACACATAATTTTTATCTAAAAAAATAGACTTAACAAACGGGAATTGAAATAGCGCAGTAGCAAATGGAGAAAGTTTAGCTTCTTCAATTGAATTGAATTCGAAACTTGTTGTGACTAAAATCTTGTTAGAAACAAATTTAAGTACACTCGGGTTTGGTGTACTTTCAGCGTAAATTGTGATTGCTTCTTTTTTTTCATCAAAAGAGCTTATAATAGCACCCCCCTTATTTAAATAGTTCTCTATTTGTGATGCAACTTCATTTTTAACATCTTCCCATTCTATAATATCATAGCGTTCTATTGCTACAAAATTTCCTGAAATGTAGACTTTTTTTACAAATGGAAGATGGAATAGTTGTTGAGCTAGTGGAGCCGCTTTTGCATCATCAATATTTGAATATTCATAACTATCAACTTGAACAAGAAATTGATTAGCCTCAAACTTTAAAATCTTAGGGTTATTTGTTTCCTGAATTGTGATTTTAAAACTATCCATACTTTTTTTACAAAGATAATAAACGAATTAAATTCTTTTGCAACATTAAATTAGTTTATTATTGAACAAAATCTTTTACATCTAATCATAAACATTTAATATATTTGATGGTAAACTAATTTAATTTGAAAAATGTATTAAGTATTTTATTGCTTACATTTTTAGCATTAGGTTCAATTAATGCTCAAAATATAAATATGCAAAATGGGACTTTAAGTCAATGCAGTGGGGTCTTATATGACTCTGGTGGAGCAACAGCCTCATACTCAAATAACGAAAGCTATACATTATCAATTTGTTCAGATGCTGGAGAAGGAACAGCTGTACAATTAGATTTTACCTTTTTTGAAACTCAAATTAATGCAGATTATTTAACTATTTATGATGGCTCTGATATTTCTGCAAATCAAATTGGAACATATTCAGGCACAAATAACCCTGGGACTATTCAATCCACTAGCGCGTCAGGGTGTTTGACACTCACATTTGTTAGCAATAGTGCAATTTCCGCGGCCGGTTTTTCCGCTAATATTAGCTGTGCTACACCATGTCAAGATATTGATATTTCTATTTTAACAACTCCTCCAGTTGGAATTGGAGGTAATGTTATAATTGACCAGGGGACTTCTTTAGATTTTACAGCTGAAGCAACGTTTTCGATTGATGGTAGTGGTGCCACTTATCTTTGGAATTTTGGAGATGGTAATATTGGTAATGGGATTAGTGTTACGAACACATTTAACACTATTGGGACTTTCACAGTAACTCTAACCATTACTGACACTAATCCAACAGGTTGCTCAGAAACAGAAAATATTATTGTTCAGGTTTTAGGCCCCTATTTATTAATCGATCAAACAACTTATTCTATTGACGAATTGGTTGAAAATGTTTTAATTAATAGTTCTTGTGCTGAAGTTTCAAATATTATAGCTTCAACAGGAACCGATTACGGTTCTACCGATGGTATTGGATATTTTTCAGGGAATGGACTATCTTTCCCCTTTACAGAAGGTATTTTATTAACCACAGGGGATGCAAGTGAGGCCAGCGGCCCAGAATCAGGGACTTTAAGCTCTGGAATTTCCAGTTGGCCTGGTGATCAGGATCTAGCAGATGCAATTCCTGAGCTAGAATTTGCTCAATCTTTTAACGCAACTTTTATTCAATTTGATTTCGTTCCGTTAGCCAATACTATAGGATTTAATTTTGTGTTTGCATCAGAAGAATATGGTACATTTCAATGTCAATACACTGATGCTTTTGCATTTCTGTTAACTGATAACCAAACTGGAGAAACAACTAATTTAGCATTGGTACCAGGAAGCGCTGACCCGATCTCAGTATTAAGCGTAAGAGACGCTGCACATAATTCTAATTGTCCTTCAGTAAATGAGGAGTTTTTTGATGCATATTATGGTGCTACTGGGCTTGCTGAAATTGATAGTCCTATTGATTTTAGGGGGCACACAGTAAGTATAGCTGCTCAATCGGAAGTTGTACCAAACACATCTTACACAATAAAATTAGTTATTGCTGATGCCTTGGATTCTAGTTATGATGCAGCAGTTTTCCTTGAAGCAGGAAGCTTTGATTTAGGAGGGAGCCTCGGAGAAGACGTAACTATAGAAGCAGGTAATGCACTTTGCTCAGGTGGTTCTATTATATTGGATTCACAATTACCAAGCGCAGATCACGTATGGTATTTTGATGGTGAAGTAATTGGTGGAGAGTCAAATTCTACGATCGAAGTTTTTGAATCCGGGATTTATTCTGTAGATATCATTTTTGGAGAAGAATGTGCTACATCAGATTCGATTTTAATTGAATATAAACCATCCCCTTTAATTGAGGATTTATCAGATTTAGTTTTGTGTAATGCAGGGAGCCCTGTTTTTGATTTATCTCAAAACGAAACCCTAATTCTTGGTACTCAAGACCCTAGCGATTTTAATATATCTTATCATAATACTGCTCTTGATGCTGAAAATGATTCAAACCCTATTATTACAAATATCACAAATTATTCTATCATAACAGATATTGAAACTATTTATGTACGAATTGAGGATGCCATTAGTGAAAGTTGTTTTGTCACTGGAGCATTTGATTTAGTATTAACCGGAGCTCCCCCAATTTCGGATGTTTCAGACATTGTTCTTTGTGATGATGTATCAAATGATGGAGTTGAAGTATTTGATTTAGATCAACAGACCCTTGGGGTTTTAGGGTCCTTAAATATTTCTGATTATAATGTTTCATATTATATTACGTTTGATGATGCTAATCTGTCTCAAAATGAGCTAGAGTCCTCACATCAAACTTCCACTAATCTAGAGTCTATTTATGTAAGAATCGATAGCATTGATGACTCTGCTTGCTACAGCGTAAGTCCCATTCCTGTTTTCAATTTGATTGTATCCAATCAGGCAGAGGCAAATACTCCTACTGATCTTGTTTTATGCGACG
>NZZM01000047.1 GCA_002698705.1 Formosa sp. | reverse complement strand
AAAAGTCTGTAACCCGTCCGTATCATCATCACAAAGTGGAGCTATAGTAGCTGACTCTGGAACCGGTAATGGATTTACTAATAAATCTAAAGGCATAATATTATGACAATCTGTAATGGTGTCTGTTAAACGAATCCAAACTTGTTCTGTGTTAGGTAATAGATTGGTGTAAGCAGGTCCAATGGATAAAGAACCAGCATCCGCATCAGACTCTGTAGCATGATAGCTAACACTAAGACCTGTCTGACCATTTAAAGCCTCAGCGTCCTTATCAGTTAATGTGAAACTAGTTATGCCATCTGTGTCATCATCACAAACCTCTAAAGGAGTCATAGTGGTGGTATTTGGAAGACCTTCAACTATAAGATCAAACTCAGTAGTTGCATAACAAGCGGGAACTCCAGCCTCTTCAACGCGAACATAAATGGTTTGACTTGACCCTGTGATAGGACTAATCAATGGAGAATTACCAGAATCTGCATCCATTTGTGAAACATGGTAAGTGACAGTAAAAGTCAAAGGGTCCTGAGTCCCTAGAATTGTAGATGTTTGAGTTTCTAAATCAAATGTAGCCTCTAAAGATCCTGTAGAAGTCTCGTCGCATAAAACAAGATCAGTAGGAGTATTTGCCTCTGCCTGATTGGATACAATCAAATTGAAAACAGGATCTTTGCTAGCAATGTAACAACCTGCACCACCAACACTCTCAACACGAACATATATATCCTGAGGATTAGATATATTAGTATATGGGCTAACTAAATTATTGACTCCTAGATCCGCATCGTCATCATTTAAATGGAATGTGACTATATAATCTGAAGGTAACTGTATACCTAAAATATCTGTAGTTTGTAGTTCTAAATCAAATACTTCAACTCCATCATTTGATACATCATCACAAAGAACAATATCTGAAACTGGAAAAATATCTGGAGCATCGAGAACGTTCAATTGAAATGTTTCAATTTCAAAACAATCAGAGTCAAGGTATTCAAATCGAATATAAATTACTTCATCATCAAAACCTTCATAAGTTGTTAAATTTGCTATGTTGTTTGAATCATTTTCTGCATCAAGCTCAGTATTATGAAAAGTAACAACAAAATTTTCCGGATTTGGATTTGGAGCTAATACAACTGCTTCATTTTGAGATAAATTAAAAATTGAAGCAGAAGTTACTGGGTCGCAAATAAATAAATCGTCAGGGGTATTACGGACAAGCTCAGGTAAAACATCAATACAAATTTCATCAGAATATTGACATCCGAAATTATCTTCAACAGTATATGTATAACAAAACTGTCCTTCTCCATTAGGTGCAATGGTAATAACATCTCCATCAATTTCGATAATAGTTGGTTCGTCTCCTTCCCAAGCGCCTGAAACAATTTCAGGGGTAAATGAAAGTGAGCTAGGTAGAATACTACTATCAAAATTTAAAGTCCATGCAAATATATATCCATTATCAGCGCCAATATTATCAGTTATTCTAACGGTCCAATTACCATTAAGAGATGAACCTACAAGTGGACCCATTGGCTGTACGGGTGAATATGTTCCTGCTGGTACATATGAATCGTTATAAGTTCCTGGGCCATCACCACTTATCCAAGGACCACCGTCTTGAATCCCTTCAGCTAATGTTGGAAAAGTATCATCAGGAACAAAGCAGTATTCATACCCTAATCCAGGTGTAGAATTGGCTGAATTCCCGTCAACTTGACCTGTAGCCCAAGGTTCACCAAGGTTAGCTGAACCTCCTGATGAGTAGGCGTGTAAAAAAATAGATTGACCGCTGGGTGAAATAAGTTCTATATCTAAGTCCCCAAGATATGAATGCTCAAGAACTAAACATACGCTAGAAATTTCATTTACACTTGTCAGGGTAAGATCAGTATCAAAACAATCAACAACAATTGATGTCTCGTAAGATACCCCACTACCATCTGGTAAAAACGTAACATCACTTTCTGGTGGGGTACATTCATTTATATATTGAACAGGAGTAACTATAGGTGTGATTGTTGAAGTACTACCAAAACAAACAGGATCTAAAGTATCCTCAGTCGCTGTGAATTCAGGAGTTGTACTAACCCATATTATCTGATCGATTTCATTTGTACTTTTACAGCCCTCAGGAAAGACAGAGGTATTTGTGTCCCAAATATTTAAATTAGCTATGTAAACTCCTGGTTCATCAAATGAGAAGGTAACAGATTGACCACTTATAGTACTCCCGTCGCCGATATCCCACTGATAAGCTGCACCAGTACCACCTCCAGGTTCAGAAAATTGACCACTACCATTAAGTGTAATTTGATCTCCTGGACAAACTAATATAATACCTTCTGAATTAGGTGCAGGAGAAGCAGAATCTAACTGAGAAGTAATCGTTTGACATTCCGCAGGTGGGTTTATACAGGATATAAAGGCTAACCATCCTGAGTTTGTGTTAAATCCATCACTCTCAAAAACAATTGTCAAACATCCCGATGTATTAGTAAGAGTAGCTGCAACCGTTTCAGGGCTATTATTTCCTGAATACTCACCTATGAGTGTGGTAGGGTCACTAGCATCTGAAGCATTGTATATACTCATGATATCAGCAAAGTTTTGTGTAGCAAATTCTGTAAAAACTAATTGTGTGGATTGACCAGCATTTTCTGGACAAATAGTGTACGTGAAATTTTCGTTATTGCTGTATTGTCCAGGATTTTCTGCGTCTACTGGACCGCCTGAATCATAGAAAAGACCATTACATGTAGTAACCGTATCATTTGTTATAATGTATTCTGGCACTTCAACACAAACAGGAATAGTACCAGGCTTAAACTGGCTTTGAAGTATGCTACTCACATAGGTGTCTACAACATCTGTCTGACCTTGGGAAAACATATATAAGCAATCGTCAGTACCGTAATCCATATAGCTCATAGTAAGTGCAAATTCACCAGGTTCACACCCAGGAACACTTCCAGGTGCAGGACATCCATAATTTGGATCAATAATGTTAGGAGTGTCAGCAATTCCGTCGTCACTAGCACATGAACCAGAAAATGGATGCTGTAAATTATAAAAATGACCTAATTCATGAGTGGTGGTTCTTCCTCCATCAGAACCAGAGCCAGGGACAAATCCAGGACATCCTGAGCCTGAGCCAAAAGCAAAAGGGGCAATAACTACAGACTGACCAGCATTCATATTTCCACCAAGTGGTGAATATCCCAATATTCCACTTCCGGCAGGTTTTACCAAAAAGTTCATATAGCCTGCCCACTTAGGGTCGGAGTCATTACCATCACCAAAATTGTAATCAATAGTTACAGCAGGGCCACCCTCAATCAAATCATCATCCGTATCTTCTGGGTGCAATGATGTAGCTATACAAAATTGTATATTGGCAGCACCATGAATCACACCTGGATAAAAACCACTTGCAGGCGGCCATAGATTTGAATCTGGATTAGTAGCTGTAAAATCACCATTTAATATATCAATTTGGTTTTGTGCTAAGGCTTCTAAACACGCTCTATCTGCTTCATCACCATCTGGAAAATGAACTGCAACCGGAATAACAATTGGATCCATTGAATTTCTTCTGGAAGAATTACCAAAACTACTTTTTTTTACAGCATCCTTAAACTTTTTTTGATTGAGTTCCCATTGAAGAGCAAATTCAGGATCTTTCATCAGTTCAGCCATATGCGCTTCCATACCACATTCGTGTTCTTGAGCCCAAAGACCATGTGCTGAAAATAAAATTATTAATAAAACAAAAAAGTTTTTTTTCATAACTATTTATTATAATGCTGAGGCTTAATCGTTATAAAGTAATTGGAATTATCAACTCTAAATCTTTGTATTGATGGATTATGAAATTCAAAGTTATATTTTAGAGGGTTAAAATTTTCTGGTTCAAACACAGCTTCTCTTTCTAGGTTTGAAACATAGATGTCAAACAATGGAATTTCGGAAAGCATGGGACATGGTTTCTGCTTTTTCGGGTCAGATACTTCTTCGACAATAACTCTATTTCTAAGAATTTCTTTGATGACTAAAATACGAGTTGGTCTTTCTAAAATCTGACTTTTTAATTTTGACCCGTAGACCTCGTTGAGCATGTTTAATTCATTTGAAGAAAATGCTATTGAAGTATTATCATTAAATATTATTGGTTTTGTAAGAGGCGCTTTGTAACTTTTATTTTGAGAATAAGAAATCCCATGAAAAACTAAACAAAAAATTAAATTAAACAATAAAGTTTTCATAAGGCTTAAATTTATTTTGAGAATCAGCATAAGTGAAAAAATAAATACATAAAACTATTATTTCTACTTCTTTTGATTTTTGAAACAGCTAAAATTAAGCTGGAGGATAAACTTAGGGATTTTTTTACTATTAGCTAAAAAAAAATTGTTAATAATGTTAAAATAGAAAAGCCTCTAATAATCAAAATAACTATCTTTGTCTTTACTCCTTGTAACAAATTAAAATTAATACCATGAAAGATAATTTTAGCATAGAAGACTTAAAACAATTTGACCATTTTGGCGATAACCACATTGGCACTTCTTCAGAAACTCCAATTAGGGATGATGCTTTCAATTTAAATTCGGATGAAAAAATTGAAATTATCCGTGATGATGTCAAGCATATAATGGAAACCCTAGGTTTAGATCTCAGTGATGATAGTCTTAGAGGGACCCCTTCAAGAGTCGCAAAAATGTTTATCAATGAAATATTTAGTGGACTTGATCCAAAAAATAAACCCAAAGCTGCTACTTTTGAAAACAAATACAACTATGGAGAAATGCTAGTTGAAAAGAACATAGTAGTGTACTCTACATGTGAGCATCACTTATTACCTATTGTTGGAAGAGCGCATGTTGCATATATTTCTAACGGGACAGTTGTTGGTCTTTCAAAAATGAATCGAATTGTAGATTATTTCGCAAAACGTCCACAAGTTCAGGAACGCTTAACCATACAAATTGTTAGGGAACTTCAAGAAGTTTTAAATACAGAGGATGTAGCTTGTGTTGTAGATGCAAAACATTTATGTGTAAATTCCAGAGGAATTAAAGACATTGAGAGTAGCACTGTAACGAGTGAATTTGGTGGTAAATTTAAAAATAATAATGTTCGACGTGAATTTCTAGATTATATTCAACTAGAAACAAAATTTTAACACCAAAATCATTTATGCTATTATACACAAAACATCCTATTTCAATTTACAATTCCTTATCTAAAAAAAAGGAACTGTTTAAACCAATCAATAAAGGTTCTATTGGAATGTATGTCTGTGGCCCTACAGTGTATAGCAATGTTCACCTTGGAAATCTACGAACTTTTATGTCATTTGACATGATCTTCAGATATTTCAAACACTTGGGATTTAAAGTTAGATACGTAAGAAATATAACTGACGCGGGGCATCTTGAAAACGACGAAGATGAAGGAGAAGATAGAATTGCTAAAAAAGCTCGATTGGAGAGGCTTGAACCTATGGAAGTTGTGCAAAAATACACCGTTGACTTTCATAACACCCTAAACACTTTTAACTTTTTACCACCTGATATTGAACCAACTGCCACCGGTCATATTATTGAACAAATTGAAGTAATTAAGGTAATTCTAGATAAAGGGCTAGCCTATGAAGTCAATGGCTCAGTATACTTTGATGTTTTGAAATATAATGAATCTAATAATTATGGAATACTTAGTGGTAGAAGAATTGAGGACCTTATACACAACACTCGCGCTTTAAACGGTCAATCTGATAAGCGAAGCCCACAAGACTTTGCACTTTGGAAAAAGGCTGAAAAAAATCATATAATGCGTTGGCCGTCTCCTTGGAGTAGTGGCTTTCCTGGTTGGCATATAGAATGTACTGTCATGAGTATAAAATATTTAGGTAAACAATTTGATATTCATGGTGGAGGGATTGATTTAAAGTTTCCTCATCACGAGTGTGAAATTGCTCAAGGTAAAGCATGGAATGATTGCTTCCCTGTAAATTATTGGATGCATGCTAATATGCTAACCCTTGATGGACAAAAAATGGCAAAATCAACAGGAAATAATATATTACCTGGAGAAATATTAAGTGGTAATACAGAAAAGCTTTCTAAAGGGTTTTCTCCTTCAGTGGTACGTTTTTTTATGATGCAAGCTCATTATCGAAGTATTTTAGATTTTAGTAATGATGCTTTATTAGCTTCTGAAAAAGGATATCTTAAGCTAATTGATGCCCTTAAAACTCTTAAAAATTTAGTGCCTTCATCATCTAAATCAAAATTTAATGTTTTAAATTGGAAACAGCGTTGTTATGATGCTATGAGTGATGATTTTAATACCCCCGTTCTGATAGCTGAACTTTTTGGTGCGGTAAAGTATATTAACCAGATTAAAGATGGTAACAATACTATTGGAGTAGAGGAATTGGAAATATTGAAAAAAACCTTAAATAATTTTATTTTTGATATACTAGGATTAGAGAATGAAAAAGATAAGAGCTCCAAAAGCAAACTAGCCGATACTGTCAAAATTCTTATTAATATTAGAAATCAAGCAAGAAAAGAAAAAAACTTTAAACTCTCTGATCAAATAAGGAATCAATTAATTGATATTGGTATTCAATTGAAAGATAGCAAAGATGGTACAAATTTCTTTGTAGATTAATATTATGAAGCAGTTACTCACCAAGCCACTCATAATATTTATTAGAGGATATCAAAAATGGATTTCACCTTTTTTCCCATCAAGGTGTAGGTATGAGCCAACATGCTCTTATTATTGCATAGAGGCCTTACACAAACATGGATTTTACAAAGGTATTTTTCTAGGATTAAAGCGTATTCTTAGCTGTCATCCGTGGGGTGGTTCAGGTTTAGACCCTGTACCTGAAGATAAAGATTAGTTAACTATTTTAGGGCTTATTTTTTAGAACTCAATTCTGTATATTTACAAAAAAATAAAAATGGATTTTTTACAAATTTTATGGGACCCAGCTTCTGATGGCATTAGACTTTTTGGTGATTATAAAGTTCATTACTACAGCCTTATGTGGATATTAGCTTTTATTCTAGGTTACCGAATAATGAAAAAAATCTACAAGAATGAAAACCAGTCTGAAGAAAAATTAGAAAGTTTATTCATGTACTCTGTTTTAGGAATCATGATAGGAGCAAGGTTAGGCCACGTTATTTTTTACCAACCAGAATTATTTAAAGAAGATTTTTTTAGTGTATTCCTACCTTTCAAGTTTAGTGGTGGAATTGATTTTACCGGATTTCGTGGATTGGCAAGTCATGGCGCTACAATTGGCATGATTACATCTATGTACATTTATAATAAAAAAGTACTAAAAAAATCTGTTTTATGGATTTTAGATCGTGTTGTAATTGCTTGTGCTTCGGGAGCAATTTTTATACGCGTTGGTAATTTTTTTAATTCTGAAATTATAGGTAAGCCTGCAGAAGAAGGATTGCCGTGGGCAGTAGTTTTTAAAAATATTGATAATATCCCACGACACCCTGGTCAACTCTACGAAGCCTTTGGGTATTTATTTGTTTTCTTGATTGTTTATTTCATTTATTGGAAAACAAAAAAAGGCATGCAAGAGGGGTATCTTTTTGGGTTATTTTTGTTACTGTTAATGACTGTTAGAGTTTTTGTTGAACAATTTAAAATTGCTCAAGTCGATGGTAGAGAGGATTTTATTTTAGGGTTAAATACTGGTCAAGTCCTAAGTATTCCCTTTATTATTATTGGTCTATACTACATGTTTATTTATAAATCGAAAAACATGTAACCCTTTATTATATGATTAAGCTTTTTTATCTAAACGCTTCAACGTATCATGCATAATTGGCGTAGCAATAAAAACTGAGGAGTATGTTCCAACAAGTACTCCTATAATTAAAGCAAATAATAAACCTCTTAAAGAGTCTGCACCGAAAAGAAACATAGCCAATAAAACAACTAAAGTTGTAAGTGAAGTATTCAAGGTTCTACTCAAAGTACTGTTTAGTGCGCCATTAACTATTTTTCCAAAATCCCAGCTTGAGTGTTCATTAATATATTCCCTTATCCTATCAAATACAACGACAGTGTCATTAAGAGAATATCCTATTACTGTCAAAATAGCTGCTATAAATGCTTGATCTATTTCCATACTAAAAGGCAAAAACTTCCAAGCAATCGAGAAAATTCCCAAAACAATTAATACGTCATGAAAAACCGCTGCAACTGCACCTAATGAAAATTGCCATTTCTTAAATCTGAAAAGGATGTATAAAAACACAACTACTAATGAACCTAGAATTGCCCAGAGTGAAGAACGCTTAATATCATCTGCAATTGTAGGACTTACTTTTCCAGAATACATTTTACCAATGTTATTTTCAGCATCTATAAATTGTTTGTAGGTCGTTCCATCGGGCAGGAATGGCAGCAATGCAGTATATAATTTCTCTTGAACTTCTGTATCCACCTCAGCTGAATTTTCATTCACTTTATATTTAGTTGAAATTTTAAGTTGATTAGGACTTCCTATTGTTTTAACTTCCGCGCTATTAAAAACTCCATTTACAGCTGTTTTTACTTCATCAGTATTCATATCTTTATCAAAACGAACGGTGTAAGTTCGACCTCCAACAAAATCAATACCTTGGTCTAACCCAGTTGTAAAAAGAGAAAAAATACCAACTGATATAATGGTAGCAGAAATAAAATAAGCAACTTTTCTTTTACTAAGAAAATTGATTTTTATAGAGCTTAAAAAACCTTTTGTTAATTTAGTTGAAAAGTTTAGTTTCCCACCACGGTTGAGCTCCCAGTCGATAAGTAATCTAGAAATAAAAATTGCAGTAAATAAGGATGTAATTATACCTATAAGTAGAGTTGTTGCAAAACCTTTTATAGGACCAGTTCCAAATGTATACAAAATTAAAGCTGTTAGGCCCGTTGTAATATTAGCATCTAGAATAGACGATAATGCATTTGAAAAACCGTCTCTTACAGATTCTTTTTGTCCCTTACCTTTATATATCTCCTCCCGAATGCGTTCATAAATAAGTACATTAGCATCTACAGCAATTCCAATTGTCAGAACAATACCCGCAATTCCAGGAAGTGTCAATACAGCTCCAAGTCCAGACAGGATTCCAAAAATTAATAAAATGTTTAAAAGTAATGCTACGTTTGAGTAAAGCCCTGCCTTCCCATAATAAAAAATCATCCAAAGTAAAACAAATGCTAGCGCTATTATAAATGATTTCATTCCGCTATCGATAGCTTCTTGCCCCAAAGAAGGGCCAACTTCTTCTGCTTGAACAATATCGGCAGAAGCAGGTAATTTACCAGCACGTAATACATTTGCTAAATCAACCGCCTCGTTGAGTGTAAAAGTTCCAGAGATTTCTGAATTTCCTCCAGCTATAGGGCCTGAGGTTACTCCAGGAGCAGAATATACAATATCGTCTAAAACAATGGCAATTTGTCCACCAGTATTAAAAGCATTGCCTGTCATTTTTTCCCAAATTTTTGCTCCCTTAAGATTCATTTGCATAGAAACACTGGGGCTTCCATTTTGCTGATATGATTGCCTGGCATCAGTAATAACAGCTCCACTAAGCTGAGGCTTATTATCTCTGTTGCCTTTAAGTGCGTAAAGTTCTACCAGTTCAAGACTTTCATCAAGTTCATTAGACTCTTCATCTGGATTTGTTTTAATTGACTGTGGTTTACCCCAAACAAATTTTGCGTAGCGTTGGTCTGTTGTGAGTAGGGATCTAACCTCTGGTTTATTTAAGTATTCAGCTACTAATTCTTGATCTTTAGCTTCAAATGATGCCAATACAGGGCCGCCATTGTATCCAGGAGCTCTTATCAAATTTAGTATTGGATTTGCATTAATTTCTTCAAGTGACTCAGCATCACTATCTCCAATAATATCTGAGATAGCATCTTCATCTTCAGTTTTGGTATTGGGAGATTGCATATCATTTACTTTTGCATCTGTTGAGTTCTTAAGAATTTCATTTGCTTGTACTAAAAAAGCACCAAATTCCTCACCTTTATAAGTATCCCAAAACTCGAGTTGTGCTGTACTTTGCAGTAATCCTTTAACACGTTCTACTTCTTTTGCGCCAGGTAATTCAACCAAAATACGTCCAGAGTTTCCAATACGCTGAATATTGGGTTGAGTCACGCCAAATTTATCGATACGCTTTCTTAATACCTCAAAAGCAGAAACAATTGATTCATCTATTTTTGCAGATAAAATAGGTTTTACCTCGTCGTCAGTCATATCAAATGTAATTTCATCGCTTAGATTACGATTGGCAAATATGTCGGGGGAAGCTAACTTTTGATCTCCTTGGATAGCTTCAAATGCCTCGAAAAAGTCCTCAAGATAAGTGCTTTGACTGTCCTTTTGAAGTTCTTCGGCATTACTTAAAGCTTGTCTAAAACTGGAATCTTTACTACCATTAGCAAGTCCAACAAGTATATCTTTAACTGAAATTTGAAGAATAACATTTATCCCGCCTTTCAAATCAAGCCCAAGGTTCATTGCCTTTTCTTTGACTTCGTCATAAGTGAAGGAAGCAATAAAGATATCAAAGACCTCTTTATTTTTTAGTGAATCTAGGTATAGAACACGCTCTAGATTTCTTTTGGAGTCATAATTAATCTCACTTTCAGAAACTTTATTAACCGCAAATTTTTCTGCCTGTTCTTCAATTTGATTACCCTTGAAAGTAAATGATAATTGGTAAATAGATACCAAACCAAATAATAAGGCGAACATCTTTACTAATCCTTTATTTTGCATTTTAAATTATTTTACTAAGCTTAGATTTTAATAAACGAGCAAATATATGATTTACGGAGTAATTTGCCAATATATTTTCAACTTTAATGGAAAAAGCATCACAAATCAGCGATGCTTTTTATTACATTTATATATCTAAAAATTGAACTAAATTTTTAAAAGTCCATTAGTTTTTTTGACACCATCGGCACTTGACTTAAGGTGAGCCTTGTCAGCCTCAGTTAATTTAATATCAATAATTTTTTCAATTCCATTTGAGCCCAACATAACTGGTACACCAATACATAAATTATTTAATCCATACTCACCTTCAAGTAAGACTGAACAAGGAAATACTTTTTTTTGATTGCAAGCTATTGCCTGAACCAATCCGCTAACAGCAGCACCGGGTGCATACCATGCAGATGTTCCTAAAAGTTTAGTTAAAGTTGCGCCACCTACTTTTGTGTCTTGCTTAACCTGTTCTAGCCTTTCTTTGGAAATAAACTCAGATATTTTTATGCTATTTCTTGTAGCATGAGATATCAACGGTACCATTCCAGAGTCGCTGTGACCGCCAATTACCATACCATCAACATCACTTATTGGAGCATCAATGGCTTCAGCTAAGCGATATTTAAACCTTGCTGAGTCTAAAGCACCACCCATACCTATAATTCTATTCTTTGGTAAGCCGGTAACCTTGTGAGTCAAATAAGTCATTGTATCCATTGGATTGCTTACTACAATTAGTATTGTTTCAGGTGAAAATTTTACTAAATTTTTTGAAACAGTTTTTACAATACCTGCATTTATCCCGATAAGTTCTTCGCGAGTCATACCGGGTTTTCTAGGAATACCTGATGTTATAACACAGATATTACTATTGTCTGTTTTTGAATAATCATTTGTAGTTCCTTTAATTTTAGTGTCAAAGGCATTTAAGGAGGCACATTGCATTAAATCCATGGCTTTTCCTTCGGCATAACCTTCTTTAATATCCAGAAGAACAACTTCAGAAGCAAAATTTTTAATGGCGATATACTCGGCACAACTTGCCCCAACAGCACCAGCTCCGACAATAGTAACTTTCATTTTATATTTGTTTTAATTTTAAGTTTATGCATCAATGTTGGCATATACTGCATTTTTTTCAATAAACTCTCTTCTTGGTGGAACATCATCACCCATTAACATTGAGAAAATTCGGTCAGCTTCTGTTCCATTATCAATTTGTACTTGTCTTAAAGTTCTAAATTCAGGGTTCATAGTTGTATCCCAAAGCTGTGTAGCATTCATTTCTCCTAGACCTTTATAACGCTGGACGCCTGCACTACCACCAAATTTATCAACAATATCATCACGTTCCTTGTCATTCCATGCATATTGCTTTTTCTGTCCTTTTTTGACCAAATATAATGGAGGTGTAGCAATGAAAATATGACCACACTCAATAAGTTCCTTCATATACCTAAAGAAAAATGTTAGAATTAATGTTGATATGTGACTTCCGTCAATATCAGCATCACACATAATAACTATTTTATGATATCGAAGTTTTGAAAGGTTTAATGCTTTACTATCTTCTTCAGTTCCGATAGTGACTCCCAGTGCTGTAAAAATATTTTTTATCTCTTCGTTTTCAAATACTTTGTGTTGCATGGCTTTTTCAACATTCAAAATCTTACCTCTCAATGGTAAAATTGCTTGAAACGCACGATCACGTCCTTGCTTAGCAGTTCCACCTGCTGAATCACCCTCCACTAAGAAAACCTCACATTTTGTAGGGTCTTGTTCAGAACAATCACTTAGTTTCCCTGGAAGTCCGCCAATACTCATAACGGTTTTTCTTTGAACCATTTCACGAGCTTTTTGAGCGGCATGTCGTGCTTGTGCTGCTAATATAACTTTTTGGACGATAGTTTTTGCATCATCTGGATTCTCTTCTAAATAATCAGTGAGCATCTCTGAAACAGCCTGACTAACTGAAGATGAAACTTCTCTATTTCCGAGTTTTGTTTTTGTCTGTCCTTCAAATTGAGGTTCCGCAACTTTTACTGAAATAATTGCTGTAAGACCCTCTCTAAAATCATCTCCGGCGATATCAAATTTTAATTTATCCAACATTCCAGACTCGTCAGCGTATTTCTTTAAAGTATGAGTTAAACCTCTTCTAAATCCTGTCAAATGTGTTCCACCCTCGTGGGTGTTAATATTATTGACGTATGAATGTAAATTTTCAGCATATGATTTATTGTAGATCATCGCAACTTCAACTGGAACTCCATTCTTTTCTCCTTCAAATGCAATTACTGATTTCATAATTGGTTCTCTAGTTTCATCTAAATACCTAATAAACTCTGAAAGTCCTTCTTCGGAATAAAATGTTTCTTCAAAGTAATCTCCGCTTTCATCTTTTGCTCTCTTATCAGTTATAACAACTGTAATTCCTTTATTTAAATATGAGAGCTCGCGCATTCTACTGGCGAGTGTTTCGTAGCTATACTCAAGAGTTTGGGTAAAAATCTCTGAATCAGGTTTGAATGTAACAATAGTACCTCTTTTGTTTGTAGTACCAATAGATTTAACAGGGTACATAGCTTTCCCTCTTTCGTATTCCTGTTCCCAAACTTTTCCTTCCCTATGAACAGTTGCTCTCAAATGGGATGATAATGCATTGACACAGCTCACACCTACTCCATGTAAACCACCTGAAACCTTGTAAGAATCTTTATCAAATTTACCACCAGCTCCAATTTTTGTCATTACTACCTCAAGTGCAGAAACTCCTTCTTTTTTGTGAAGTCCAACAGGAATTCCACGACCATTATCTTCAGTTGTTATTGAATTATCTTCGTTTATAGTAACTGTAATCTTGTCACAGTGACCTGCTAATGCTTCATCAATGGAATTATCAATTACTTCATACACAAGGTGGTGAAGACCCCTTGTCCCTACGTCCCCAATATACATTGAAGGCCGCATACGCACATGCTCCATTCCTTCAAGTGCCTGAATACTATCTGCAGAATATTGATTTTTACTAATATCTTCGCTCATACTGTTATTGCTGTTTTTGTTTGATGAATGTATAATAACAAATATAAAAAATTAAGAAGGTATTAAGCAGGTTAATTGAGAGTTTTTTAGCTTAAATTATCAACACTATAATATTATTAAAAAGTCTCTTAAAATGCTTAAAAACAGGCTTAAATTGAATTGCCGAAAAATAAAACAAAAAGAATTCTGATGTTTTTAAATTAAAAGGCTTAGAAACGATATTATATTGATAAAAATCAATTGTAAGCTTTGTCATGAACCTTTAAAACAGCACGTCCGCTTGGATCATTTAAATTTTTAAAAGTTTCATCCCACTCTAAAGCAATTTTGGTACTGCATGCGACACTGGGTTCTTGAGGTACACACAAGGCAGCTGCTTCGCTTGGAAAATGGGATTCAAAAATCGATCTGTAATAAAATTCTTCTTTATTGAGTGGAGTTTGAATTGGAAATCTAAAATGTGCATTTTTCATTTGTTCGTCTGAGATCTCTTTACTCACTAATTCTTTTAAAGTATCAATCCAACTGTAACCAACTCCATCACTAAACTGTTCTTTTTGACGCCATGTTACGCTTTCAGGCAACATATCTTCGAACGCTTTTCTGACAACCCATTTTTCCATGCGTTCTCCGTTAATCATTTTATCCTGGGGATTAATACTCATTGCAATATCAATAAATTCTTTATCTAGAAACGGTACGCGTCCCTCAATTCCCCATGCCGCTAAGCTTTTATTGGCTCGTAAACAATCATACATATGAAGTTTATCTAGTTTTCTAACAGTTTCTTGATGAAACTCCTCAGCATTTGGCGCTTTATGAAAATATAAATAACCACCAAATAATTCGTCTGCCCCTTCCCCTGAGAGGACCATTTTAATTCCCATAGATTTAATAACCCTAGCCATCAAATACATCGGCGTACTAGCGCGAATTGTAGTGGTATCATAAGTCTCTAAGTTATAAATGACATCTTTAATTGCATCTAATCCTTCTTGGATTGTAAATTTAATTTCGTGATGAACAGTGCCAATGTGATTAGCTACTTTTTGAGCTGCGACTAGGTCAGGTGAACCTTCTAAACCTACTGAAAAAGAATGTAATTGGGGCCACCAAGCATCTTTGATATCACCTGATTCAATTCGCTTTTGAGAGTATTTTTTAGCTATAGCTGAAGTCACTGATGAATCCAGTCCACCGGAAAGTAAAACTCCGTAGGGAACATCACTCATCAATTGTCTATGTACGGCTGATTCCAAAGCATCTTTTATAATTTTAATACTTGTTTTATTATTTTTAACAAATTCGTAATCCCTCCAATCCCTTTTGTACCACTTAGTAAAAGAACCTTCTTTACTATAAAAATAATGCCCGGGGGGAAATAATTCAATTTTAGCACAAAAGGGTTCCAAAGCTTTTAGTTCAGAAGCAACATAAAAAGTACCGTTTTTGTCCCAACCCAAGTAAAGTGGGATAATACCCATGTGATCGCGGGCAATGAAATATGCATCTGCTTCGATATCATAAATAGCAAATCCAAAAATACCATTTAAGTCATCTACGAATTCAACTCCTTTTTCCTTATAAAGCGCCAAGATGATTTCACAATCACTTTGCGTTTGAAATTCATAGTCTAGCGTTAATTTTGAACGTAACTCTCTATGGTTGTAAATCTCACCATTGGCAGCTAACACCAATTGTCCGTTGGGACTGTACAAAGGTTGTTTGCCGGATGCAGGATCTACAATTGCCAAACGTTCGTGAGCCATAACGGCTTTTTCATTATCAAATATACCACTCCAATCAGGTCCACGATGCCTAATGGTTTTAGACATTTCTAAAATTTGAGGTCTTAATTCTTGACTTTTTTGCTTCAAATCAAATGCACAAACAATTCCACACATAACATTACTAATTTTTATCAAAAATCATAATTATATTTAATAATATAAATAAATTATTAATATTTAATTATAAATTATAACTAAATATATTTATTTAATACAAAAATGTAATTAAAATATATAAAATTATACGATTTAGTTAAATAATTTAATTAAAGTAAAAATAAACCTTAAGGAATATTAAGATATTTATGAGTTTGAAGAGAAATTCTCCATTTTGGATGCTTCATTACATATTCTACAATAAAAGGTGTTATTTTTTCTCTGGCACTCCACTCAGGCTGAAGGTATAAAATACAACTATTAGAAACTTTCTCAGCATGTTTCTCAGCAAATTTAAAATCACTTTTATTGTAAACTATTACTTTAAGTTCGTCAGCTTTTGAGTAAATTTCAAAAACTGGAGGCTTTCGCTTTTTTGGAGACAAACAGATCCAATCCCAATCACCACTTAAAGGATAAGCTCCTGAAGTTTCAATATGAGTTATAAGATTTTTTTCTTTTAATAAGTTTGTAAGAGGATTCATATCCCACATTAAAGGCTCACCTCCAGTCACTACAATAGTATCACTAAAATTGGCCGCTTGTTTTGCTATGAATTCGATATTTGTTGGCGGATGCAGTTCTGCATTCCAACTATCCTTTACATCACACCAATGGCATCCTACGTCACAACCACCTATCCTTATAAAATAAGCAGCTGTCCCTTTATGGTATCCCTCGCCTTGAATAGTATAAAATGCTTCCATAAGAGGTAGCATCTTTCCAGCATTCACAAGCGCTTGTGTTTCTAGCTTTGGCATTAAAACAAAAATAGTTTACAGATTTCTGTTTATGTACAAAAACTTGATTTATTTTTACAAAAAAAATACTAATACTTATCTGTAATTTATGAAATCTAACTTTTATTACATTATTGGACTCTGTTTTTTGATTACTGGCTGTAATTCAAAACCAGACCCCTACTTAGTCTCTAATCAATCCGTTGGAGCTTTAACAGATTCAACCACTGTTAGTGAATTAAAAAAAATATTTATAAATGACTCAATAACTAAATTTATTGGAGGGGATGAGTTCATATCAGGCAGTAATATTATTAGCATATTTGATAAAGAAACAAAAAGCATATTACTAGAACTTACTCCAAAAGAGGCTCTTGATTCATTATCAACTATTCAAAATGTCCGAATAATGGATAAACGTTATAAGACTAAAAAAGGTTTAGACAAAATTTGTGATTTTGGCTGCATATCAAAAAACTACAATATTTCAAGTATCCAAAATACATTAAGAAATCTAATCATATCAGTTGATGAAATAAACGCTTATTTCACAATAGACAAAAAAGAATTACCCGAAAACCTACGTTATGATATGACCACAAAAATTGAAGCTGTATCAATTCCACAAAAAGCAAAAATAAAAGACTTTTTTATTCAATGGTACTAATATGAAAAATGCTATCGCGTGGATTATTGGTAACTTTCTTAATTTAGTTAGCTACATTAGTATTAGCCTAGGCTCAAAATGGGCTTTAGATTTATTTTCTAATCCACTAAAAGGCCGAATTACGAAGCCCTACCCTATACTTGAAATGGCAAAAAAAGTCACATTATATTTTCAAGACATAGACATAGCAACTTATAATTGGGAAGGGGCAGGCAATACAGTTTTACTAGCTCATGGTTGGGAAAGTAATTCTGGTCGATGGAAAAATACTATCAATTCACTCAAAGAAAATAATTTCAATATTATTTGTTTGGATGCTCCTGCACATGGCGCATCTGGAAGTAAAAGTTTTAATGCAGTTTTATATTCTAAATTTATAGCTGTTGTTTGTGAGAGATTTAAACCATCCATTTTAATCGGACATTCTGTTGGATGTATGGCTATTTCATTTTTTTTAAAAAATAGTAATTATAATAATTGTGAAAAGTTGGTTTTTTTAGGCTCCCCCGCTGGCTTCTCAGGGATTTTCAAAAATTATATTTATTTTATGGGCTACAATAAAAGACTGATTTGTGGAATGGAGTTAAAAATTAAAGAAAGATTCGGATTCCCATCGTCTCATTTCAACACATCTAAGTTCATAGATGGAATGGATATTGAAACTCTTATTATCCACGACAAGAANGACCCTGTAATTCCATATTCTGATGCTTTAGAAATTNAATCATCTTTAAAAAATTGCGAGTTATTNACAACANATGGTNTAGGTCACGGATTAAAAAGTANAATAGTGATAGAAACTATTTCAAAATTTATTGAAGAATAAAGTTTTGTACATTTAAAGCTATGGAATCTTNACNAAAAAGACTCAATAAATATCTTAGTGAAGCNGGATTTTGCTCNAGGAGATCTGCAGANAAACTCATTGATGAAGGACGTGTCAAAATTAACGGAACATTAGCCACTATGGGAGAGAAAGTAAATCCCCAGGACGAGATTGAGGTTGATGGTGAAATCATAAAAAATAATAAAAAAATATCAACTTATATTGCTTTTAATAAACCCTTGGGGATAGTTTGTACTACAGATACCCGAGTTGAAAAAAACAATATTATAGATTTTATTAATTACCCTACTAGAATTTTCCCAATTGGTCGTCTAGACAAAGATAGCGAAGGTTTAATTCTATTGACTGATGATGGTGATATTGTCAATAAAATTTTACGCTCCAGTAATAATCACGAAAAAGAATACATTGTAACGATAGATAAAACTATTTCACAAACCTTTATTAAAAGGATGTCAGAGGGGGTTCCCATTTTAGATACAATTACTAAACCCTGTAAAATTCAAAAATTAAGTCGAAATTCATTTAGAATTACCCTAACCCAAGGACTAAATAGACAGATTAGACGTATGTGTGAGTACCTAAACTATAAGGTCGAGTCACTTCAGCGTGTTAGAATAATGAATATTCACTTGAAAAGTAAAGTTGGAAGGTATAGAGATTTAACCCACGAGGAATTAAAAACTTTGAAAAATTCTTTAAAAAATTCAAAAAAATCATAGAAGTGAATACAAAAACAAATCCTTTTCATCTTGCAATTCCAGTTTGGAATTTAAAATCCTGTAGAGAATTTTATAGAGAAACTTTGGGTTGCCTAGAGGGTCGAAGTAGTACTAACTGGGTTGATATGAATTTATTTGGGCATCAACTAGTCCTTCATTACAAACCAAAAGAAAATCACAAAATGCATTGTAATGAAGTTGATGGAAAACAAGTCCCTGTCCCTCATTTTGGGGTTATTTTAGATTGGGATCAATTTAATGAATTCTCAAATCGTTTAAAAAAGAAAAATATTGATTTTGAAATTGAACCCCATGTTAGATTTAAAGGGGAAGTTGGCGAACAAGCAACGATGTTTTTTTTAGACCCGTCCGGAAATGCTCTTGAGTTTAAATCCTTCAAAGATTTTAGTCAAATTTTTGCTAAATAGTTTTTTTTAATTAAAAAATCCAGGTCCTGGAGGCGTTGAACGAAAAAAATGTTGATTAATTTGGCGTTTAGCCAATTCCATTATAGGCTAGTAAATTATTCTTCAATAACATGGCAATGGTCATTGGCCCAACACCACCTGGAACAGGTGTGATGTGGCTGGCTTTATTTGAAACCGCTTTAAAGTCCACATCCCCAGTAATTCTGTAGCCTTTTTTCTTGCTATCATCAGGGACTCTAGTAATTCCAACATCAATGATTACGGCATTATCTTTTACCATATCAGCCGTTAAAAACTCAGGAATCCCAAGGGCTGCAATAACAATATCTGCTTGTTGAGTGAGTGATTTAAGATCTTTTGTTCGGCTATGAGCTATTGTAACAGTTGCATTGCCTGCTTTACGCTTTTGACTCAATAAAATGCTCATAGGTCGGCCAACAATATGGCTTCTACCAATAACAACCACATGTTTACCAGAAGTGGGAATTTCATAACGTTCTAAAAGCTCCATAATACCAAAAGGGGTTGCAGAAATAAAGGTTGGCAGGCCTAGGGTTAGTCGGCCCACATTTACCGGGTGGAACCCATCAACATCCTTATTCGGATCTATGGACATTATAACTTTCTGCTCGTCTATATGTTTAGGAAGTGGTAGCTGAACTATAAAACCGTCAATATCTGGATTATTATTTAAAGCCTCGATTTGTTGTAATAAAGCCTTTTCAGAGGTGTCCTCTGGAAGTTTGATAAGCGTAGACTCAAATCCTACTAATTGGCAAGCCTTCACTTTTGCCCCTACATAGGTCATACTGGCACCATCAATACCAACTAAAACGGCTGCCAAGTGAGGGGCTCTTCTCCCTTGCTTCTTTATTTCTTCAACTGATTTGGCAATTTCTTGTTTAATATCAGCACTTGTCTTTTTTCCGTCTAATAATATCATTATAAAATTTTAACTTGGCATATTTTTCATCATCTGCATCATATTTCGACCCTTATTCCCTTGCATCATTTTCATCATTTTGCTCATTTGGTTAAATTGTTTCATCAATTTATTTACCTCTTGAACTGATGTCCCTGAACCCAAGCCTATTCGCTTTTTTCTGCTTGAATTTATTGATGATGGATTGGATCTCTCGGATGGGGTCATAGAATGAATAATAGCTTCAATATGTTTAAAGGCATCGTCGTCAATATCAACATCTTTAAGCATTTTTCCAGCACCAGGTATCATACCCATCAAATCTTTCATATTCCCCATCTTTTTGATCTGTTGAATTTGTGACAGAAAATCATCAAACCCAAATTTATTTTTAGCTATTTTTTTCTGTATTTTCCTAGCCTGTTTCTCATCAAATTGTTCCTGCGCACGCTCCACAAGAGATACAACATCGCCCATCCCCAAAATACGGTCAGCCATTCTTGCTGGGTAAAAAATATCTATAGCCTCCATTTTTTCGCCAGTTCCAATAAATTTTATCGGCTTATTAACAACAGATTTTATAGAAATAGCTGCTCCTCCCCTTGTATCCCCATCTAACTTGGTAAGAATTACGCCGTCAAAATTTAAAATATCATTAAATGCCTTTGCTGTGTTTACGGCATCCTGACCAGTCATTGAATCAACAACAAAAAGAGTCTCATCTGGTTTTGTAGCCTTATGAATATTAGAAATTTCAGTCATCATTTGTTGGTCAACAGCCAATCGACCGGCTGTATCTATAATAACCACATCACAACCCGATGATTTAGCTTCTACAATACCAGCTTTTGCAATTGCTACTGGATCATTGTTCCCTAAATCACTATAAACCTTAACTCCAACTTGTTCACCAACAATGTTCAATTGTTCTATGGCGGCTGGGCGGTAGACGTCACAGGCAACCAACATCGGTTTTTTAGATTTTTTATCTTTGAGAAACTTAGCAAGCTTTCCTGAAAAAGTTGTTTTACCAGAGCCTTGAAGTCCAGACATTAAAACAACGGTTGGACTTCCTGATAAATTAATTCCTGCAGCATCTCGGCCCATTAATTCAGTAAGCTCGTCTTTAACGATTTTTACCATTAATTGACCAGGTTGAAGATTAGTCAAAACATTTTGCCCTAGAGCTTTATTTTTAACTTTGTTTGTAAATTCTTTGGCGATTTTGTAATTGACATCTGCATCTAGAAGAGCTCTACGAACTTCTTTTAATGTTTCAGCAACATTAATTTCTGTAATGCTCCCGTGGCCTTTTAAAACATGTAAAGCTTTATCTAATTTTTCACTTAAATTGTTAAACATTTAAAGTCTATTTTTTCTGTTACAAAAGTAACAAATTATTTTTTTTTAGTATTAAAAACGTTTTCAAAACATCAAAAACGAACTAGGGAGTTGAACTAGAAACTTCAAGTAATTTACCGTTATAGAATTTCTGGCCTTTTTCTGAAAAATCAAATATATAAGAGGCCATTTCAACTGCGGATAAAGGCGCCTTGTATCCAGGAAAAGCTTCCTCAAGCATTTCAGTTTGAACTGCACCTAAAGCTAAAACATTAAATGAAGGTCCAGAGTCTTTGTATTCCTCAGCAAGAAGTTCTGTAAGAGTTATTACAGCTCCTTTACTTGAACTGTATGCAGATAATCCAGCGAACTTGGCAGAGCCTTGAACCCCTCCCATTGAGCTGATAGTAACAACATGACCATTAGAAGGCATAAATGGAATAACAAGTTTAGTAAGTTCAGCTACACCAAAAACATTAGTATTGTACACATTCTTAAAATCTTCAATAGTTGTTTTAGAAAATGGCTTATTTAAAATTGAACCAGCGTTATTTATTAAAACATCAACTTGTTTCCAATGCTTGTTTATGTAAATTTCAACATTTTTATAATCTGCAGGGATATTCAAGTCAAATTTAAGGGGTGTTATATTTTTATCATTCAGTTTTGAAACAGGATTAGTATTTCTTGACAATGCTAAAACAGAATATCCTGCATTTGAAAAAAGTGAAACCAGTTCATAGCCAATACCTCGACTTGTTCCTGTTATAATAACTGTTTTTTTGGGTTTCATAGATTTGAATATAGTTGCGAAGATACTAAAGTCGTCCTAAACACTGTTATTAGCACTATATTTTAAAGAAATACTAGACAAATTATAAAGTATAATTAAAAAAATAATTACAAAAACCTCAAACCATAAAATATAAATGGGCCATTGTCCAATAACTAAAGGATTGTTAACTTGTGGTGGTTCAGCCAGGTACATATAATTACCTCCTGTGTAAAAATTAAAAGGCATAATAAAAACTAACATCAAATTTAGTATCAGAAAGGTTTTAATCATCGACTTTTTAGACAGTTTGAGATTTAAATTTTGAAGCAAGAATATCGGCATTGTAAAAATAATAATGTGTCGAACGTAAAACACAAAATAGACATAAAAACTTCCATCATAGTCAGTCATTTGAGGAGTTAGTATCCCCATAATTCCTCCTATAATTCCAGTGTAGAAAACAAAATCAAATAAACCCTGTTTTTTCTTAACAAATGGGATAACAGAGCAAATCAAAGCTGAAATTCCGCAAAGATGAAATGGTAAATCCACTGCAATGCTAAAATTTCCAGAAATATAAGTTCGTATGGGACTTATTATAGAACTTAAAAATATTACAACACCCATAAAATAGGTGAAATAAATATTTTGCTGTTTTGTTGAAAACCTAGCCAAGGCTAAAATTGAAAAAATAATTAAAAATGAAACAATAGTATTTCTTACCCATTCCTCAGAAAGAATCTCAATAGTATAAGTTATAGCTTTTGTATCACTTAAAATAAACAACGAAAAATATTATTTTGGATTAGTTTTTATAAATTTAAAAAAAATCCTTGAAATTCAAAGATATTCCTATTTTTGCATTTGCTATAGGGTCATTAACTCAGTTGGTTCAGAGTGTTACCTTGACAGGGTAGAAGTCACTGGTTCGAATCCAGTATGACCCACGATTTATTTTAGTTGTATTTATACCATTTTATAGCAGTATAAATAATTA
>NZZM01000046.1 GCA_002698705.1 Formosa sp. | reverse complement strand
TAAGTCTTATGCTGAAGTGGTGGAATTGGTAGACACGTTGGACTTAAAATCCAATGGCCATTAGGCCGTACGGGTTCAAGTCCCGTCTTCAGTACAAAACCCGTAACAATTGTTATGGGTTTTTTGTTTTATTACTAATACGATTTTAGTTCTAAAAATCACACTTTTTGCACTGTTTAGCGGTTTGTCCTTTATATTTATTTTCTCAATTTAAAAACACAAACTTTTGAATTAATTAAGTTTATTCAAAAGTTAATCCAATACTGATTCTTTATTGACAGTTAACGCGAAATCTATTTTTTAAACATTTTTTATTTAACATTTCTTTCATTTATAAATCTCTTAAAATAACTAGCTTAGGCATATGAAAAAATTAATCATTTTATTTTCAGGAGTTTCTCATTTAATTTATGGTTTTTTAACTCTTTATCTTCCATTTTATGAATCAGAATTTATTCGTTATGGATTTCAGGATTTCAGAGAATTAATCGGAGGCTTACAAATAGTATTTGGTCTTAGTTTATTGATTGGGCTATACATTTATAAACTAAGATTATTGTCATCACTTTTATTAGCAATAATTATGGGTGGTGCACTAGGGACTCGTATTTATATTGGGGATGGTCTTGTAGAATCAATGCCTGCGATGGTTTATTTAATGATTAATTTATATATATTTATTAACGTAAAAAAAAGTAAAAGATGAAGTATTTAAAGCAAATTTTAATTTTATTCGTTTCAATAGTTGTGCTTAACGTATGGCTATTCAGATTTAATAAATCTACAATTTACCGCGGAGGTGATGCAGCTAATATGCTTGAGGAGTTTATCGTTTATGGTTTTGACAAGCCATTTTTATATTTAATTGGTGGACTAAAAATAGCAGCAGCGGTAGGCTTATTGATAGGCTTAATTTATAATAAACTCATCCTCCCATGTTCAAGTATAATAGGGCTACTTATGCTGGGTGCAATAATTATGCACTTTAGGGTTTCAGATGAAATTCATAAATTCTTTCCGGCTGGATTGATGCTACTGTCTTGTATCACCATTATATTTATATCTAATAAAAGTAAGAACAATGTGGTTTGATACAATTTAGATAATAAATAAACTTTTATTAAGTGTAGGGGTATTTATAATTATTGCTACAACGAAATTTATATTGCGAGTTTCCCTTTTTATTTTGATAATAAGTTTTGAGTAAGTAAATCTTAAAACTCTAAAGTTTCAATGAATGTTACAATAATTATTGTAACACTTTAATTGTGAAATGTTAGTAAAAATTGTAATTTAAATATTTGGTAGATATGCTAAATTATTTATAATTTCCTTATCATAAAATCTCTATATAATTTATAATTATAATAATTTATATATAGTATAAATATATACATAATATGTAACACTAAACTTTAAAAAGCAGAATTTATAGTATTTTATTTATTTCTTTTTTTATAATCTCACCCCACAGTCTGTATCCCTTGTTATTTAGATGAAGTTGATCTTCCATAAAATATTCTTTAATTGGCTTACCGCTATTGTTCAGGTAATAGCTCCTTGTTGGAATAAAATATATATTTGCTCGGTTTTTAGTGTAAGCTTTAATTAGGTCATTTGCTTTAGATATCTTAGGCCATACTTCCCATCTTTTTGGAGTTGGAGTGGTTTCAATTTTAAATATAGGAATATCGTCGCCTAATTGTTTTCTAATTCTTTTGTATACATATACAAATAGTTTCTTTACTTCTTTAGGTTTTAATTCTAGTTTCTTCTCTTCATTACCTCCTGTTATATCATTTGCCACAAACAATAATACTGCTTTTGCTTTCACATGATTTTTCGTCAATCTATCTATGAAATGTATAAGATCATAGTAATGTGCTCCACCGTACCCTCTCATTACACTTTTATATGGCTTAACGTCTTCGTCAATATTATTCCAAAGCCTTATACTAGAACTTCCAATAAACAATAAGTACTCATTTTCATTTGTATAGTCTTTTTTTAATTCAAGTTGTTGAATCTCCTCTTCAAATTCATACTTATGTTCTTGATATTTTTTTTGCAATGAACAGCTGCTAAGAAGAATTATAGCTATTATTATGTGATATTTATTCATTTTTTTGACTAAAAAAGGCATCTAAATGATGCCTTTAAATTTATAAATGTAATTTACAACAATTATTCGGTCATATCATATTCAACTGCTTGACCTTCCAAGCCAATAGACCAGTGGTTCTGTACAATCTTCCAACTCTCCCCAATTTTTTTTATGACACCACTATTTCTTATGTCTTTAACCTCTGCTGGCTCTTCACCCATTTCAAATGTCAAATCTAGAATTTGAGTAAAAGCAGCCATATCTCCACTATCACTCATTATTATATTGAGGTCACGAGTTTTAAATATTGGGTCTTCAATTGCAAGCATACCTTTAACAGCAATCTTTATTTCATTCCAGCCAACAAAATATTCAGCAGCATCTGTTCCAATTAAAACAGCATCCTCAGACCAGATGGTTTTTGCTTCCTCTAGACTGTTATTTGTAAAATAATCAAACTGACCATTTATAAAATCCGTTGCCTCTTCAGATGCCTGTTCTATTGCTGTAGTATTTGTATTAGAGCATGAATAGGCTACTGAAATTAAAGCAATTATTGATAATACGTAATTTTTCATTTTATTGATTTTTGTTAATTAATTTTAAAAGGATTTATATTCGCTGTTAGAAAAAGCAATTTTTAAACCACTTTCTCCACCTACTAACAAGGGAGCCATTTTTTGAATGATATCATCTTCATTTTGTCTCCACTCTAGGTAATTAATAAATTTTTCTGTGCTTTCCCAATTTTCAACCAACCAAACGGTATTAGTTTCTTTATTTACTGTCATTTCAATAGACAGACAACCATCATACGAGCGAGTAGTTGGTAATCCATTATCTCCGTTCAATACTGTCAATAAATTTTCTAATTTTCCTTTTTTTGCTTGAATAGAAGCAATAATTAAATTTTTTGAATAAACCGCGTCTAACATTCCACCAAAGTCAAAGTAATCACCTTGTCCAACTACTTTACCATCATCATCAAAATTAAAATACCAATACCCTTTAAGGTTTAATTCTTTTTTTGTTTGAGTTTGTGTACCTGTCCATACCCCATAAGTTCGAACACTTCCATCAAAATTTCCAAGCGTATCTGTTCCAGGGAGCCACACTTCAGCGGTATATTTTAGATTATCAAAAGCCATGTGATATCCTTTCACATTTTCCATAAATTGTGCTTTATTCATTTTTTCTGACCCATATAAAGAAGCTTCGGATACTAATTCGCTACTTATTAATGCATCTTGACCTTCATAGTCTTCAACTTCATGAAGTTGGAATAATTTTTTTGCTGTTTCTAAATTTTTATAATAATCTGGGTGCTGATTATTGCAGCTGAACGCAATTAGACTTATAATAAAAAGAATTGCTATTTTTTTCATAATTTTATGTATTAGTTAATATCTATAAAATTACAAATTAACTTTTATAAAACAATTTAAAATAGGGTAATTATCTTGTGAAATTCAAAGTAAAATAGTGAATAATCTATTATTTAAATTCTGTATAGCTGGACTAATTTTAATTTTTAATTCTTTTGGGATTCATATTCCCACGAAAATTAGTTCTGATGTTGCAACAGTATATTTTGATTCTAAATACGAAGTTGAAATAAACACAAATATTATTTATGGCTATGGCCTAAGCCATGACTCATTTAATTTCGAGAATCCTAGACAAGTTCCATTAAAACTAGATATTTATAATCCAAGAAATAATTTTTTTAATCGCCCCGTTATGGTTTTAATCCATGGTGGTGGATTTAGGAATGGAAGCAAAGAAAAACTTCCCTTTGTAGAGATGTCTACTTTTTTCGCATCACGTGGTTGGGTAGTTTTTACTATAAACTATCGACTCATGAAAGATTTTGGGAGTGTGCCTAACGATTGGAGTCAATACATTAATAAAATAAGAACTGACAAAAAAAAGAATCAAAAAAAGGCAGCCTATCCTGCTATAAGAGACGCAAAAGCAGCAATGCGTTGGATTGTAGCTAATCAAGAACGATATGGAATAAATACAAACTATATTACTGTTGGTGGTGGTTCTGCTGGCGCTGTTTCTGCTCTAGCTGTTGGTTTAAGTGATAACGAAGATTATAAAAATGAATTAACGATAGAACAAGATCCAACACTTTTATCTACGAATCCAAAAATAAATTTTAATGTCAAGACTATTTTAGATTTTTGGGGTTCAAAAGGGTCTGTGGATGGTATCAATGAACTTTATCAAAAGCAATTGTATAACAGAAATAATCCTTCATTGTTTATTGCTCATGGGACCAAAGATCAGATTGTAAGTTACAAAAACGCTGAAGATTTAAGAGATATTTATGAACAAACTGGAGCTCCATATGTCTTGCATCCACTTGAAGGTAAAGGTCATGGCCCCTGGAGATACAATGACTTAGAGGGGAATAGTTTAGGAGATTTAGCGCTTAAATTTATAGTAAAGCAACAAAGGCTTATTGTTAAATAGCTATTGATTTTGAGTAGTTAAATTCATAAACAATAAATCAATAGCTAGATATATTTAGGCTTGTTTGTAAGGAAATGATGAATGATGTAAATCGATTTTCAATTCATTATTTATCAATTTATAACCAAAAGTGTATTCTACTTTGGCTTCATTTCCGTCCAAATCTGTAAAGAAATAATTTCCCATAGAAATAGCTCTGTATTCTTCAAGAATAATTCCTGCATTTTCAAATCTTACTTTGGTCCAAGGTTGAATTGCAAAGCCTTTGTCTTCGTTACAGGCTCTGTCATCACCTGCTATGAAGTAAGATAAGGCCTCAGCTTTTGTTGGTCTAAATTGTTGAATTTCGCATTTAGTAGGTTTGAATATAACTAAACTTGAATCAAAAGCATAACGTTCATCAAGAAATGTACTTGTAAAAGATTCACACTCAGTTCTTTGATTTTTCAAAGCACCAATTTTAACTACTCCGTTACCCCATTTTTCTTGGGCTTCTAATACTTGCTCTTCTGTAATCATTTTTTAAAAATATTTTTAAGATTTTAATTTGATATTTATTAATATGTAAATTTATTTATTTTATGAATTAATTCAAATTAATATTAGTTAAATCAGTATTAAAAATTATACCGAACTGTAAGAATGTTTTAGCTTGGGATTGGGTTTCTTGTCTGAGAAGACCCATTTGAAAATGAATGTTTTTAGCGTATTGATAACCTAATCCACCATAGAGACGATTTCGATCGAAAAACAAGGTGGTGTTATTTATGAACAACTCATCGTACACCCCAAGGTATAATGCTCCAGTTTCAATTTTTTCTTTATTAAGGGGAATAAACAGCATTAATCTGTAGCGGAATCGGGTTTTAAATTCCTTTTCAATAAATCTTTCCTCTAAACGATAACGGTGCTCAAATTTTACACGTCCTAGGTTATTTGTTGTTATAAATTGTTGCCAAATACGGTGCTCTTCTGTCTCAGGACTTTTTCTATCCGATTCAAATAAATAATTTCCAATGTGTGCATAACCCAAAGTCGCAAAGGCATTTGGTTTAAAATGATAGTTTAACCCTGTTCTTAGAAGTAGCTGTTCAGTATTTGTCGGGCTAATAGTATGATTTCTATACTGTGCTTCCGAATGTATACTGAGTTTTTCACTGATTTTATTAGTACCGAAGTACATTATCCAATTTCCTTTGTCGTTCTGAGCATCACAAAAATTAAACAACACAAGAACAAGCACAAAAAAAGATAATTTTTTATTTTTAAACGATAAGATATTTTCTTTCATATTAATAACACTTTAAAATGAAACACAAATTTATAAATATCATTAATTAAATATTTTAAACTTATCTTAAATAATAACTTTAATTCAAATCTTAGAATATTACATTTGAATTAAGGAATGTAAATTTAATGTTAAGTTTTAAAATATAAATTTAAATCTATTAAAAATTAATTTTTATTTTTAATCTCTTCTTGTAATTAAAAATAATAACCTAAATAAATATCCTAAAGCATATATTTTTGTATGGGTCTTTTAATATAATGTTGTTGTTTTTATTTATGTCTTATTTTTTATATATATTTAGAAAAATAAGAATAACTTAATTATCAATTCAATTAATATTAATTCTTAAGGATGAGACTATTTAAATTATCGATATGCTTTTTTATTTCTCTTATTGCTTATTCGCAAGAAAACCCTATTGTAATGTCTTTTACTCCAGAAACTTATGGTGCAGAAAGTCAGAACTGGGGTATTACTCAAACAGATAATGAATTTATGTATTTCGCGAATAATTCTGGTCTGTTGGAGTTTAATGGATCTAGTTGGAAGTTATATCCTGTACCAGACAATCAAATAAATAACTCAATTGTTCGATCAGTTAAAGCAGTCGGGGATAAGATTTTTTCTGGTAGTTATATGGACTTTGGGATTTGGAGTAGGAATAAATACGGCAATTTAGATTATGAATCAATACCCCATAAATTAGGTATTCTAATTCAAGAAGAAGAGCAGTTTTGGAATATAGAAGTTGTCGATAATTTAATTCTTTTTCAATCTCTGTCCAGGATCTACATTATAGATTTGCAAAAAAGTTTAGTTACTATAATTGAATCTGATGATGAAATCTCTAAGATATTTAATGTTGAGGGAGTAATATATTTTACAAAGAAAAATAAAGGTGTATATAAAATCTTAAATGGCGACACTATTCTTGTAAGTAACTCAAATAAAATTATGTCATCTAAAATTGTTGGTATATCCAAAATTGATAATAAACTCGTTTTTATTACTAATAACAAAGGGGTCTTATTCCTAGAAAAAAATAAATTAATAGATTGGCGACCAAACTCTACAATTGATTTAAATAGAATAGTTATTTACAGCTTCCTAAAATTAAAAGATTCTAGTCTTGTGCTTGGGACAATTTCTAATGGAATAATTCATCTCAATGTTGATGGTAGTTTAAAATATAATATTGATTTTGAGAAAGGCCTAAACAACAATACTATTTTATCCCTTTTTCAAGACAAGAAGGATAATCTTTGGCTCGGTTTGGATATAGGGGTTAGCCACGTAAATTTATCTTCCAGGTTTGGTACTTATAATGATTCATCTGGCCAAATTGGAACTGTTTATGCATCCATTATTTATGATAATCATTTGTATTTGGGAACAAATCAAGGCTTATTTATTAAACAAAAGGATTTTGATGGCCCTTTTAATTTTATTGCAGGTACTAGTGGTCAGGTTTGGAAACTAAAAATGATTGACAACTTACTTTTTTGTGGTCATAATAAAGGAACTTTAATAATTGAAGATCAAAGAATAAAAACAAGAATTTTCGATGCGAATGGTAGTTGGGATTTTAAGAAAATAAGAAATACGAATTTAATTTTACAGGGTAATTATAAAGGTCTTCACGTTTTAGAAAAATCATCTGATAAATGGTCCTACAGTCATAAGATTGAAGGATTCGACATATCCAGTCGTTTTTTTCAAATATTCAATAATATTGTTTATGTTAATCATGAACTTCGGGGATTTTTTAAACTTGAATTATCCAATGATATGAAAACCCTAAAAAACTATTCACTAATAGATTCGATTGAAAAGGGTAGTGGTTCAAACTTCATAAAGTTTTTAGACGAATACCTTTATTCATCTTCAAATGGATTTTATCGTTTGGAAAAAGCATCAATGAAGTTTCAGAAATCTAATAGTTTATCCGAAATATTTAAAGATTATAGTCCAACAACAACCCTTTTAGATATTAACTCATCAGAAAATATGAAATGGTGCTTCAGTGGGAATAACATTCTTATCGTCTCTCCAGGAAGCTTGAGTGACAAACCAGTTATTGAACAAATTCCAATTAAATATTCCAATTTTAGAAATGTTGTTATGGGTTTTGAAAATCTTACTAAAATTGATCAAAATGAGTTTATTCTAGGTTCATCTAATGGGTATTTTGTTCTTAGGAATGGCAATCCAAAACTAGATAATATTTATGAAGTCAATATTAATTCCATTTTATCAAGTGTCAAAAATGAAACTAAGCAAGCCTTGGATTTAACATCAAGTTCCAGCTTACACTATAAAAACAACAACCTGTATTTTAACTTCAGTATACCTAAGTACGGAGATGTTGTGGATACTAAATACTCCTATACTTTAGAAGGTTGGTCTCAAGGTTGGTCTAATTGGAGTTCAGACACATCACAAATTTTTGAAAATCTTCCTTATGGAGATTATATTTTTAAGGTCAAGGGTAAGGTCGGAAACACTCTGACTTTAAATGAAGCCTCATTTCCACTTGCTATTAATCGACCATGGTATTTATCAATCTCTGCAATCATTGTTTATATAATCTTCTTATTTCTAGGCTCGATATCAATTCACAATATATATAAACAATACTATAATCGTAAGGAAAAAGCCTTGCTAATAAAATCACAAAAAGAAATTGCCTTGAGCGAGTTAGAAAGTAATCAAAAATTAATTGAGCTTAAAAATGAGAAATTAGAGATTGATATTGAAGGAAAAAATCGTGAACTCGCAATATCTACCATGAGTTTAATAAAAAAGAATGAGTTTTTAAGTACAATTAAGGATGCTTTACAAGCTGAGAGTCATTCACGAGAAATTTCTGAGGTTATCAATATTATTGATAAAAATTTAAATAATACAGATGATTGGAAGCTTTTCAAACAAGCTTTTGATAATGCAGATAAAGGGTTTCTAAAACTAGTTAAAAATAAACATCAAAACCTTACTCCAAATGACTTGAAATTATGCGCTTATTTAAGACTAAATTTATCATCTAAAGAAATTGCACCGCTTTTAAATATTTCTTTTAGAAGTGTTGAAGTTAAGCGATATCGTTTGCGAAAAAAATTAAACTTGCCACCAAAATCTGGTCTAACAAGTTATATTTTGAGCCTTTAGTAAGTTTATATACTTAAAAAAACTATACATATCCCCAACATTAATGTATACGTTTCTTAAATTTTAATATTTCAATTTGTATCTTTAATCCTCAATTTTATGCTTNATCANNTAANTATTTATAACNAATNTTCAAGTTTTTAAAAAAGTGTATACAAATTGTAGCANCTTTTTTNTTTGCTATTTCGATTCGTTATGATATTTTTAACATAATTAAATAAACCAAAATTTTATGAAAAGANTAATTTATTCATTTTTGCTGATTTCGATATGTTCTTCATTTGCTTTTTCGCAAACGTTTTCGGCTTCCGGTACAGTTAAATCTAGTGTTGATAATATGCCCCTCCCTGGAGTTAACATTGTTGTTAAGAATACTTCTAATGGTACAGTTACTGATTTTGATGGNAATTTCTCATTAAATGATGTTTCTTCAAGTTCAGTTTTAGTTTTNACTTATTTAGGTTTTGAAATAAAAGANTTAATGGCTTCATCTAANATGGATNTATATTTGGTTGAAAACAATGAGNCTCTTGATGAAATTGTTCTTATTGGATATGGTACAAAAAGTAAAAAAGATNTGACAGGCTCTGTNTCNATGGTAAAGTCAGAAACAATAGAAAAATTAAAACCANTTGACGTTGCTCAAGCCCTNCAGGGAAGAGCTTCNGGTGTTTCAGTGACNACATCNTCAGGTTCACCAGGAAGTGGTTTTCGAGTACTAATTCGTGGGGTTAGNAGTAACTCTGATAANGANCCATTAGTAGTGGTNGATGGNTATATAGCTTCAATGAATAGNATAAANCCCGATGATATNGAATCGTTAACAGTTTTAAAAGATGCCCAAGCTGCCATATACGGNATCGAAGGCGCCAACGGAGTTATCTTAGTAACAACTAANAAAGGTTCTAAAAACTCTTCCCCNCANGTTTCTTATAATGTTTATAGNGGAACNCAAGAAACTTCAAAAAAATTATCNCTTCTTAATAATGAGGAATATGCAGCTCTTATTAATGANAGTTATGCAGCTAATGGACAATCTNTCCCTTTTCCTAANTTAAATAANTTGGAAAATAACACNAACTGGCAAAATAATCTATTTGACTCTGCAAANATTACAAATCATAANATTAGTCTATCGGGAGGTACAGATAATNTTACTTACTACNTAGGAGCTTCACACCTAGATCAGGAAGGTATAATTGCCAGTGACAAATCTAATTTTACAAGAGATAATGTAAAGTTAAGTCTTGGTATTGATGTAAANGATANATTAACAACNAATTTAAATCTTAACTATTTTGCTAATTCTCGAAGAACAATTAACGAGTCNGGATTAGGATCTGTACTATTTAATGCTATTAGNTATTCACCANTATTTTCTNTAGATCAAGAGGATGAAAATGGTTTGTTCGGNAATGAGATTATAAACCCTTTTTCTCAGATNAGAGATACATATAATTCCTATTTNGGAAANAGTATTGAAGGNAACTTTCAGNTNGAATATAAAGTANTAGAAGGACTTACTGCAACTACTCGAATGGGTTTTAAATCATACACAGACAAAGCAAAAACATTTTCTCCAATAGTTAATTATGGAGCTGGTAAAGTCTTTAATACTGACAGAAGNACAGTNAGTCAAAACAAGCAGATGTATAACTCTTACACTTGGGATACATTTATTAATTACAAAAACAACTTTGGCGATCANAATGCAGATGTAACNGTTGGTATGGCAGTAACTAAGGATTGGGGTGATGGTTTATTTGCTACGGGCTTCGATGTTCCNAANAACTCTTGGGAATTTGCAGANATTGCTTTAACCACAGGTACNAGTGATGCAAGAGAAACAGGNTCTTATACATACGACAATAGACTTTTATCATATTTTACAAGACTTCAATANGATTTTAAAGGAAAATATATCTTATCAGGAATGATTCGNAGAGATGCTTCTTCAGCTTTTGATAGTGATTATAGAGTTGATTATTTTAAATCTGTTACTGCTGGATGGAAANTTTCTGACGAATCATTTTTTAATGTAAATTTCGTTGATTTNTTAAAGNTAAGAGGTAGTTANGGAACANTAGGTAATTTAGTTGGNAGTGACCTTTACAGAGCTACTTTAAGTGGAGAGGCGACTTATGTATTTGACAATGCTCTTACTAANGGTACAGCACTTGGTGCACTTCCNAACCCCGTAGCATCTTGGGAAACAGCAGAAAAATTNGATATTGGTNTAGATGCACAATTATTTGNTAATAAATTAGAGATAGTTGCNGACTACTTTTCGGAAGACCGTGTTGATTTATTAATACCTGGNTTACCATTTTCAGGAATTTTGGGCGCCACAGCACCAGGTTCAGGNACTCCTGTTGTTAANGCAGGAACTACCAGAACTAAAGGATTTGAATTAATGCTTAANTATTCAGATGATATTAATGANAATCTTTCATATCGATTAGGTTACAATGTTACCCAACTTGAAGGAGAAGTTATATCNATTAATTCNGATGTAGCTATTGAAGGAGGATCATTTGGTATAGGACAATTAGCGCCATTACGAATGGAAGTAGGGCANCCCATAGGATACTTTTATGGNCTTCAAACTGATGGAATTTTCCAGACACANGCAGAGGTTGATGCACACCCNTCTCAAGATGGGCTTGGNAATGTTGCTCAACCTGGNGATTTACGGTTTGTAGATGTCAACCAGGACGGTACAATNGATGCCAATGANCGCACCTTTATTGGAAAGCCNCTTCCAGACTATATCATGGGATTCAATTTGGCTATTGATTATAAAAACTTTGATTTTTCTGCTTATGCTTATGCGGAGTTAGGGAAAGACATGGTTCGCAATTATGAGAGGGATCAGCCAAATGTTAATAGGTTAGATTATTATTTAGATCGTTGGACAGGTCCAGGTACGAGTAATGAAGTACCAAGAGCAACAACAGGAGCATCCTCTAATAAATTATTTTCTGATTTCTTTGTAGAAGACGCATCTTTTTTACGCATTCAAAATATCCAACTTGGATACACTTTACCATTATCTGAGGATATTAAAATTTCTAAAGTTAGACTATATGCTTCTATTAATAATGCTTTTACTTTTTCTAAGTACAAAGGTTTTGATCCTGCAGCGACTAATGGAAATGCTATTGGAGGGGGAATTGACCCTGGTTTCTATCCAGTGACAAGACAATACTTATTAGGACTTAATATTTCATTTTAAAAATTAATACAATGAAAAAAACAAATAACAAAATATTATTAATAGCATTAGGTTTATTACTTGCTTTCGGAATTTATTCATGTGAGGATAAGTTCTTGGACGAAGAAGAAAACTATCTGATTGATTCAGAGAGTTATTTTAATTCAGAGGATGATTATTATTTAGCCCTTGTTGGCGCCTATGACTTATTGCAAGCAACATATGTTAATAACTTACTTGGTGAGATTGCCTCAGATAATACATTGTGTGGCGGAGAAAGTGCTACTGACGTAGTAGGCTTTCAACAAATTGATGATATGATTCATACTCCTGTTAATTCTAATCTGAGAGATATTTGGAATTGGATGTTTGCTGGTGTTAAAAGAGTTAATTATTTCTTAGAGTTCCAAGACAGAACTGACTTTGATGGTCGTGAAATTATGGTCGCTGAAGTTCGTTTTTTAAGAGCTTATTATCATTTTGAGTTAGTCAAATGGTTTGGAGGAATTCCGATTAAAAACTATCAAGATGCACTTAACGGAGCTGGTAAGCGTTTTGCACCTGGAGATGAAACATCAGTTCCAAGGTATTCAGAATCTGAAGTGTATGCACTCATTGAAAGTGATTTGATTTTTGCAGTAAATACATTAAATTACACTGCACCACAAATAGGGCGTGTAACAAAAGGAGCTGCACAAGCATTGCTAGGTAAAGCTTACCTGTATCAAGATAAATTTTCTGAGGCAGCCAATGTATTTGAGGATTTAATCGGAAATGGGCCATACCAACTAGCATCAAACTACAACCAAATTTTTGAACTTGAAGGTGAAAATAATGTTGAATCAGTTTTTGAAGTTCAGTATACTGACGGTGAAGGGGCTGGATTTGGATGTTTACAGTGTAGTGAAGGAAATGTTGCTGTTGGGTTTATGGGAATCAGAGCTCACACAGGTCCAGTATATGATTCAGGGTATAGTTTCAATGTTCCCGTTCAAGAATCATATGATGCTTATTCAATTGGAGATGTTAGAAGAGATATTGCAATTTTAGATATTGTTGCTTGGGCTGATGCTACTGGTGCTGAATATGTAGAGGGATATGAACACACAGGTTTTTACAACCGAAAATATCTTCCGCGCAAAGGCGATCAAAATATTGGCGATCAAAATTTAACGAATCCAAATAATTACAGATCTATACGTTTTGCAGATATTCTATTAATGGCTGCTGAGGCGCTTAACAGAAGTGGCGTTGACGATACACAAGCTCTTAATTATTTAAATGATGTGAGAGAACGTGCTTTTGGTAATAGTGATAATAATATTTCTGCCTCAGGTACAGCATTAACTAATGCAATATGGGAGGAAAGACGCTTAGAACTAATGGGTGAAGGCCATAGATTTTTTGACCTTGTTCGAACTGAACAAGCAGCATTAGCTATTGACGGCTTTGAGATAGGTAAGCATGAAGTTTTCCCAATACCTTTTGAAGAAATTCAATTTTCTAACGGAAACTGGAGTCAAAATCCAAATTATTAAAACAAATAAGTATGAAAAAAATAAGATATATATTTAGTTTATGTTTAATTGCACTAACTGTTTGGACATGTGCTGATGACGAAAACATAGAGTTTGTGAGTACAGCAACAGCTCCAACAAATTTAGCTATTCAATTTGACGTAACTCAGGACAATACTGGGCTTGTCACTATGTTACCTACAGCTGAGGGAGCAGTATCATTTGATATTATTTTTGGAGATGATACAATAGAACCAGAATCTGTTGAGAATGGAAATAATATTTCACATATTTATGATGAAGGAACTTACACGGTCTCTGTAACTGCTTATGGAGTAACTGGCCTCTCTACATCTATTTCAAAAGAATTAGTTATTTCATTTCAAGCTCCTACAAATCTTGTAGTAACTGTCGAAAATGATGCTGCTATTTCAAAACAGGTTAATGTTACTGTTAGTGCAGAATTTGCGATTAATTTTGAGGTTTATTCTGGGGAACCTGGTGTTCTAGATCCAGTTACAGCCAATATAGGCGATACGGCGGTTTTACAATATTTAGATGCTGGAGTTTACGACATTACTATTATTGTCTTGGGCGCTGCCATTGAAACGACTACTTATATTGAAGAGAATTTTGAAGTTACAGAAATTCTTGCCCCAACTGAGTCAGCTCCAACTCCGCAGGCAAGACAACCTGAAGATGTTATTTCTATATTTAGTGATGCGTATTCAAATGTCATATTAGATGAGCTACCAACATCTTGGTCATCTAGTGGGTTTTTAGCAACTACAATTGAGTCAAATAATACATGGCAATTGTCCAATTTAGATTTTGTTGGCATGGTTACTAATTATGCCGAGGGAATTAATCTATCACAAATGGAAACCATGCATATTGATTATTGGGTACCAGACGGAGTATCAAATGAATTATTAGTCAAAATCGTTAATACAGTAGATGGCGGAGAAGATATTGAATCTCTGGGTGCTACTGTTAGTGGTTCTTGGCAATCAATTGACATAGATATGACAGGTTTTGACGGAGGAGATTTATCTAATAAAGAAAAAATCACTCAAATATTAATAGATTCCGATGGGGTAGCGTCAACTGTCTATATAGATAATTTCTATTTTTACAAAGAACCAACTGATGCTTTTGATGATGGTCTTCTTAATAATGGGGACTTTGAATTAGGAAGTGAATTTTGGTTAATTGGAGTAGATCCTAGTTCAGCTGCACCAGTTGTTGTTGATAGTGATGGTAATACGCACTATTCGGTTAATGTCACTTCTGCAGGAAATCCTTGGGAGGTAAATACAAGTCAATTCGTTGAACTTATTAATGGAGAGACTTACACATTAACATTTGATGCTTGGTCAGACACTAACAGAGATATTTTAGCAGGTATAGGGCTGAGTGCAGATCCATGGACTAACGTAGCTGAGACTACTAGTATTACAACCACTCGGACNACATACAGTTATACTTTTGAGGCGATTGGTTTTGGTGCCCCGCAAGCTAGGGTTTTATTTGATTTAGGAGCTGATAGTGGAGTTGTTAACCTTGATAACATAGCTTTATTTTTAGGAAATGGACCACCTGCACAATTTGATGATGGTCTTCTTAATAATGGGGACTTTGAATTAGGAAGTGAATTTTGGTTAATTGGAGTAGATCCTAGTTCAGCTGCACCAGTTGTTGTTGACAGTGATGGTAATACGCACTATTCGGTTAATGTCACTTCTGCAGGAAATCCTTGGGAGGTAAATACAAGTCAATTCGTTGAACTTATTAATGGAGAGACTTACACATTAACATTTGATGCTTGGTCAGACACTAACAGAGATATTTTAGCAGGTATAGGGCTGAGTGCAGATCCATGGACTAACGTAGCTGAGACTACTAGTATTACAACCACTCGGACGACATACAGTTATACTTTTGAGGCGATTGGTTTTGGTGCCCCGCAAGCTAGGGTTTTATTTGATTTAGGAGCTGATAGCGGAGTTGTTAACCTAGATAATGTATCACTAATAATAGAATAAAATAATTATGAAAAATTTAAAATATTTATCAATTCTTTTTCTTTCATTAGTTGTGTTGACAGCTTGTGAGGAAGATAGTTATGAGTTTGGACCAATAATAAGTCCATCTAATTTACAAGTCAATATTGATATTGTTGGTACTAACGTTGAAAATCCATTTGGCGATGGTAGTGGAATAGTTAATTTCACTGCTACTGCAAATAATGCTATTTCCTATGAATTTATAATTAATGGAGAGACTATAGCAATTACAACTTCAGGGATTTTACAACAAGCTTTTTACACTGTTGGTATAAACAGCTATGACGGTGTTGTAATTGCAACAGGTACTGCAGGAAATTCCACTTCGTTAGCATTTAGTTTTGAAGTTTTAGCAACCTATGAGCCTCCGGCAGAGCTTATCCAAGCATTAACGGGAGGTGGTTCAAAAACATGGCGTGTAAAATCAGAAGTTACAAATCATTTTGGTCTAGGTCCTGTTGGAGGAACAGAACCTTGTGAATGGTATGGTGCTGGGGTAGAAGAAAAAACAGGTACAGGCTCGTATGATGATCGTTGGATTATTAGCTCTGATGGGACCATTAATCACATCACTAATGGCACTATTTTTGGAAGAACAGCTCAAGTTCACGCAGATTTAGGAGATAATGGCAGTGGTGGCCAAGATGGTGCTGATATTTTAAATTACGAATATGCCGATTATACTGAAAATTGGGTCATAACAGATCCTGGCCAGGTTTCTATCAACCTCACAGGCGATGCTTTTTTTACTTATTACACAGGAGGCAATCATATTTATGAGATATATGATTACAATGAAAATGAACTATATCTTAAAACTGTTGATGGAGCCACTGAATTTACTTGGTGGTTTATTCTAATAGCTGAATAAAATTAATGATTAAATTTTAAAATGGGGCAGGGTAAAACTCAATTTGCCTCTTTTTTCTTAGATTATGAAAAAGACAAACTATTTTAATTTATTTTTCTTTCTTTTAAGTTTTTTTATTTTTTCTTGCTCTAGTAGTGATGACAGCGCTGACAATAATAATGGTGGCTCACAAGAAATCATTCCTACCAATCTTCAAGTTAGTTTAACTATTCAAGGAAAGAACAGTGAAAACCCTAATGGAGATGGCTCAGGGGTATTTTATGGTATTGCAACTGCTGAAGATGCAATCAACTATGGGTTTAGAATTGGTAACGACGGTGAGGAGACACAAAGTCAATCTGGAGATTTCTCATTTACATTAACTGATCAGGGATTGCTTCAATTCCCTTTTTATGTTTATGCTTATTCCTCAACAGGAAACTCTGAAATGAAAATTATAAATCTAACAATTGATGTTGAAGGTAATGGTGGATCTGGTGATAATGATGTACTTGTTTGGTCTGATGAATTTAATGGTACAGGCTCCATTGATAGCTCTAAGTGGACAACTGAAACTGGTGGAGGTGGATGGGGAAATCAAGAAGCTCAGATATATACATCAAGTTCTAATAATGTTAGAAAAGAATCAGGTATTTTAAAGATTAAAGTCATAAAAGAATCGAATGGTAATTTTACTTCTGCTCGCATAAAAACCCAAGATAAATTTGAGTTCAAATATGGTAGGGTAGATATTAGAGCAAAATTACCTTCTGTCCAAGGCAGTTGGCCTGCCTTATGGATGTTGGGTGCTAACTATCCAGATGTTGGGTGGCCTCAATGTGGTGAAATTGATATTATGGAACAGTTTGAAAATAAAGATGAAATTGCATCAACCCTCCATTGGAAGCTTGCCAATGGAAATAGGGCTATGTATGGCTTACCCACTACAAACTCTACATCAACAGATTTTCATATATATAGTCTAGAATGGACTTCAACTAACATTAAAACTTTTCTTGATGGTGTTGAGTTTTTCTCAATGAATATTTCTGATGCTGACCCCTACTATCCCTTTAATGAAGATTTCTTTTTCATATTTAATGTAGCTATGGGCGGAACAAATGGTGGAACAATCGATCCTAATTTGATTGAAGGATATGTTGATGCTATGGAAGTTGACTATATTAAAGTCTATCAATAAAGCCTAATAATGAAAAAACTCAATCACTAATTTTTTCTATTAAAAATGATTTTTAGAATATTATTAACTCTAATGTTTTTATCAGTTGATTATATACCGAATAATCCTAAAAAAAGAGTTGTCTTTAGCGAAGATTTTGAAGAACCTTTTTTAGATATAAATTATTGGAATTACGAATTGGGTGATGGCTGTCCAGAATTATGTGGATGGGGTAATAAAGAATTACAACATTATACTAAGTCAAATATTTTTATTAGGAATAAAAATTTAGTCATAAAGGCAACAAGAGAAAATAACAAATTTTTTTCTGGTAGGATCACCACCAAAGATAAAGTTGAATTTCAGTATGGGACAGTTGAAGTAAGGGCAAAATTACCAACTGGAACAGGAATGTGGCCAGCTATATGGATGTTAGGTCATGACATTGACGAAAATTATTGGCCATCCTGTGGCGAGATAGATATAATGGAATATGTTGGGAAGAATCCAGGTGAAATTCATACAACATTACATACAACAGATAGTTATGGGAAGTCAAAAAATACAAAAATCACTAATTTAGATAATATTGAACAAGGCTTTCATGTTTATACAATGCATTGGGACAAAGATCAAATTCAATTTACCATTGATGATAATATAGTTTATACTTTTTCGCCGGATAATAAGAATGACAGCGTTTGGCCTTTTGATAAACCATTTTATCTCATTTTGAATCTAGCTATTGGAGGTCATTTTGGTGGATTTGAGGTAGATAATAATGTTTTCCCACAAGAATTTATTATAGATTATATTAAAGTTTACGACGATACTAAAGATTAATACTACTATTTATCTTTTCTGAAATTAATTTTGTAGCCCCTTTATTAGAATCAATGTATCTCTTGTTTATATTTCCTCTTTCAACTCTAAAATTTTCATCATTTAGTAATAAATCTAAAACTTTTTGAAAAGATTTTACGCTGCTTACACTTGTAGCTCCACCAAGTTTTATCATTTCTTTAGCTTCCGGAAATCTTTCATAGTTCTTACCAATAATTATTGGTATAGAAAATACAGCTGCTTCAAGAGTGTTGTGTAAGCCATTAACTCCCATTCCACCCCCAACATATGCTATGTCAGCATAACTGTATAATTTTGTCAAAACACCAATGGAATCAATTATTAGTATTCGTTTTTTTTCAATACTTTTTGAGTTTAAATTTGAATATAATTCGGCCTTTTCCCCAAGTTTATTTTTTAATTTAATAATTTCTTGTTCTTCTATTAGGTGTGGAGCTATTATAAATTTTATCTCATTTTGTGTTTTTTTGAGATATGGTAACATAATATCAATATCCTCAGGCCAAGTACTTCCTGCAACTAAACAAATATTATTCCCTTTAAATTTATCGACAAATGATATAATATTATTTTGTTTTAGTTGGCTTGAAACCCTATCAAAACGAGTGTCATTTGATACTGTAGCCCACATATATCCTATGGAATTAAGTAAATCTTTAGAAGATTTATTTTGAGTAAAAATATGATCAAAGCTGAACAGAGCTCTACTGAAAGACCTAAAAATGGAGGAAAAATAAATCTGATTTGGTCTAAATAATGCTGATATGAGATAAACTTTTGCACTACATTTACTCAATGTTGTTAAATAGTTAGGCCATAAGTCATATTTAACAAACACAACTAGCTTTGGAGATAAAATTTTCAAAAATTTTCTTACGTTTTTTGAGGTGTCAAGCGGAAGATATACTACATGAGTTGTGATTGGATTTTCTTTACGGATCTCATATCCTGAAGGTGACAAAAAAGAAAGTACAATTTCAGCGTCGGGATATGCTTCTTTAAGAGATTTGAAAAGTGGTAACCCTTGTTCGTATTCACCAAGAGACGCGCAATGAAACCAAAAAACATACTTATTTTGATTAAGATTATTATTTAGATAGGGCAAAGTTTTTTTTCGACCAATAACACCTTTTTTAACTTTTTTATTAAATAAGCCAATAATAGGTAGAATTAGACTTGCAAGCTGAATTGCAATTTTATAAATAATAATCAATCGAGTTTGTTTTGAGCAAAAATACATTCTTTATAATAATTTTTGCATTTGAGCCTTGCTATTTTTGTATTTTTGTATTCGCTTATTATTTTAAGTAACGAATGTAAATTGTTATGAAAAAAATACAGATGGTTGACTTAGGAGGTCAATACCAAAAAATAAAATCTGAGGTCAACGATTCCATCACTGAAATTTTGGAATCCTCAGCTTTCATAAACGGCCCAGCGGTAAAAGAATTTCAAATTAATCTTGAAAAATACCTTGGTGTTAAGCACGTTATCCCGTGTGCAAATGGTACGGATGCACTTCAAATTGCAATGATGGGGCTTGGCTTAAAACCTGGGGATGAGGTTATTACAGCAGATTTTACTTTCGCTTCGACTGTTGAGGTTATTGCACTTTTGGGCTTGACACCTGTTCTTGTAGATGTTTGTCCCAATTTGTTTACTATTAATGTTGATATTATTGAAAAAGCTATTACTCCTAATACAAAAGCCATCGTACCAGTACACTTATTTGGCCACTGTGCAAATATGGAAGTTATAATGGAGATTGCTTCTAAACATGATTTATTTGTCATAGAAGACTGTGCTCAGTCTATGGGTGCCGACTATGTTTTTTCTAATGGTAGCAGCGTTAAATCAGGAAATATGGGGCATGTTTCAGCAACATCTTTTTTCCCATCCAAAAACTTAGGATGCTACGGCGATGGTGGTGCAATTTTTACAAATGATGATGATTTAGCTCACACTATTAGAGGTATTGTAAACCATGGTATGTACAAACGCTATCACCACGACGTTGTAGGAGTCAACTCACGCTTAGATTCAATTCAAGCAGCTGTTCTCAATGCAAAACTTCCGCTTTTGGATGCTTATAATGCCGCTCGTCAATTAGCTGCAAGAAAGTATACAGAAAAATTAAGGGGGTTAGATGCACTAATATTACCAGCTATACGCTGCAATAAAGAAAATACATCAACTTCTTGTAATTGTCATGTTTTCCATCAATATACTATTCGTCTTGTAGAGGGAAATCGGGATGAATTGGTAGCACATTTAAATTCTAAAGGGGTGCCCTGTGGAGTATATTATCCAATTCCTTTACACCAACAAAAGGCTTACAGTAACGATCGTTATAATGAAGTAGATTTCACGATCACAAACCAACTCTCTAAACAAGTATTTTCCCTTCCAATGCATACCGAATTAGAAGACGACCAAATTGAATACATTGTTGATACTATAAAAGGGTATTTAGTTTGAGTTAGTTGAATTTTTTCTCCAATCTTTGAAACTAGATAATAAAATTAAAATTAGACCTGTGGTCACAGATAAATCTGCAGTATTGAATATTCCAGTGCGTGTAATATTAAAATCCATAAACAAAAAGTCAGTTACAGAGCCATAAAGGAAACGGTCGTACAAATTAGCTAATCCACCTCCTACAATACAACTTAGGCCAATTGTAGTCAAACGGTCAATAGATTTACTCGTAAATAATTGATAAGTAACTAAGGTAAGAACTAGTGCGGGTATTATCAGAAGAAAAATTAATTTAACAGTTGGGTTAGAATCACTACCCATTCCTAAAAATGCTCCTGAATTTTCGACATTCATCAATTGAAGAATTTCACCTAGAATCTCTATTTGAGAGCCAGGAATAACTTCTTTTCGTACCAAATATTTGGAGAATTGATCAACAAAAACGTTGGACAAAATTAGAATTAGTATGTAAAGTTGTTTTTTCTGCATAATTAATTTTAAAAAATGGCTGACAAGGTTTTTACTTCTCGATTAATTTTTCGGACCAAACCCTGTAAAACATTACCAGGGCCAACTTCAGTAAATATTTTTGCACCGTCATTTATCATTTGTTCTACTGATTGACACCATTTAACAGGTAATGTAAGCTGTGCAATTAAATTTACTTTTATTTCATTTATATCCATTACTGCTTTAGCAGTTGTATTTTGATAAATTGGACAACTTGGTGTTTTAAATTCAGTATTTTGAATAGCAACGGCTAGTTCTTCACGAGCAGGTTCCATTAATGGTGAATGAAAAGCTCCTCCGACAGGAAGAACTATAGCTCGTCTAGCCCCCTTTTCTTTTAGGGCTTCACATGCTAAATTAATTGCAGTTAGTGTCCCTGAAATAACTAATTGTCCTGGACAATTATAATTTGCAGAGACTACAACACCATTGATTTCTTTGCAAACATTCTCCACAATATTGTTATCAAGACCTAGAACAGCCGCCATAGTTCCTTTAGATATTTCACATGCTTTTTGCATAGCTTGAGCACGTTGTGCAACAAGCTTAAGTCCACTTTCAAAGTCTAGTGCTTTACTAGCAACAAGAGCGGAAAACTCTCCAAGTGAGTGACCGGCTACCATTTCAGGGTTAAATTTTTCCCCTAAACATTTGGCTAAAATTACTGAATGTAAGAAAATAGCTGGTTGAGTAATTTTAGTTTTCTTCAAATCTACAGCTTCTCCCTCAAACATAGTTTTTGTAATTTCAAAGCCTAAAATAGAATTTGCTTCTTCAAATAAAGACTTTGCCTCTTTAGATTTTTCATAAAGTGTTTTACCCATACCAGAAAATTGGGCGCCTTGTCCTGGAAAAATATATGCATTCATATTATATAATTTTTAGATATTTAAACGTTTTTTGTAAGTGATAAAGCTAAAATCATGAGCATGTATTTCGTCTTTTGATATACGTTTTCTATTAATTTCTTCCCATACAACTAAGTCGATTTTTGGAAAGTAAGTGTCTCCGTTAAATTCCCCATGAACTCTAGTCAGTTCAATAATTGAGGCATAAGGTAGTGCTTGTTTGTAAATTTCCCCGCCTCCAATTATATAGGGTTGTAAATCATTTCTGACAGCTTCAATTGCTTTTTTGATTGAGTTTACTACTATAACACCATCAGGAACTTTATAGTTTTTTTGACGTGTGACTACAATATGAGTTCGATTTGGCAATGGTTTTGGGAAACTTTCAAACGTTTTTCTCCCCATTATCATGTGGTGACCCGAAGTCAGTGATTTAAAACGTTTTAAATCAATGCTTAAATCCCATATGAGGTCATTATCTTTTCCAATGACCTGATTTTCAGAAACTGCTACAATTACGGTAAGAGGTGGGTGGTTTTTTATTATCAATGAATTAGAATATTAGAGTTTTAAAAATAACATTTCTTAGATATTATTATATAGCAACTTTTCCTTTAATATGAGGGTGGGGATTGTAATCTGATAATCTAAAATCTTCAAAAGTGAAATCAAATATATTTTTTAATTTAGGATTTAACAACATTTTAGGTAAAGGTCTAGGTTCTCTTGAAAGTTGTAGTTCTAATTGTTCTACATGGTTATTGTAAATGTGTGCATCTCCAAAAGTATGAATAAAATCACCAGGCTTATAGCCGCATACTTGTGCCATCATCATCGTAAACAAAGAATATGACGCTATATTAAAAGGAACACCTAAGAAAATATCTGCACTTCTTTGATACAATTGACACGATAGTTTGTTATTATGGACATAAAATTGAAAAAAAGCGTGACATGGTGGTAATGCAGCTTTTCCGTTAGCAATATTTTCTGAAAATGATTTAGAATTATCCGGAAGGACCGAAGGATTCCACGCTGAGACTAACATTCTTCGGCTATTAGGGTTAGTTTTTAAAGCATCAATTACCAATTTAATCTGATCAATTTCGTCACTGTTCCAATTCCTCCATTGATGACCATATACAGGACCAAGGTCGCCATTTTCATCAGCCCATTCGTTCCATATTCGGACACCATTTTCTGTCAGATATTCAATATTTGTACTTCCTTTAAGAAACCAAAGGAGTTCATATATAATAGATTTCAGATGAAGTTTTTTTGTTGTAACCATTGGAAATCCTTGACTTAAATCAAAGCGCATTTGATAGCCAAAAACACTTTTTGTCCCTGTCCCGGTCCGGTCTCCTTTTTCGTTACCATGTTTTAAAACATGGGAAACTAAGTCTAAATATTGTTTCATTACAATTATGAATTTATATTGATTTAAAATTAAATAATACCTCTTTTAATACGAAGTTTTGAAGTCTAATAATTTGAAAAGTTATTAACGAAGTTTTAGCCAATTATGAGCCCAGCGATTGTTGCAGAAAGTAATGATGCAATAGTACCTCCTATGAGTGCCTTTACTCCTAACTCAGAAAGTGTTTTTCTTTGTCCTGGAGCTAAGGAGCCAATACCGCCTATTTGTATTCCTATAGAAGCAAAATTAGCGAATCCACAAAGCATATAAGTAGCCATAATTATAGATTTTTTGTATTTTAAGTGAATTGGGTTTGTGATGTCCTTTAAATCAGCTAATTGTATATATCCAATAAATTCACTAGCTGCAAGTTTAATTCCTAAAAGCTGGCCCATAAGAGCCATATCTTCTTTAGCAATTCCAATAAGCCACATTAACGGCGCAAAAGTATACCCTAATATAAATTCAATAGATAATCTTTCATATGAAGTGTTTGAGCTGATAATTTCGTTTAATGACGTGAAATTCCAATTAATTCTTAAAAATTCTATCACAAAACCATCAAAATCGGCTATTCCTCCTAGCACACCATTCAGCATAGCTATTAACGCTACAAATACAAGTAGCATAGCACCAACGTTTACAGCAAGTTTAAGACCTTCAGTTGTTCCATTTGCAATCGCTTCCAAGATATTAGAGCCTATTTTTTCTTTAGAAACGGATACAACAGTGTTAATTTCTTCTGTTTGCGGGAATAATATTTTAGAAATCACAATGGCTCCAGGAGCTGCCATCACCGATGCTGCTAATAAATGTTTGGCATAAAATAATTGTGAAACGGGGTCATCTCCACCAAGAAACCCTATGTAAGCTGCTAATACTGCGCCTGCTACAGTTGCCATACCTCCAATCATTACAAGTAATATTTCTGACCTATTCATTTTCTCTAAATAGGCTTTGATTAGTAAAGGTGCTTCTGTTTGCCCTAGGAAAATATTACCTGCAACACTTAAGCTTTCAGCTCCAGAAATTTGTAATATTTTACTTAGAAGCCACCCCATTACTTTGACTACTTTTTGAATAATTCCTAGGTAAAAAAGTACTGAAGTTAGTGCTGAAAAGAAAATAATTGTGGGCAGTACCTGAAAAGCAAAAATATATCCAAATGAATCCACATTTAACATATTACCAAATAAAAATTTAGTACCAGCCTGCGTGAACAAAAGAATTGCTATGAATCCCTGTCCAACGTATTCAAAAGCTTTCATAACGAAATCAACCTTTAAAACTCCAATAGCTATTATAAGCTGAAAAATTAATCCAATGCCTACACTCTTCCATTTAATAGCTTTCTTATTATTACTCAACAAAAATGCTATAACAATTAGGACTATCATGCCTATGAGACCACGGTAAAGGCTTTCAAAATTAAACCCTTTATTTTCAATTATTTGTGATGAAATAGTTTGGGAGAATGTAGATTGACTTAAAAAAAATGCTAATATAGCTGTAGATGTTTTCATTCGATTTTAGGTTAATTAGCGTTTTGATATTTCATCTCTTATTTCTGCAGCAAGTTCATAATCTTCGTCTTGTACAGCTTTTTTTAAAAGTTGTTTTAGCTCTATAGTAGTCATTGTTTTGTATGTGCTTTCTGAATCTAAATTTTTTAGCCTGTATTCATTGTAAACAATATCTTTAGCTGACTCTTTATCGTTTTTGTCCAGGTCATTACTAAGAATCACACCTGCCTTTTCTATGATATTTTTGTAAGTAAAAATTGGTGCTGAAAAGCGTACCGCAAGTGCAATTGCATCACTAGTTCGTGCATCGATAATCTCTTCTTTATCATTATTTTCACAAATTAAAGAAGCATAAAACACTCCGTCTACAAGCTTGTGGATAATAACCTGTTTAACAATAACATTAAAGGAATTAAAAACATTTTTAAATAAATCATGAGTTAGAGGGCGGGGTGGTCGAATATCTTTTTCAAGGGCAATTGCTATTGATTGGGCTTCAAAAGCACCTATTACTATAGGTAATTTACGTTCTCCATCTTCTTCACTCAAAATAAGAGCATATGCACCACTTTGCGTTTGGCTATAAGAAATTCCTTTAATATTTAGTCGAATTAAACTCATTTTTTATAATGACAAATAACAATTTTAATTCCTAAAATACCAAACTTCTATGTCTTTAATTCTATGAGCTATGAGTTTTGTTGCTTGAAAGCCTTCAATTTCTCGATGAGCTTAGGAACTACATCAAATGCGTCACCAACAATACCGTAGTCTGCTGCTTTGAAAAAAGGAGCTTCAGGATCGCTATTTATGACCACTTTTATTTTAGAAGAATTAATTCCAGCTAAATGTTGAATTGCACCTGAAATTCCAATTGCTATATAAAGATTTGAAGCAACTGGTTTACCGGTTTGGCCAACATGTTCGCTGTGAGGTCTCCAGCCAAGATCTGATACAGGTTTTGAACAAGCTGTTGCGGCACCTAAAACATTAGCTAGGGCTTCAATCATATTCCAATTTTCAGGACCTTTAAGGCCTCTGCCTGCTGACACAACAATATCTGCATCTGCAATGGATACTTTATCTTTTACTTTGTCAACCCCTTTAATTTCAATTTTAGAAGTTTTAATTTCTGGAGTAAAATCTTCTGATAATGGTTGAGCAGATTCTTCAACTAAGCCGAATGCATTATTTGATAATCCAATAATTTTAATATCTGTTAAAATCTCAGTTTCCAAAAAAGCTTTATTTGTAAAAGCGCTTCTTTTAACAAGAAAGGGTGAAACAGTGACGGGTAGTTTCACAACGTTTGGAACATAACCGGCTTTAAGACCTACAGAGAGGAATGGCGCTAAATACTTACAATTAGCACTGTTACTTAATATGACTACTTGAGAATTTTCTTTTATTGCTACCTGCCTTAAATAGTCAGCATATATTTCTGCGATAAATTCTTGTTCTGTCTTAATGCTTATTATTTTATCGACTCCATAATCACCTAAAATGGAGTTATTATTTGCATTAAAAACAACTGCATTTAATGAACATTTCATTTTATTAGCCAAAGCTCTTCCGTATGAAGCTACCTCAAGAGCAGTTTTTTTGAATGATTCGTTTTCAGATTCGATATAAACTAGTACTGACATAATTTTTATATTACTTTGGCTTCGTTGTGTAAAAGATTTATGAGTTCATCAATATTTTCAGCATCTACTATTTTGATAGGGCCCTTTGGAGTAGGCTTTTCAAATATCACAGATTGTGTTTGGAGTTCATTATTTATTGGTTGAACAATATCAAGAGGTTTTTTTCTTGCCATCATGATTCCACGCATGTTAGGAATCCTTAAGTCACTCTCTTCAACCAACCCTTTTTGACTTCCAATAACAAGAGGAAGTGTTGTCGATAATGTCTCTTTACCTCCATCAATTTCTCGCACTCCTGTGGCAACCGTTCCATCGATTTCTAAAGATATACAGTTATTAATAAAACTAGCACCTATATTTGAAGCTATCATCCCAGGAACCATTGCTCCATTGTAGTCAATAGACTCTCTACCAGCGATAATTAAGTCATAGCTACCATCTGTAGCAATTTTAGAAAGTTCTTTTGCAACCGAAAATCCATCTATTGCTGGAGTATTGATTCTTATGGCTGAATCTGCACCAATAGCGAGCGACTTTCTCAATGTAGGTTCTGTTTCTGGTCCACCAACATTAACCACAGTTACCTTAGCTCCCTGTTTCTCTTTGAACCACATTGCACGAGTCAATCCAAATTCGTCGTTTGGATTAATTACAAACTGAACACCAGTTGAATCAAATTTAGAATTATCTTCAATAAAATTTATTTTGGAAGTAGTATCAGGTACATGACTAATACACACTAAAATTTTTATCATTTTCGATATTATATTATTGGTATAAAATTACAAAAAAAGATTTTATTTCCTATGCACGCATAGGAAATTTTTTAAATAATATTATCTTAAAATATAATTGTTTATTACTATTTTTGTGGTTAAGAAATTGTTGATATAGTAATCAACTTGAGTATTTCATTCTGATACAACGAATTAACATATGAAAACATTACAATTCAGAGAGGCTGTGTGTGAAGCCATGAGCGAGGAAATGCGAATGGACGAAAGTATTTATTTAATGGGTGAAGAAGTCGCAGAGTATAACGGAGCTTACAAGGCATCTAAGGGAATGCTTGACGAGTTTGGTGAAAAACGTGTAATAGATACACCAATTTCAGAAGCTGGTTTTGCAGGAATAGCTGTTGGTTCTACAATGACTGGAAACCGTCCAATTGTCGAGTTTATGACTTTTAATTTCGCTTTGGTTGGAATTGATCAAATTATTAATAATGCTGCAAAAATCAGACAGATGTCAGGAGGCCAATTTAAATGCCCTATTGTTTTTAGAGGGCCCACTGGTTCTGCAGGTCAATTAGCAGCAACTCACTCACAAGCTTTTGAAAGCTGGTTTGCAAATTGTCCTGGTTTAAAGGTCATTGTGCCTTCAAATCCATATGATGCTAAAGGTCTTCTTAAAGCTGCTATTCGAGATGATGATCCAGTAATATTTATGGAAAGTGAACAAATGTACGGAGATAAAGGAGAAGTACCTGAAGGTGAATATATTTTACCAATTGGTGTTGCGGATATAAAACGTAAAGGAACTGATGTGACTGTAGTCTCTTTTGGTAAGATTATTAAAGAAGTATATAAAGCATCAGAGGAATTGGAAAAAGAAGGAATTTCTTGTGAAATAATTGATTTGAGAACTGTACGGCCACTAGATATAAATTCTGTTATTGATTCTGTTAAAAAAACTAATAGATTAGTTATTCTAGAAGAAGCTTGGCCGTTTGGAAATGTTTCAACAGAAATCACTTATCAAGTTCAAGAAAAAGCCTTTGATTATTTAGATGCACCTGTGATTAAAATTAACACAGCGGATACTCCAGCTCCATATTCTCCAGTTTTATTAGAAGAATGGCTGCCTAACAGTACTGATGTTATAAAGGCAGTTAAGAAAGTATTATATAAATAAATTATATTCTATTTGATAGGTAAAAAAATAGTTTTTTCTATTCTTGTTCAATTCACTACATTTGTGGCCTTAAAAATCAATTAAAACAATATTATGGAATCATTAATGATATACATGCCAATTGCATTGGCAATTATAGGATTAATATATATGTCGGTTAAGCAATCTTGGGTCATGAAGCAAGATGCAGGTGATGGAAAAATGAAAGAAATTTCAGATCATATATACGAAGGTGCTTTAGCATTTTTAGGCGCAGAATACAGACTACTTTCAATATTTGTTTTGGTAGTAAGCGCAGCCCTTGCTACAGTATCATTTATAGTTCCAACAACGCACATACTTATAGTAGTCGCTTTTATTTTTGGAGCAATATTTTCTGCATTTGCAGGAAATATTGGAATGAAAATAGCTACAAAAACAAATGTAAGAACAACACAGGCAGCTAAAACCAGTCTTCCGCAAGCTCTAAAAATTTCATTTGGAGGTGGAACAGTTATGGGGCTTGGTGTTGCAGGTTTAGCTGTTTTAGGACTAACAGGCTTTTTTATTCTTTTCTTTAATGTATTTATGGGTGGTGAATGGACCAACACAATGGACATGACAATTGTTTTAGAAACCCTTGCAGGATTTTCTCTTGGTGCAGAGTCTATTGCACTTTTTGCACGTGTAGGAGGGGGGATTTACACCAAGGCTGCTGATGTTGGTGCCGATTTAGTAGGAAAAGTAGAAGCTGGAATTCCAGAGGATGATCCTCGAAACCCTGCAACAATTGCGGATAATGTTGGAGACAATGTAGGTGATGTTGCAGGAATGGGTGCTGATCTTTTTGGCTCTTATGTAGCAACTGTACTAGCAGCAATGGTACTTGGCAACTACGTTATTAGTGATATGGGGGGAAGTATATCAGATAAATTTGGTGGTATTGGTCCAATTTTGTTACCCATGGCTATTGCGGGTGCTGGAATTATAATATCAATAATAGGTACTTTGTTGGTAAAAATTAAAAATAATGATGCAAAAGAAGCTCAAGTAATGAGTGCACTTAACAAAGGGAATTGGACATCAATTTTTCTAGTAGCATTATCTTGTTTTGTACTTGTAACTTGGATGTTGCCAGATACTATGCAAATGAACTTTTTTGGTGAAGGATTACAAGACATTTCTTCAATGCGTGTATTTTATGCAACCTTAGTAGGGCTTATTGTAGGTGCAGTAATATCATCCGTTACCGAATATTATACAGGGCTTGGGAAATCACCGATACTAAAAATAGTACAACAATCCAGCACTGGTGCTGGAACTAATATAATTGCTGGTTTAGCTACTGGTATGATATCCACGTTTCCTTCTGTTTTATTATTTTCTGGAGCGATTTGGGCATCTTATGCATTTGCAGGATTTTACGGTGTTGCACTAGCAGCTTCAGCAATGATGGCAACTACTGCCATGCAACTTGCTATTGATGCATTTGGGCCAATATCTGATAATGCTGGAGGAATCGCCGAAATGAGCGAACAAGACCCGATAGTTAGAGAACGTACAGACATCTTAGACTCTGTAGGAAACACAACTGCTGCAACTGGAAAAGGATTTGCAATTGCTTCGGCAGCGTTGACTTCATTGGCATTATTTGCTGCTTATGTTACTTTTACAGGCATTGATGGGATAAATATTTTTAAAGCTCCTGTTCTAGCCATGCTTTTTGTTGGTGGAATGGTTCCAGTAGTTTTCTCGGCACTTGCAATGAATGCAGTAGGAAAAGCTGCTATGGAAATGGTAGAAGAAGTCAGACGCCAGTTTAAGGAAATTGCTGGTATAATGGAAGGAACTGGAACTCCAGAATATGACAAATGTGTAGCTATTTCAACTAAAGCATCTTTGAAAGAGATGATTTTACCTGGATTATTAACAATTGGCTTTCCATTAATCATAGCCTTTGTTCCGATGATTTTTGGAATGGATTCATTGGACATAGCAGAAATGTTAGGAGGTTATATGGCAGGTGTTACAGTTTCAGGTGTACTTTGGGCAATTTTCCAAAACAATGCTGGAGGTGCTTGGGACAACGCTAAAAAATCTTTTGAAGCAGGTGTTGAAATTAATGGCGAAATGACTTACAAGGGATCTGATGCGCACAAAGCAGCAGTGACTGGAGACACAGTAGGTGATCCATTTAAAGACACATCTGGACCTTCAATGAATATTCTTATAAAACTCACATGTTTGATAGGCTTAGTTATTGCTCCAATTTTAGGTGGACACTCAGAAGAAACAACTGCGGGGGTAACTCAAGAAGTTGAATTGAATATTTCAATTGATGCGGATGATTCTGAACATGCGACAGTCAGCATTACTAATTCCAACAATGAAAACGAAGTTTATAGAATATCAAATTAAAGTAGTTTTATTCAAATTAAGTTCGAAGTCACCATTAATAAAAAAACCACATTGAATTTATTCCATTGTGGGTTTTAATTTATGTGCTTTAATAATGTAATTAAAGGGTATTTATTTCAGAGTCAATTTTAGTAATTATCTTACTTAGGTCTACAGCTTTTTCTACAAAATCTAAATCATCAACATTAATAATTAAAAGGCGACCTTTTTGGAATTTATGTATCCACGCTTCATATCTTTCATTTAAGCGACTTAAGTAGTCAATAGAAATAGAATTCTCATATTCTCGCCCACGTTTATGAATCTGATTAACTAGATTTGGAATAGAACTTCTTAAATAAATTAACAGATCAGGGGGCTGAACCGTACTCTCCATTAAGCTAAAAAGCGATGAATAGTTTTTAAAGTCTCTATTAGTCATTAACCCCATTGCATGTAAGTTAGGGGCAAAAATATTAGCATCTTCGTATATTGTACGATCTTGAATAATATTCTTTCCACTCTCCCTAATTTGTATCACTTGTCTGAATCGACTGTTTAAGAAGTAAACCTGTAAGTTAAAACTCCAACGCTCCATTTGATTATAGAAATCATCTAAATAAGGATTATCCACAACGTCTTCTAATTGTGCCTCCCATTTGTAATGCTTTGCAAGCAGTTTAGTTAGTGTTGTTTTACCCGCTCCAATATTTCCAGCAATAGCAATATGCATTTTTTAAGTTTTTAAAATTTGGTAATTATAAAGAAATTCACCGTCATAAATATACAAGGTTTGGTTCATTACAAAAAACTGTTTAATTATTTTTTTTTGAATTTTTAAAACCTCAATATTTTCATTTCCCAAAGCTTTATAAAAAAGTAAATTATTTTTTTTGAAAACTATAAAATTATCAGCTAATTTAAAATCATCAAAACCTTCATGGGATATTTTCGAAATTAAGCTTCCATTGTAGTTGTAATGGTAAAGATAAGATTTTGATAAAGCATAGACATTATTGTAATCACTCTGTAGGGCCAAAACGTTTTCATTAATTGGAATTGTACTATGTATTGTTTTTTCAATATTGTAATCAAATAACTCCAACTGAAAATTAAGCGTATTGAATATCCAAATTGAATTTTCATTAGAGTTAGCAATTTTTGTAATTGCTCGGTAGGGAGATATCATATTAAAATTTACAATACTAATTTCAGCTAACCTGTTATCAAGTATTGCTATTGTATTATAATTTTTATGTAATAGAGCAATTTTAAGAGAATTAAAAATATCAACTTGATCTATTTCACCAAATTGAATATTACTGTAAGAAACTATTTCACCCTTTGATAATTTTTCTAGATCATCACCAACGAGGTAATATTTTGATTCAAATCGGTCTTGCCCCATAAATTTTGACCAATTAACCTTATCCTTTTTGATTAAATTTAATTCAACAGGATTTTGAGCAATTAAAATTGCAGTTACAAAAAACATAATGATTAAAGTGAATCTCATTTTAATTTTAAAAATATAAAAAATTATTTTTGCAACAAATTAAATTTTTTGTCGTCTAACAAATAGTTTACACACAAGTTTGTGAAGAATTTAACTAGTGATTTGCAAATAAAATGTAAGTTTGAATGTCTAAAATAAAAAAAATGTTAAGTAGAATTTCACTTTTGTTAATCCTATTGATAGGTTGCNCCGNTCAATCCCAGAACTTCCAGGGAAAGGCATATTATTTTTCAAAAACAAGCCCTGACATGAGTGGATGGGGAAACGGACAAATGTCTGATACTCAAAAGAAACAAATTGCAGATCGTATGAGAGGTATGTTTGAAAAAANTTATATTTTGACTTTTGATAGAGAAGCATCAATTTTTAAAGAAGAAGAAGTTTTNGAAGCTCCAGGTAAAGCAGGTTTCGGAGGTTGGTGGGGTAGTTTCTCTTCAGGACCTCANTACAAAAACATAAGAAATAATCAATTTATTCAAGANCAGGAATTTTTTGGACGCCAGTTTTTAATTACTGATTCCTTACAAAATTTAGAATGGAAGATTGGAACAGAGACTAAGAAAATTGGACAATATTTGTGTTTAAAAGCAACTGCTACAAAGGAAGTCGATGAATTTGATTGGAGAAGTATGCGAGGCAAAAACCGTGGTAAAAAAGGACAGGATAAAACCAAAACAGATTCTACAAAAGCTAAGTCAGTAACAGATGAAATTGAAGTGCCAAAGACAATTAAAGTTGTCGCTTGGTATACTCCACAAATACCNGTTAATCAAGGTCCNGGAGAATTTTGGGGTTTACCTGGATTAATACTNGAAGTTAATGCGGATCAAACCACTATTTTATGCTCAAAAATTATTATGAANCCTGAGGAAAGAANTAAAATTNAAGCTCCGNATAAAGGGCGAATAATATCTAGAACAGATTACAACGCAACTGTAAAACAAAAAATGAAAGAGATGCGTGAAATGTATCGAGGCAGAGGAGGTAGAAAATAAATTTATGANATGAAATATTATTTAAGTACAGTTTTATTATTCTTTTTCGCGCTTTCTTTTTCTCAAGTAAAATTAGAAGGTTACGTAAAAGACTCCATTGGTAATAGTCTTGAACTAGCTAATGTTATTGCNATTAANAAAGCNACTAGTGCACTAGACTCATACGCAATAACNAANGAACAAGGACGTTANCGTTTAAGCCTTAAGAAAAATACAANTTACTCTTTACAAGTNAGNTATATAGGCATGAAGTCTGCNNNTGAAANAATTGAGACNTTTTCCTCTAATATNATNNAAGATTTNATNTTAAAAGAAGATAATGTTTTAGACGAAGTAGAGCTAACATATGAAATGCCCGTTACNNTCAGCGGNGANACNNTNACTTACNATGCNGATTCATTTAATAAAGGGACTGAGCGTAAGTTAGAAGATGTTTTAGAAAACNTACCTGGAGTTGAAATAAATGATGATGGACAAATCGAAGTCGAAGGGAAAGTTGTGCAAAAAGTTATGGTCGAGGGTAAAGATTTCTTTGATGGTGATAGTAAGTTAGCAACGAAAAATATTCCATCAAATGCTGTTGATAAAGTACAAGTTTTAAAAAACTATGCTGAGATAGGTCAGTTAAGCGGAGTTACAAATAACCAAGATAATATTGCAATAAATATTAAGCTCAAAGAAGGNAAAAAGAATTTTTGGTTTGGGAATGTCATGNCAGGNGCAGGTGAGCCAGANGTGCATCCAAGCACTGAACCTCTTTACCTTTTTCAGCCTAAACTATTTTATTACAGTCCTGATTACAGTGTAAATTTTATTGGAGATTTAAATAACACTGGTGAAGTCGCTTTTACAAGGCGTGACTATTATAGTTTTACTGGAGGATTTAAAAGACCCGGTTTAAGCAGTGGTACAAATTTAAATTTAGGAAGTAATGANATAGGTGCTTTAACTCTCCAAAATAATCGTGCAAAAGATATAAATACGAAATTTGCAGCAGCTAATTTCAGCTGGTCTCCAAAGAGTAATTTAGATCTGGGTGGATTTGCAATTTTTTCTAATAGTCGAAATGAACTTCAACAAAACCGCCTCATTCAATACACAGATGCAGGNATTGGGATACCAAATGAGGAAACTCAGAGCAATACTTTCCANGAGAATAATTTAGGAATGTTGAAGTTTTCTACCAAATATCAACCAGANGCCAGCAATCAATTAGATTATGAAGTATTTGGTCAGCTATCAAAGAGCGAACAAGATCAACGCTTTTTTTCTTCTATTAATAGTTCAATTAATCAATTGGAAGAAACAACTCCATATAATTTAAGCCAAAATTTAAATTATTACTACACTCTTAGTGAAAATGATATTTTTGCACTCGAAGCCCAACATGTAATTAAAGACGAAGANCCATTTTATAATGCCATTCTAGAAGACAAGCTTAATTACGACAGTACTGCCGCTAATTTAGGATTAGACTCAACTCAGAGTAATTATAACTTAAATCAAGAAAAACGTNTACNGTCTAATCAATTAGATGCAAAACTTGATTACTGGAGGATTTTGAATAAAAAAAGTAATCTCAACTTAACTTTAGGCACAATTTTAAGCCACCAAAAGTTTGATTCTAATATCTTTCAGTTTCTTGACGACGGTTCACGCTTAGATACTAATCCTGTAATCTCTAACGGCTTGGATATTAATAATATTGACTATAAATTCAGTGATTTATATTTAGGTTTACATTANCGATTAAAAACAGGTATTTTTACAATAACTCCAGGTGTTTCAGCTCATGCTTATTATGTGAATAATACTCAGTTTGGTCAAAAAGTAACAGATAATTTTTACAGATTTCTTCCTGATTTTAATATGATTATACAACTTAAAAAAAGTGAAACTTTGACCTTAAATTACAGAATGCAAACCCAATTTACTGATGTTTCTAATTTCGCTAGTGGGTTAGTACTTAACAACTATAATGCTCTTTTTTCAGGTAATCCATATTTAGAAAATGCTCTATCTCATAATATTAGTTTGTTCTATTATAGCTTCAATATGTTTAACTATACTAATGTCTTTGCTAGGTTAAATTATAATAAAAGTATTGATAATATCCGCACTCAGTCGGTATTTCAGCCTGGAAGTGTTATACGAATATCGACTCCATTCAATTCCCCTTTTTCAGATGAAAGTATGTCTGCAAGTGGACGTTTTCAACGTACTTTTGGAAAAATTAGAGGAACGCTTCGTGCGAATTTAAATTTTTCTAGGTTTAATCAATTTGTTCAAAATCGTCGCACTGAAAATGAAACATTCTCTCAGACTTATCGTGCCCAGATTCGTACCAACTTTAGAACGGCTCCAAACTTGGATTTAAGCTATCGCTACACAATACAGGACAATAATTTAGGTCAAAACGCTACTAAGTTTTTCACTAAAAGCCCTACCATTGAACTAGATGCTTTGTTTTTGGAAGCATTTACTTTTAAAACAGATTATTCTTTTAATGATTTCAGCGATGAGGCCGATACGATAAATACATTTGAGTTCTGGAATGCGTCTTTGTCATACCGTAAGGACGAAGATGCAAAATTTGAATATGAACTTAAAGCAACTAATTTATTAGATACTCGTTCTCAAAACCAGAGTAACGCTGGTAATATTTCGGTTAGTGCAACTGAGTATTTTATCCAACCTAGATTTATTACTTTACGAATAAGGTATGAACTTTAAATTTGTTTAGAACTCGAATTATAATTTAAAAGCCACTTTGATTGATGGAACAAGATCTAATCTTTCCCAAGTGAAAAGTTCTACTGTCATCACTTTTTTTTCTCCATTCGGATTATAAAATATTTTTTCTACAGTTTGATTTTTTCGTCCCATATGTCCATATGCTGCAGTTTCGCTGTATATTGGTGCGCGAAGGCCGAGAAGTGTTTCAATAGAAGCTGGGCGAAGGTCTATTATCTCACTAATTTTTTCTGCAATTTCTCCATCACTTAAACTTATCTTGGTAGTGCCAAATGAATTTACATATATTCCAATTGGCTGGGCTACACCAATGGCATAACTAACCTGTATTAATACTTCATCGCATACCCCAGCAGCAACTATATTTTTTGCAATATATCTCATTGCATATGCAGCTGACCGATCTACTTTACTTGGATCTTTTCCAGAAAAAGCACCTCCACCATGCGCCCCTTTACCGCCATATGTATCAACAACAATTTTACGACCAGTAAGTCCTGTATCGCCATGAGGGCCTCCAATTACAAATTTACCTGTTGGGTTGATATGATAGATTATGTTTTCATTAAAAAGGTCTTGAATACTAGGTGATAATTTTGAAATCACTCTTGGAATTAAAATATTTTTAATATCGTTTGAAATAGTTTCTAGCATAACTTTTTCATCAGATAAGAAGGGGTCATGTTGGGTTGATATAACAATAGAATCTATTCTTACAGGCATATTATTGTCACTATATTCTATTGTCACTTGACTTTTAGAGTCAGGCCTCAGATAATTAATTTCTTTATTTTCACGGCGTATGGCCGCGAGTTCTTTCAAAATACAGTGGGATATCTCTAATGCTAAAGGCATATAATTTTCTGTCTCATTTGTAGCATAACCAAACATCATTCCCTGGTCACCAGCTCCTTGGGCTTCTTTATTGGATTTATCAACACCACGATTTATATCTTCAGATTGTTCGTGAATTGTAGATAAAACTCCACAGGAGTTACCATCAAACATATATTCACCTTTCGTATATCCTATTTTATTTATTGTATTTCTTGCAATTTTTTGCACATCTAAATAAGTTTTAGATTTCACCTCACCTGCTAAAATTACCTGTCCTGTTGTAACTAATGTTTCACAAGCTACTTTGGACTGAGGGTCAAAAGCTAGAAAATTATCGATAATTGCATCACTAATTTGATCAGCTACTTTATCAGGGTGTCCTTCAGAAACGCTTTCAGATGTAAATAAATAACTCATAATTATATTGTTTTAGGCAAAATAGTTGCAACATACTAAAGGAAGGAATTACTGCTTTAGCTTTTTTTATTGAGGTTGCAATCAGATCAAATTTGTCCTCTTTATTTTACTGCAAATTTAGATATATTAATGCAATAAAAAAATATTTTGTTTTTATCTAATCCATATCGTTTATATTTATAACTCATTTGATATTGTGAAATATAGTTTTCTATCCCTATGTATTTTTTTGAGCTTTCAAGGCTTCTCACAAAAAAACAATGTAACTAGTTCTGTTGACATCAATTTTTTTTCGGGCAATATTGCACGTCATAATGACAATATAACTCATTTAATTAAAGGGCATCCCAATGGTTTTATCCTTGCTTGGAATAAGCAAGTTTCAGGAAAAAAAGCTTGGCATAGAGTCTATAATTACCCAGAATACGGATTTTCTGTTGGCACACAAAACTTTAATAATACTGAACTAGGGGAATCTTATGGAGTGTTTGCTCACTACAACTTTTATTTCTTAAACAAACGTTTGATATTCCGTTTTGCCCAAGGTGTTTCATATGCTACAAACCCATATGATATAAATTTTAACCCTAAGAACAACGCTTTTGGATCCCATCTTCTTAGCGGAACTTATATTATGCTTAATTACAGTAAAGCGAAATTGGTTGGGCCAGTTGGCATTCAATTAGGATTAACATTATTACACTTATCAAATGCTAGTATTAAATCCCCAAATACTAGTATTAATACTTTAGCCTTTAATGTCGGTTTAAGCACTAATATTAGCGAATCCTTCAATAAAAAAGAAGAAGTTAATGAGTTGATTGACCGTTCAATTGGTTATGGTTTTATTTTTAAAACAGGAATTAACCAAAGTGATGTTGTCGGTAGTGATCAATTCCCTTTCTATATATTTTCTGTTTTTACTGAAAAGCGCCTCAGTACTAATTCAACTTTAATGCTTGGTTTAGATTACTTTAACTCTAAATTTTTAAAAGAATATATTTATTATCAAAGTATTGCATACCCTGAAAATAATATAGAACCGAATTTGGATTATAAGCGTATCGGAGTTTATTTTGGACATGAGCTACTATTTGGACGCTTTTCAATTCAAACTCAATTAGGATACTATGTTTATGCTCCATTTGATTTTGAAGGCCCCATCTATAACAGAATTGGATTTAAGCAATATTTATCAAAAAATATTTTCACTATTATTAGCCTCAAGTCTCATGCCGCAAAAGCTGAAGCTCTTGAGGTAGGAATTGGAATTAGATTATGAAAAAAACACTACCATATTTTATAAGTTTACTGGTTTTGACTTGTAACAATGATAATGCTTTTGATTGTTTACAAACCAATGGTAATATCACAGTTCAAGATTATACAATTGATTCATTTAATCAAATTATAGTAAATGAGAATATTGAATTAGTAGTTATTGATGGAGAGGATTATAGTCTAAAAATTGAAACAGGAATAAATCTAATTTCAGATATTAGTTTTACTTTGAGTCAAGGAATCTTGACCCTAAATGACAATAATAGTTGTAATTTGCTTAGAGCTTATGCTCCGACTAGAATTACCGTCACAACTCCAACACTTAAAAAAATTATAAGTAATACTCAATATGTTATCAGTTCACAAGGAATTCTTTCGTATCCAAATTTAGAATTAGTTTCTGATAATTTCAGCGAAGGTCTAATTAGTGTTGGGGACTTTAATTTAGAGGTAGAAAGTCAAACTTTAAATATAATATCTAATAATCTATCTCAATTTTTTATTTCGGGTTCTACTGAAAATCTTTTTATCGGGTTTTATTCAGGTACAACATCCTTTTTTGGAGCCAATCTTATAGCACAGGAGGTTAATGTTTTTCATAGAAGTAGTCACAATATCATTATTCACCCAATTCACTCATTAAGTGGCCAATTATTAGGGACAGGTGATTTAATTTCTATGAATACACCGGACATAATAGATATAACTGAATTGTACATTGGTTCACTCGTGTTTTTGGATTAAATCACACAATTTTATTTTTTTACTGTTAAAATATATCACTTTTGTAAAAAAAAAATAAGATTCAATTTTGTTTTGAAAAAAAAAATTTTACTTTAGCTCCATTATTTAATTAAAACTAAAAGTGCAAAAATCTAATTATACTCAATATAGTTCATTCTATTTCTTTTATAAAAAAGATAAAGAGGCTTAATACGTATAATTCAATCTGTATTTAAATTTAGTCTCGATGTAAAATCGGGATTTTTTTTTATGAAAAAAAAAGTCGCTATACAAGGTATTGAGGGTTCATTTCATCATCTAGTTTCTAAAAACTATTTTGAAAATATTATTGACATTGAACCATTGATAACTTTTAATGAAGTTGTAAATCATCTTGTTTCAGAAAAAGTTGATATCGCGGTTATGGCTCTTGAAAACTCAATTGCAGGCTCCATTATTCCAAATTATGCATTAATCGATTCAAATGCCCTTTACATAACCGGAGAATATTATCTAGACGTACAACACAATTTAATGGCTTTAAATGGTCAAAATATTAATGATGTTAAAGAAGTTCGTTCTCACCCCATGGCTTTGCTCCAATGCCAAAACTTTTTTAATAAGTACCCCCATATTAAATTGGTTGAAGATAGCGATACTGCTGGAGTTGCTCAGAGAATTCAAAGTCAACAACTAAAAGGGATTGCGGCTATAGCAAGTTCTGCAGCAGCAGATATTTATAAACTTAATGTTTTAGCCAAAAGCATTCAAACTGTTCAGCAAAATGAAACACGCTTTGTGATTGTGGAACGTAAAGCCAATAACTCTTCAAAAATTAACAAAGCATCTTTAAAATTTTCATTAAATCATAAGAGAGGAAGTTTGGCAGCAATTTTGAATATAATGAGTGATTGTAAACTAAACCTAACAAAAATACAATCCCTTCCAAGAATTGATACTCCTTGGAAATATGCTTTTTTTGTGGATGTTACTTTTGAGACTTTTCAGCATTACGAAAAAGCAAAGTCAATCATGATGATTATGGCTGAAGAATTTAAAGTCTTGGGGACATATAAAAATGCAAAACAATGATAGAAGTTTCCAACCGTTTACACACTGTCAAAGAATACTACTTTTCAAAAAAATTAAAAGAGGTTCGTAAACTTATTTCTGAAGGCTCCCAAGTTATTAATTTGGGGATAGGAAGCCCTGACTTGCCCCCAAATAACTCTGTCATTGAGGCTCTTAAAAATAGTTTATTGGATTTAAATGCTCATAAATACCAAAGTTATCAGGGCTTACCGGAACTTAGATATGCAATTTCTAACTTTTATAAAAGAAACTATGAAGTTTCTTTAAACCCAGAAAATGAAATTCTTCCTCTTATGGGGAGTAAAGAAGGTATTATGCATATTTCCATGGCCTATCTAAATGAAGGTGATTCAGTTTTAATACCAAATCCTGGATATCCTACTTATAATTCAGTCGCTAAATTAATTGGTGCAAATACAATTTTTTACGACTTAACAGCTGAGAATAAATGGCATCCTGATATTGATAAGCTACAATCTCAAGACTTATCTAAGGTTAAACTTATGTGGATAAATTATCCACATATGCCTACGGGTGCAGTTGCAGACACTAAGCGAATAGAATCCCTAATTAAATTTACTTCTAAACACAATATATTATTAGTCAACGATAACCCATATAGTTTTATATTAAATGACAAACCTCAAAGTATATTTAATTTTGAAGGATCTAATAAATGTTGTTTAGAGTTAAATTCTTTAAGCAAAACTTTTAATATGTCAGGGTGGCGTGTCGGTATGCTTTCTGGAGCTAAAAGTCATATTCAAAACGTTTTAAAAGTTAAAAGTAATATGGATTCTGGCATGTTTTATGGAGTACAAAAAGGTGCTATTGAGGCATTAAATACGACAAGTGATTGGTTAAATAATTTAAACCAAATTTATGAAAAGCGCCGTTCTTTAGTTTGGCAGTTGGCATCACAATTAGATTGCAAATATGATAATAAAGCCTCAGGCATGTTTGTGTGGGCAAAATTGTTAAATGGAGTTGATTCAGAGAAATTTACAGATAATTTACTAAATGATAAACATATTTTTGTCGCTCCAGGTACTGTTTTTGGATCGAATGGAAAAGGTTACGTCCGCTTTTCATTATGCGCTGATGAAAATATTATTAATGAAGCCTTAAAACGCACAAAATGAAAAATGTTAGCATCATAGGTGTTGGACTCATTGGGGGTAGCTTCGCATTAAATTTAAAAGCCATTTTTAATGATCTAATTATACTTGGTATTGATAGCAGCAAATCACATATATCTGAAGCTCTTGATTTAGGTATAATTGATAAAGAAGGTAGTTTTGAATCTATTATAAAGTCAGATTTAGTCGTAATTGCAACACCTGTAAATGTGACCTTAGAATTATTACCAACTATTTTAAATAGAATTTCTTCAAAGGCTCTGGTGATTGATATGGGCTCGACTAAAGCCGATATTTGTAATTTGGTTGATATGCATCCAAAACGATCCCAATTTTTAGCTAATCATCCGATAGCAGGTACAGAGTTTTCTGGACCTGGATCAGCATATATTAGCTTGTTTAAAAACAAAATTAATATTGTTTGTGATATTGAAAAAACAAATCCTGAACTCGGTAATCCATTAATTAAAACTTTTAAAAATATGGGGATGAATATTCGCTATATGGATTCTAAGGCTCACGATAAGCATATTGCTTATGTGTCTCATTTATCCCATATTAGTTCTTTTATGCTCGGAAAAACAGTAATAGAGAAAGAAAAAAATGAGCGTAATATTTTTGATATGGCAGGTAGTGGTTTTGAATCCACTGTAAGATTAGCCAAAAGCTCTCCAGAAATGTGGACACCCATCTTTGAGCAAAATAAAACCAATGTAATCGAAACACTTGAGGAATATATTCAGAACTTAAATCACTTTAAATCACTTATGGAGGCAAATGATTTTGAAGCTATTCGAAACGAAATGAAAAACACTAATTATATTAAAACAATTTTAAAGGGAATCTCTTAAAACTAATAATAGATGGGAAAGATTAAAAAATCAAGAAAATGGCTCGATAAATTACAATTAAATCATCCACTTTTAATTGCAGGGCCATGTAGTGCAGAAACTGAAGATCAAGTTTTAAAAATAGCTCATGAATTAAAAGGGACTGATGTAAGTTATTATCGCGCTGGAATATGGAAGCCTAGGACTCGTCCAGGAAATTTTGAAGGTGTTGGTGCTTTAGGACTCAAATGGCTTCAAAAAGTAAAGTCACAAACTGGATTAAAAACAGCTACAGAAGTTGCTAATAGAACCCACGTTGAGTTAGCTTTAGAGCATGACATTGATTTACTATGGATCGGTGCTCGATCAACTGTAAGTCCTTTTATTGTTCAAGAAATTGCGGATGCATTAAAAGGAACGAATAAAGTTGTATTAATTAAAAATCCAGTTAATCCAGATTTAGCCTTGTGGTTGGGAGCTGTAGAACGTTTAAAGTCTGCTGAAATTAAAAATTTAGGAGTCATTCATCGAGGTTTTTCAACATATGGAAAATCAAAATACAGGAATAATCCTGAATGGCAATTGGCTATTGAATTACAAACAAAATTTCCTGATTTACCGCTAATTAATGACCCTTCTCACATTACTGGAAAGCGGGACATGGTATTTGATGTTAGTCAAACAGCCTTAGATTTAAATTTTGATGGCTTGATGATTGAAACTCATATTAATCCAGATGCTGCTTGGAGTGATGCTGCACAGCAAATTACTCCTAAAACATTAATTCAATATACCAAAGATTTAAAAATCAGAAAAGAAAGTACATCCGAGGTAGCTTATACTGATGAACTTAAAAAATTAAGAGCACAGATTGATGTAGTTGATAACCAATTATTAGAAATTTTAGGCAACCGTATGTTAGTCGCTGAAGCTATTGGAAAACTAAAAAAAGAGAAAAATGTTGCAGTTCTTCAAAGTAAACGTTGGAATGAAATTCTAGGTAAGATGGTTTTGGAGGGTGAGCAACATAAATTAAGTGAAGAGTTTATTTTGAAACTATTTAAAGCTATTCACCAGGAATCCATAAATCACCAAAAACAAATTTTGAAAGATTAAAAAGGTTTCAGAATCTAGATATCAAACAATAATAAAGTAATAGATATTATAATAAATTTGTTTCTTTGTTTTTATTATAATTGTTAAATATGACAGGAACAGTTTATAAATCTACTGGGAGTTGGTATAAAGTCAAGTGCTTTAGTGGCACTTTTTTTGAATGTCGTATTAAAGGAAAGTTTCGAATTAAAGGCATTAAAAGTACTAATCCAATTTCTGTTGGAGATATTGTTGAATTTGATCTAGAGAAAAGCAATCATAGGAAAACAGGCGTAATCACCAATATTTACCCCCGTAAAAATTATATAGTTAGAAAATCGGTAAATCTTTCTAAGCAAACACATATTATTGCTAGCAATATTGATCAGGTTTTTTTATTGGTTACAGTTGATAATCCACCAACCTCTACTAGTTTCATTGATCGGTTTTTAGTTACTGCTGAAGCCTATGATATAAAAGCCATTTTACTTTTTAATAAAGAAGATCTTTTAAATGAAGTTTCTACAAAAGTAGTTGATGATCTCATCCGAATTTATTCAAACATTGGATACGAATGCCTCAAGATATCTGCTAAAAATGGCAATAATTTATCTACTGTAAAAGCTGAAATGAAAGGAAATACTAGTATGTTTTCTGGACATTCAGGAGTTGGAAAATCTACTTTAATTAATTCGATAGAATCTAAATTAAATCTCAAAACAAAAGTAATATCAGAAATGCATCAACAAGGACANCACACAACAACTTTTGCAGAAATGTTTGATTTGAGTTTTGGTGCCCGTATAATTGATACACCAGGAATCAAAGGCTTTGGGATAGTTGATATGGCATCTGAAGAGTTAGATCAATATTTTCCAGAACTATTTGCGGTTAAAACGGACTGTAAGTTTCATAACTGCCAACATTTNAATGAGCCAAAATGTGCTGTTGANGCTGCTGTTATTAAAGGTCAAATTGCACCNTCGCGTTACAACTCTTATTTGCAAATTATGAAGGATGAAAATGTAAATTATCGAACTGATTCATACGATTCTAAGTGAAGGTAGTTATCCAAAGAGTTTCCAAGGCAAGTGTGCTAGTTAAGGGAAAGGTTGAGGGGNAAATTAAATTTGGTCTTTTAATTTTTTTGGGAATTAGTTCAGACGATAATATTGATGATATTCATTGGCTTACTAATAAAATTAGTAATCTACGTATTTTTAACAATGAAGAAGGCATTATGAATATTTCAATAAAAGATAACAAAGGTGAGGCGCTGGTAATTAGTCAGTTTACACTTCATGCGAAAACTAAGAAGGGTAATCGTCCAAGTTACATTAAAGCAGCAAAACCTGAGTCAGCTATATTACTCTACAGAGAATTTATCAAGATATTAAAACAAAATTTAGGNANAGAAATTCAAACTGGTNTTTTTGGNGCAAATATGAAGGTNAANCTTGTTAATGATGGTCCAGTAACATTNATNATTGATAGTAAAAANCGNNAGTAATTTAATTTGAAATCAGATTCACATTTTATAAATTAGTANTAAGTAAAATCATTAATAATGAATATTAAAAATGCACAAAAAACAGTTGACAAATGGATTAGAGCACANGGGGTTCGATACTTTGATGAGTTGACCAATATGGCCCAACTTACAGAAGAAGTTGGAGAGGTAGCACGTATTATNNCAAGGCGCTATGGTGAGCAAAGNGAAAAAAAAAGNGANAAAAACAAAGATTTAGGGGAAGAACTAGCTGACGTTCTTTTTGTAGTTTTTTGTTTGGCTAATCAAACTGGTNTNAATTTGCAAACTGCATTTGATAAAAAANTAAATATNAAAACTAAACGTGATCATGAACGTCATCATGCTAATAANAAGTTGAAATAATTGTGCGTATTTTTTTAAANAAAACTAAAATTAATAAATCAAATGAACTTAAGATTNCNGGTTCAAAAAGCGAAACNAATCGCGTCTTNCTNTTACAGGCTATTTANANGGGNATAAAAATNAAGAATCTATCCAATTCNGANGATAGCAAACTAATGAGAAGAGCTTTACTTTCANAATCTTCNACCATNGATATACATCACGCNGGAACNGCAATGCGNTTTTTAACAGCTTATTTTTCNATTAAAAAGGGTCAAAAAACATTACTNTCAGGCTCTAAACGCATGCATGAGCGTCCAATAAAAATATTAGTAGATGCATTAAAGTCTTTNGGCGCGAATATTAAATANACAAATATTAAGGGCTATCCTCCACTTNNGATNGANGGAATGGATTTCAATAAAAATANGGTAAGNTTAAAAGCTAATATTAGCAGCCAATATATCTCCGCNCTTNTACTTATCGCACCTNCTTTNAAAGATGGTTTAGAATTNCATCTTGAGGGAAANATCACNTCCCNNCCTTANATAGAAATGACTTTNGCANTATTAAATGAGNTCGGNATANGTACGAACTTTNANTNNAACATAATTAAAGTTCGACCNTTNAAAAAAGAAATTTNAAAAACNTTTACTGTAGAGTCTGATTGGTCNTCTGCNTCTTATTTCTATAGCATTGTTGCTTTAAGNCCCATTGGNACCCAAATTAAACTCTCGGCNTATAAATCAAATAGNTTACAAGGNGATGCTATTTTGAGCTCAATTTANAGTCACTTNGGNATAAAGACTACATTTANTGGTAACATATTGGNGATAANAAAAANAAGCAACTCTNATACAAAGTTTTTAAATTTNGATTTAGCCAATANCCCAGATATTGCTCAAACAATTGCAGTAAGCTGTTTNGGGCTTAACATCCCTTGNNAATTGACAGGTCTAAGCACTTTAAAAATTAAAGAAACCGATCGCTTNGTAGCTCTTCAAAATGAAATNAAAAAATTTGGNGCAGATGTTAAAATTACNAATAACAGTCTAAATCTGTATCCANTACAAAGTTTNAATNATNATGTTCAAATATCAACATATANTGANCACAGAATGGCTATGGCTTTTGCTACAATTGCAATTAAAACTGATTTATTCATAGAAGAACCTGATGTAGTTTCAAAGTCATATCCAAATTTTTGGAAAGACTTAAAGACTTTAGGGTTTGATATANAAGAAATTGAAAATAAACNAATATTTACTTGACTTCGGCTATGTGGTAATTGTATATTTGCCACTTGTAAAAATAATAAATCATGAAATTATCCCATTTTAGTTTTGAGTTACCTGAAGAATTTTTAGCAGAATACCCTTCTGAACAAAGAGATGAAGCTCGTTTGATGGTTTTAAACAGAGAAAAGCAAACTATAGAACACAAGCAATTTAAAGACCTTATTAATTATTTTGATGAGGACGATGTAATGGTACTTAATAATACCAAAGTTTTTCCGGCTAGATTATTTGGAAATAAAGAGAAAACAGGGGCACGAATAGAGGTTTTTTTACTGCGTGAGCTCAATCCAGAGCAGCGTTTATGGGATGTATTAGTAGATCCCGCTAGAAAGATTAGAATTGGGAATAAACTTTATTTTGGAGAGGACGAAAGTCTAGTAGCCGAAGTCATAGACAATACGACTTCAAGAGGTAGGACTTTAAGATTTTTATTTGATGGTTCATATGATGAATTTAGGTCAAAGTTAAATGAACTTGGCCAGACTCCTTTACCAAAATATATTAAAAGGGATGTTGAACCTGAAGACGAAATTCGTTATCAAACTATTTATGCAAAAAATGAGGGAGCCGTAGCAGCTCCAACTGCTGGTCTTCATTTTTCAAAACATTTACTTAAACGCCTAGAAATTAAAGGAATCAATTTTGCTGAGGTTACGCTTCATGTTGGATTAGGAACCTTCAATCCAGTTGAAGTTGAAGACTTATCAAAACATAAAATGGACAGTGAAGAAATTATTATTGATACAAATGCAACAAAATCTATAAATTTAGCTTTGAAAGAAAAGCGTAAAATTTGTGCTGTTGGTACAACTGTTATGCGCTCTATTGAAAGTTCAGTTTCATCAAGTGGTACCCTGAACGATTATTCAGGATGGACAAATAAATTTATTTTTCCGCCTTATGATTTTTCAATTGCTAATTGTATGATTACTAATTTTCATACCCCTAAATCCACCCTTTTGATGATGACGGCGGCTTTTGGTGGTTATGATTTCATCATGAAAGCTTACGAAGAAGCAGTAAAAGAAAAATATAAGTTTTATAGCTACGGAGATGCTATGCTAATTCTGTAAAAATATAAAGCCTCGTCAAGAGGCTTTTTTATTTGTTGTGAAATCATTTAAAAAAGATATTAGAGCACTTTCAAAAGAAGATTTGATGACCTTCTTTACAACCCATTCCTGTGAAGCATTTAGGGGTAAACAAGTTTATGAATGGCTTTGGAAAAAAGGAGTTCATCGCTTTGAAGATATGACCAATATCTCAAAACACAATAGAGAGCTTTTAGAAGAATTTTTTATAATTAACCACATACAGGTTCACAATATGCAGCGCAGTAGTGATGGAACTATAAAAAATGCTGTACGCCTTCACGATGGACTAATTGTAGAATCTGTTTTGATCCCTTCAGCCAACAGAACTACAGCATGTGTGTCTTCTCAAGTAGGGTGTAGTTTAGATTGTAAATTTTGTGCAACTTCAAGATTGAAACGTATGCGTAATTTAAATTCAGATGAGATTTATGATCAAGTCATGGCTATTAATAAACAAAGTCGCCTTTATTATGATCAAAAGCTAACAAATATTGTATTTATGGGAATGGGCGAACCGCTTATGAACTACAATAATGTTTTAAAAGCTATTAAAAAAATCACATCTGATGAAGGTTTAGGGATGTCTCCAAAGCGTATTGTAGTTTCAACTTCGGGAATTCCAAAAATGATTAAAAAAATGGCAAAAAAAAATGTGAAATTTAATCTTGCAGTCTCTTTGCACTCAGCCATAGATGAAGTTCGCAGTCAAATCATGCCTTTTAATGAAACCTTTCCATTAAAGGATTTACGCGAAGCCTTACAGTTTTGGTATAATAAAACAAAAAGAAGAATTACTTATGAGTACATTGTTTGGGAAGGAATAAATGATAAAACTAAGGACATTCTAGCATTAATTGATTTTTGTAAATTCGCCCCAAGCAAAGTTAATCTTATTGAATATAATCCAATTGAAGACGGTACTTTTCAACAAGGCAAACCCCAAGTAATTGCGCAATATGTTTCGATGTTGGAAGCCAAAAATATTACTGTTACAGTCCGCCGTTCAAGAGGAAAAGACATCGATGCAGCCTGTGGTCAATTGGCCAATAAATCCTAAGATCAAGGTGACGGATTTGGAATTTTTGAATGAATACCGTTGATTTTTTCCAAAGTATCTTTCGATAATTTAGTATGTATACTATCGATATTTTCCTTTAGCTGATCAATCGTCGTGGCGCCAATTATATTACTCGTGACAAATGGCCGCTCATTAACAAAGGCTAAGGCCATGGTTGTCAGTGACATGCCCAGCTCATTTGCGAGATTGAGATAAGCTTTGGTCGCTACTGTAGCTTGTTCGCTGCTATAGCGCGCAAACCTAGGAAACAACTTCAATCGGGCATTTTCTCTAGCAGTTCCCAGAATATATTTTCCAGATAAAACACCAAACGCCAATGGAGAATAAGCCAAAAGACCCATATTTTCTCTCAAAGAAACTTCAGCCAAATCACCTTCAAAAACGCGGTTCAATAGCGAATAAGCATTTTGGATGGTACTTATTTTAGGAAGCTTCTCTTTGCGAACTTCTTCAATATAACGCATACTGCCCCAGCTTTTTTCGTTTGAGAGTCCATAAGCTCTAATTTTACCAGCTTTAACCAATGCATTAAGTTGCTTAAGAACTTCATTAAAATTATCAATCCAAGGGTCTTTTGGGCTGGGTTTAAAATCACGGACTCCAAAGGTATTGGTCTGCCGCTCTGGCCAGTGCAGTTGGTATAAATCTATATAGTCGGTCTGTAACCTTTTCAGTTCCAAATCAATTGCTTTAGCAATGGAATTTCCTTTAAATCCGCTAGTCCTGATATGTGCGGTATAATCTCCTGGACCTGCAATTTTACTAGCTAAAACAACCTTATCTCTGTTTTGCTTTTGCTTGAACCAATTTCCTATAATCTCGCTTGTGCGACCTTGGGTTTGTTTGGTTGCTGGTACTGGGTAAAGCTCAGCGGTATCAAAAAAATTGACTCCATTTTCTAGGGCATAATCCATCTGAGAAAAACCATCGGCCTCTGTATTTTGATTCCCCCAGGTCATGGTACCTAAACAGATTTTACTGACTTTTATGTCTGTACTAGGAAGCGTTGTATAATCCATTAATTTTTATTGAGGAGTTTAGAAATTTCATCCAGTTTTGGGGTCAAAACCACTTCAATTCGTCTGTTTTTTGCTTTTCCCTCATTGGTGTCATTGCTGTCTACTGGGGAGTACTCGCCGCGTCCAGCAGCCGTTAGATTTTCTAATGAAATGGCTTTGTTTTCAGCTAAGATAGAAATAATTGCAGTGGCGCGTTTGGTAGATAGATCCCAATTATTTGAAATTTGTCCTCGGTTTGAAAAAGGGACATTATCCGTATGACCTTCAATTAAAACAGCAATATCGGGATTCTCTGCAAGAACATTTCCCAGTTGGACTATAGCATTTCTACCCTGGGAATTGACAGCCCAACTACCAGATTTAAAAAGCAGTTTATTTTCCATGGACACATAAACTTTACCATCGCGCTGTTCTACGGTGAGACCTTTTCCTTCAAAGTCAGTGAGAGCCCTAGAAATGGCATTTTTTAAATCGTTCATAGCCTGGTCTTTGGTAGCGATTAGCGCTTCTAGTTCTGTAATGCGCTCTGAGCGTTCTTGCATATCTGCTTCCAATCGCATCAAGCGCTTGTTCTCTAAGGCTAAAGCCTGTTCTTTGGAGCCCAATTGCTGCAAAAGCGCTCTATTTTTTTTTGAATTTTCTTCAATTACTTTGGAACTGTTTTGCTCCAATGCAGCATAAGCGGCATTTAAATTGTCATAATTTTTTTTAAGAGAATTTAAATCACTCTCAAGTTGATCACGTTCAGATTTGACAGTTGCAAAAGTCTGTTTAAGGGTATTCAGTTCATTTTGCAAGTCTTTTTTTAAATCAATTTCACTGTCATTAGTTAAAGACAATTCATCATAATCTGACTTAAGCTGGCTGTACTTTCCTTCTAATTCTTGAAAAAGTTTAGAAGATACACAAGCCGTTGCATTCAATACCACAAGTGAAATAAGTATAATTTTTTTTAGCATGATTTAAGTTTTTGTATTTAGTTCTAAAAGTACAGGACAATGATCGCTGTGAACCGCTTCTTTTAAAATAAGTGCGCGTTCAATACAAGGTTTTAACGGACTTGTCACAAGTGTATAATCCAATCTCCAACCTTTGTTATTGGCTCTTGAGTTGGCGCGGTAACTCCACCAACTATATTGATGAGGATCCGTACATAGCTCGCGAAAAGCATCAATAAAACCACTGTTTAAAAACCCAGACATCCAAGCCCTTTCTTCTGGTAAAAAACCAGATACATTTTTATTTCTTACAGGATCGTGAATGTCAATCGCTTTATGACAAATATTGTAATCCCCACAAATAACAAGATTTGGTTTTTCTGCTTTTAGTGCATCGATATAGTCTTTAAATAGGTCCATATATTCAAACTTGTGCTCCAGGCGATGAATGTTAGTCCCGGATGGTAAATATAAACTCATTATAGAGACTCCAGGAAAATCTACCCTTAGATTTCTACCCTCAAAATCCATGGATTCAATACCAGTACCATAAACCACATTTTCGGGTTTAGTTTTACACAGTATAGCGACTCCACTGTAGCCTTTTTTTTGGGCACTAAACCAATAGTGGTGTGGATAGCCCGCCTTATTGAAAATAGCTAAATCGAGTTGCTCTTTTTGAGCTTTAATTTCTTGTAAACAAATCACGTCAGGGTCGGCCGCTACCAACCATTCTAAAAAACCTTTTTTTATAGCAGCGCGAATGCCGTTGACATTATATGAAATGATTTTCATGGAACATAACCGTTTTTAGCTAAAATAATTAAAGCCTTACTTTTACAGTATATAATCAATGGGGTTTTTATTTAAAACTATCAACAAAATATTTTAGTGATATTGAAGTTTAAACATAACATGCGCTTATTATATACTATTATTTTCTTTTTATGTTTTTCTAACTCCTGGTCACAAGTAGGAAAACCCCTAATCCAAAAGAAGAAGTTTTCAACCAAAAATCAAATTATTTTGGATAGTGTCGGAATAAATCCATCTTTTTTCAAAATTTTAGATTCCGAAAATAATATAATTCATGACTCATTATATGAAATAGATTATGATTCTGCCATTTTGATTTTAAAAAATAATATCCTAAAATTGGATACAATAACAGTTCAGTATTTAAAATTTCCAGATTTTATGACTCGAACTTACAAGCAACTGGATAGTTCTGTTATAGTTAATTCAACGGGTGTTATTAATAAATTGTATGAACTTTCTGAAACGAATATTTCTATTGATACAAAACCATTTGAAGGTTTAACGTCTTCTGGAAGTCTTTCAAGAGGTGTAACTATTGGCAATAATCAGAATTCTGTTTTAAATAGTGAATTAGACCTTCAAATTAGTGGAAAGTTAAATAACAATGTGACTCTTCGAGCATCAATTCAAGACGCAAATATACCTTTACAGCAAAGTGGTTATTCGCAAAGGTTAGACGAGTTTGATCAGGTTTTTATTGAAGCATTTACTGATAAGTGGTCTGTACGAGCAGGGGATATTGATTTGGAAGATAATGAATCTTATTTTGGAAAATTTTCTAAACGTGTCCAAGGACTTTTAGTTACCTCAAAATTTGCTTATGAAAATAATCAAATCAATGCTTTTGCATCTGGTGCGTTAGTAAGAGGTCAATTTATTAGAAGTCAATTTACTGCACAAGAAGGAAATCAGGGCCCTTATAAACTAAGGGGACCCAATAACGAATTATTTATTTTGGTTGTTTCTGGTAGTGAGGTTGTTTATGTAAATGGTCTTCCACTATTGCGTGGTACCACCAATGATTATATTATTGATTACAACGCAGGAGAGATTATTTTTAATTCAACCTTTCCAATTAACTCTGAGATGAGAATCACGGTTGATTATCAGTATAGTGAAAGAAACTACACACGCTTTGTTAGTTATTCAGGCGGGGAGTTTAAGTCAAATAAATTAAATATCGGAGTTTCATTTTACAATGAAAATGATTTAAAAAACCAACCACTTCAACAAAGTTTAAGCGGTGAGCAAGCAGGAATTTTATCACAAGCAGGAGATGATAGAACGCTAATGAGAGCACCATCATCTAGTCCACAAGAATTTTCTGAAAATAGAATTTTATACAAAAAGACAATTTTAAATGGACAAGAAATATTTGTATTTTCCAATGACCCCAACGATGAATTGTACCAAGTCAATTTTTTACTAGTTGGGAACCAGCAAGGAGATTATATATTAGTCAATTCTAATTCAATATCAAACATTTACGAATATGTTCAACCAATTTCTGGAGTGCAGCAAGGGAACTATGCTCCAATCGTTCAACTAGTGGCTCCTATGAAGCTGCAAATGGTTGTAATGAACGGAGCCTACAAGCCATCTGATAAAACTAATTTAGAATTTGAGTTAGCTGCTAGTCGTAATGATTTGAATTTATTTTCAAACTTATCCGACAGTGATAATGATGGATTGGCAGCACGCTACAAAATACACCATAATCCATTACTTTCTGAGGAAGGATGGAATATTAATATTTTTTCAGATTTTGATTATATCCAAAAGGATTTTAGAAATTTACAAAGACTATATAACCCTGAGTTTAATAGAGACTGGAACCTTGAGATACCTACATCAAATGGTGCTATTTCAGATTTAGGAACTCAATTTTTAGTAACCAACTCGATTTCTGTCAGTAAGTCCAATTTAGGTCAAATTAATTATGCTTTTCAGCATCTAAATTTATCTCAAAAATTTAACGGTAACAGGCATATTTTACTAACAGATTTAAAAAAAAATAAAATTGAGCTAAAAACAAAATCAAGTTTTTTGACTACAAATACAGTTTTAAATGAATCTGATTTCCTTAGTTCTATATCTCAATTTAAATACCAAGGAGATAAGTTATGGCCTGGTGTAAAATTCTCAACAGAGAGTAATAAAATTATTTCGAAGCTTGACAATAATATAGATTCACTTAGTCAGCGATTTTCTTCTTATGAAGGTTTTGTAGGATTGGGCGATTCTACAAAAATTTTTCTCAAAGTAGGATATATTCATCGTGTTAATGATAGTGTCAAAGACTCCCGGCTAAAACTTGTAAACAAGTCAAATAACTATTATTTAAATTCTAAGCTGATAGACTCCAAGAATTCTGACTTAAGTGTATTTATTAATTACCGCATATTCAATTCAAAAAATCAAGATAAAAACCTTCAAAAATCTTTAAACTCTAGAATCTTTTATAATCAACAGTTCGTACAAAATTTGGTTCAATGGCAAACAGTTTATGAAACTAATTCTGGACAGTTACCACAACAAGACTTTACTTACGTAGAAGTAGAGCCTGGCCAAGGGTCGTTTGTATGGTTCGATTACAATGGAAATGGTATTCAAGAGCTTGAAGAATTTGAAACGGCACAGTTTCAAGATCAAGCGTCTTATATACGTGTTTTGTTGCCTAATCAGAATTTCATTAGAACTCATCAAAATCGACTGAGTCAGTCAATTATAATTGATCCAATTAAATGGTCTAATTCTACTAAAAGGATTAAATCTTTTTGGGCTCATTTTTATAATTTAACTTCCTACTTAATTGATAGAAAAGATCGTAATGACCTTCAAAAAATTAATTTAAATCCTTTCAAATCTGAATCTGGACAACAGTTAGGATTACAATCTAATTTTAGAAATCAATTATTTTTTAATAGGGGTAAACAAAATTTCACTATGTCCTATAGTTATTTTAGCTCTGAACTAAAAAATGTACTTTCATTTGGAGCTATTTCCCAAAAAGGGAATGGTCATCAATTTAATTTTACTCATAAAATTCAAAACCAATGGTTATTCAATCTTCAAACAAATATTGAAACTAATCGTGCTACAAGCGAAAATTTCTCTTCAAAAAACTATAGTTTAGAACAATTATTATTTCAACCAAAAGTTTCCTATTTATTGGATGATAATAAACGTTTCGATTTATTTTACCAGTACCAAAATAAAGATAATTCAATTCAGGGAAAAGAATTGTTAGTGCAACAAAAGTGGGGTGTATCAGCTGTTTTTAATCAAAAGCAAAATGCTGCTATCACTGCAGAATTTAATTATTTTTCAAATGATTTTAATGGAAATTCGAGCAGTCCAGTTGCCTATCAGATGATGGAAGGGTTACAGCCTGGTACTAATTTCACTTGGTCTATTGTAGCTCAAAAAAAATTGACAAAATATTTAGATCTAAATTTGAATTATTTTGCAAGAAAGTCAGAGACAAGTAAAGTTATTCATAATGGTAGTGTACAGTTGAAAGCCTATTTTTGAGCATAAATAAGTCAACCTTAGTCTATAACTTTAAAGTGAAATGAGATCTAAATTCTTTTTGAAAACCATTTTTATCGTAGTAGCTTACAATAAACCAATAGTCATTAGCAGGCATTAGCTGTCCATTATAGGTCCCGTTCCAACCTGGAGTTGCAGTTTTAAATTGTCTCAATAATTTTCCGTGGCGATTAAAAATGGAGATTATTGCAGTTTGGTTTTCTAGACATTTTATATTCCAAAGATCATTAAATCCGTCGTTATTTGGAGTAAAGAATTTTGGGTAATCAAGTATTGTTATAGAAGATTCTGGCTCGTTGCTGCAACCCTCAGAGTCTCTTACTCTAACAATATGCTCATAACAACCAACAACATTTTGAAATACTGAACTATTTTGCCATACTCCACCATCTAATTGATATTGGTAATTATTACTTCCCCCAATTACACTAACTTGTATCATTTGGTTTGAATCAAAAGCCTCAGATATGTTTTCAACCGTAATTTCTAAATTATTGAAAGTATTAACTTCAATAGTTTCAGTGGTTATATTCGCGCATTGACCATTATCAGGCGTGAAAGTATATGTCGTAGTTACTAAATTATTGGGAACAGGAAACCATGCCCCAGTGATACCTTCATTAGAAATTACAGGTAATACTTGAACTGTTTCCCCTAAGCAAATATCATTTAAGTTAAAAGTTGGAATAGTAAGTTCATTAATGGAAATAGTCATAAATACAGTTTCAACACAAGTACCTTCATCAGGGGTAAACATATAAGTTGTAGTTTCTGTATTGTTAATAATATTTGGATTCCATGTTCCTTGAATATTATTATTAGATATTATTGGAAGTTCTGGAGGCGTATCCCCAAAACAAAATGGGTCAATTTGAGTAAATTCAGGAATTATACTTGGAATTACTATCACAGTCATTTCAGCTGTTGTTGCACATTGGTCATCATCAGGTTCAAATGTATATGTGGTCGTGTTAAATGCGTCAAACGCAGGGTTCCAAACTCCAGTAGTTCCATTATTTGATGTAGTTGGTAATGTCAATTCTACACCTTCACATGTATCATCAATTTGAGTAAATTCAGGAATTATACTTGGAATTACTATCACAGTCATTTCAGCTGTTGTTGCACATTGGTCATCATCAGGTTCAAATG
>NZZM01000045.1 GCA_002698705.1 Formosa sp. | reverse complement strand
GGTAATGATGATTTTAGGAGGTGCCATTATCCCTCCTATTCAAGGAAAAATTGCAGATATTTTCTCAATTCAATCATCTTATTGGGTAGCTGTGTTATGTTTTGCTTATCTAATCCTTTACGCATTTTTAACAAAAAAAATATTGGGGGACCAAATTGAAAATTAAGATGTGAAAAGAAGAAATTTTATAAAAAACACGTCGCTAACAGGCCTAAGTATGTCAATAGGTAGCTACTTAAATAGTTACGTCAAAAGTTCTTCAAATGAATCAAAAANANATAAAAGAAANGCTAANCTCCCCTTNGTTNTCGCTACNTGGAATGTGAANTTTGCCACGAGCAAAGCTTGGGAGGTNCTGAGTAATGGNGGAAGNGCTTTAGATGCCGTGGAACAAGGNTGCCGTGTNGAAGAAGCAAATGANAAAGGNCAATCNGTNGGCANGGGTGGNCTTCCTGATCNAGANGGACATGTCACNCTTGATGCTTGTATNATGAATGCNGANGGCAANNCNGGATCNGTNGTTTATTTACAAAACNTCACCCATGCGGTTTCAGTAGCACGAAAAGTNATGGAAGACACTCCACANGTTATGCTTGCCGGAAAAGGTGCNGAAGAATTTGCNTNGACAAAAGGNTTTAAAAAAGAAAATCTTTTAACCGATGCNTCTAAAAAAGCNTGGGANAAGTGGNCAAAAACAAGTNAGTATAAGCCTATCATNAACATTGAAAATCACGATACCATTGGCATGTTAGCTATAGACCAGCAAGGNGATATTTCTGGGGCTTGTACAACNAGTGGNCTCGCCTANAAAATGAACGGTCGTGTTGGAGATTCTCCNATAATAGGNGCTGGCTTATTTGTTGATAATNANNTTGGAGGCGCTGTAGCAACCGGTCTTGGCGAAGAGGTTGTAAAATCAGTTGGTAGTTTTTTAATAGTTGAACTNATGCGACAAGGCAAAACACCTCAACAAGCTTGNGAAGAGGCNATAAAACGAATTGTACAAAAACCCAANAGTNATTATAAAAATTTTCAGGTAGGNTACATNGCTGTAANTAAACTAGGAGAAATAGGTGCTTATTCTATTCATCAATGGTTTAGCGTAACCAAGTTTCAAAATGGNAAAAATCATACAATTCAATCTGATTATTTCAATAAAAACTCCTAATGTCTGGAATGGAAAAACAAAAACGCTTATTTCTTCTCGACGCTTATGCGCTTATCTTTAGAGGGTATTACGCATTTATAAAAAACCCACGCATCAACTCTCAAGGACTTGATACCTCGGCGATTCTAGGATTCACAAATTCGCTTTTAGATGTCATAAAGAGAGAACGCCCAGATCACTTAGCCGTTTGCTTTGACAAGGGTGGAAGTACCGACCGGGTTGAAATTTTTCCAGAATACAAAGCCAATCGAGATGAAACGCCTGAAGGAATAAAAATTGCAGTCCCCTATATATATAAGCTTTTGGAAGCTATGCACATTCCTGTGATTGTCAAAGAAGGCTATGAAGCTGATGATATCATAGGAACCCTGGCCAAAAAAGCCGAAAAAGAAGGCTACCAGACTTTTATGGTAACCCCGGATAAAGATTTTGCTCAATTAGTGAGCCCTAATATATTCATGTACCGCCCAATGTTTGGAGGCGGTTATGAAACTTGGGGAGTCGAGGAAGTTAAGGCTAAATTTGAAGTCAAAGATCCCATTCAGGTCATCGATTTTTTGGGCATGAAAGGAGATGCCGTGGACAATATCCCCGGGCTGCCAGGTGTTGGAGATAAGACTGCTAAAAAGTTCATCAACCTCTATGGTAGCATGGAAGGTTTGATTAAAAACACACAAGAGCTTAAAGGCAAAATGAAAGAAAAAGTTGAGGCCAATGCAGAATTGGGTTTACTCTCAAAAAAGCTTGCAACGATTCTTTTAGATGTGCCCGTTGAATTTGATGCTAAATACTTTGAAATGGAATCTCCAGACCAAGAAAAAGTAGCTGCTATTTTTCAAGAATTAGAATTTAGGCGACTAATGGAAAATTTCAATAAGACATTTAACAATAAGGTCAAAGAAGAAATTCAAACCCAAATAACTAAACAAGTCAAACCAATAAAGAAAACACCCTCAGCAGGGACAGGTCAGTTTTCACTTTTTGATGTACCCACGGAGGAAATAAATAATTTAGCTCCTTACAAAAGGCAAAACATAAAAACAGTTTCACATTTTTACCAGTTTATAGATAAAGACCTTGCATTCGAACTATTTTTGAATCAACTTTATAAACAAAAATCAGTTTGCTTTGATACTGAAACTACTAATTTAAATGCTTTAAAAGCGGAACTTATTGGTATTGCATTTTCCTGGGAATCTGGTAAAGGTTTTTATATACCTTTTCCTCAAAATAAATTAAAAGCACAAACCTTAATCGAAAAATTAAGACCCTTTTTTGAAAATACTTCTATTGAAAAAATTGGGCAAAATCTAAAATATGATTTAAAAGTTTTGAGAAAATATAACATTTCTGTTGAAGGTCCATTATTTGACACAATGATTGCTCACTACTTAATCAACCCTGATATGCGCCATAATTTAAATATTTTGGCAGAGACTTATCTAAATTATTCTCCTTTAGCTATTGAAGAACTCATTGGGAAAAAGGGCAAAAATCAAAAATCTATGGCAGAAGTTGGTATTAAGGACATTACCGAATATGCTGTTGAAGATGCTGATATTACATTCCAATTGGCACAACATTTTAAAAAAGAAATGTCTAATACTAATACACTTAATTTATTCAATAACATTGAAATTCCATTAATAAAAGTATTGGCAGCCATGGAGTTAGAAGGAATATGTTTAGATATAAATTTTCTAAAGGGATTATCAACAGATTTAGATAAAGACATTAAATATTTAGAGGAATCGATTTACCAAGAAGCAGGGGAAGTTTTTAACATTGCTTCTCCAAAACAATTAGGGTTAATTTTATTTGAAAAATTAAATCTAGTTGACAAACCTAAAAAAACTAAAACGGGTCAATATAGTACCTCAGAAGATGTGCTTTCGTTTTTAGCTAAAGACAATGAAATTATTAGAAATATTTTAGAATATAGAGGTTTAGCAAAGCTCAAAAGCACATATGTAGATGCACTCCCTGAACAAGTTTTGGAAGATACTGGACGTATTCACACAGAGTATTTACAAACAGTTGCATCTACGGGTCGATTAAGCAGCATTAATCCCAACATGCAAAATATCCCAATTAGAACAAATCGAGGAAGAGAAATTCGCAAAGCATTTATAGCCAGAAATAAGGATTATATTTTATTAGCAGCCGATTATTCACAAATAGAATTACGTGTAATCGCAGCTTTAAGTAATGAAGATACAATGATTGAAGCCTTTAATAACGGGGAAGATATTCATGCCTCAACTGCTTCAAGGGTTTTCAATGTACCTTTATCAGATGTCACCCGCGAACAAAGAAGTAATGCAAAAACTGTAAATTTTGGAATTATTTACGGAGTTTCTGCTTTTGGCCTAAGTAATCAAACAAATTTAAATAGAACCGAATCAAAAACACTCATAGATGCATATTATGCCACTTATCCAAAATTACGTGATTATATGACCAATCAAGTTAATTTTGCAAGAGATAATGGATATGTTAAAACCATTTCCGATCGTAGGCGATATTTGAAAGACATCAATTCAAGAAACGCTATAGTTCGCGGAGCTGCTGAAAGGAATGCTNTAAATGCACCAATCCAAGGAAGTGCCGCCGATATTATAAAAATTGCTATGATTGGGATTTACAATAAATTGGAAAAAGAGGGCTATAAAACTAAGATGCTTTTACAAGTTCATGATGAACTCGTTTTTGATGTATTTAAGCCTGAGTTGGAAACTATAAAAAAGCTTATAAAATTAGAAATGGAAAATGCTTATGAATTAATTGTTCCATTAAACGTAGGCATTGATGTTGGAGAAAATTGGCTAGAAGCTCATTAAAGTTCTAGGGCCTTTTTAATATCATTATCCATCAAGTNTTCTTGAGGATTTTCAAGAGCTTCTTTGACCGAAACCAAAAATCCAACAGATTCTTTACCATCAATAATACGGTGATCGTAAGAAAGTGCAACGTACATCATAGGCCGAATTTCAACTTTTCCATTCACAGCTACGGGTCGTTCAATAATATTATGCATGCCTAAAATTCCACTTTGAGGCGGATTAATAATTGGAGTTGATANCATACTTCCAAAAACACCGCCATTGGAAATTGTAAAAGTACCCCCAGTCATTTCATCAATAGTAATCTCACCATCTCTTGCTTTGATTGCTAAGCGCTTAACTTCAGATTCAATTCCCTTGAACGAAAGTTTTTCAGCATTTCTAATTACTGGGACCATTAGGCCTTTAGGGCCCGAAACTGCAATACTGATATCACAAAAATCGTAAGAAACCATTTCTTTTCCGTCAATCATAGAATTAACAGCAGGAAAAAGTTCTAAAGCTCTAACAACTGCGAGTGTAAAGAAACTCATGAAGCCTAAACTCACCCCATGCTTGTCCTTAAAATATTCTTTGTATTGCTTTCTCAATTCAAAAATTGGTGACATATCCACTTCATTAAAAGTGGTTAGCATGGCTGTTTCATTTTTGGCATTTACTAATCTTTCAGCTACTTTTCTTCTCAGCATAGATAGCTTTGAACGCTTAACGCCTCTATCAACTGTGTTAACTTTTTCACCCATTGAGGGGATAGCATTTATAGCATCTGCTTTTGTAATACGCCCATCTTTGCCAGTTCCCTTGATTTTATCAGCTTCAANTCCATTTTCTGATAAAATCTTTTTTGCTGCTGGGCTTGAGGTTCCAGTAGCATAAGACGATTTAGAAAAAGGCTTGGGATTGGAATCTATAACTGGTTTTGGGGTTGGATTAGAAACTTCGGAATTTGAAGCTTCTTTTGGTTTAGATACGCTTGTATCAATCAAACATACAACAGCTCCAACAGCTACAGCATCTCCTACTTCAGCTTTTAGTGTAATAACCCCACTTTCCTCTGCTGGAAGTTCAAGAGTAGCTTTATCGCTGTCAACTTCAGCAATAGGTTGGTCTTTTTCTACAAAGTCACCATCATGAACTAACCATTCAGCGATTTCAACTTCAGTAATTGACTCACCAGGGGAAGGTACCTTCATTTCTAAAATCATAACATTTTATATAAAAATAATTGAAATAATGACATTCAAAACATACTCTAAAAATGATTAAATATGTAATCAAACAATATTTCTTGAACATTGATTTCATCCATTCGTTGTTGGCACATATAGGATAATTAATATTTTTTGACATATGTCTGAAATAGAACTCCCAATGATATCCAAAGTTAATATTATTTTTTTATTTTTTTCCGTTGATTGTCCTTTGTTTGATCAAAAACGAAATCAATAATTTCTTGGTGTCTCCGCTTAGATCTTGTTGAGCTTCCAGCAGCTGGTGCACTATAAGATCGTCTCGATGCAACACGCCAATTTTTTGCCGATTCAATATGCATTAACATATGAGAGTAAGCTCCCATATTTCTAGGTTCTTCTTGAGCCCATACAACATCCAAAACATGTTTATAACTTAATAATACATTTTGAATATGGCTCTGTGGTAGGGGAAATAATTGTTCAATTCGCACTAGTGCGACATCATCTCTGTCTAAATTTTCCCTAGCTTGTAAAAGATCATAATAAAATTTACCAGTAACAAAAACAAGAGTTTTAACTACGGAGGAGATAATAAAATTATCATCTATCAAAGGTTGAAAACTTCCTTTTGTAAAATCCTTCACAGTTGATAAGACTCTAGGGTGTCTAAGTAAGCTTTTGGGAGTAAATACAATTAATGGTTTTCTATAGTTAGCTTTTAATTGACGTCGTAATAAATGAAACATATTAGCCGGAGTTGAGCAATCAGCAACAAACATATTATTCTTAGCGCACAACTGAAGGTATCTTTCCATACGACCTGATGAATGCTCTGCTCCTTGTCCTTCGTATCCATGGGGTAACAATATAACAATACCGTTTGGAGTCTTCCACTTATTTTCTCCGCTAGATATATACTGATCTATCATAATTTGAGCTCCATTACTAAAATCTCCAAATTGAGCTTCCCAAATAGTTAACGTATTTGGGCTAGCCATGGCATACCCATAATCAAACCCTACGACTCCGTACTCTGATAATAATGAATTATAAATATGAAATTGGCCTTGGTAGCTNCAAATATTATTTAATAAAATAATTTCTTCCTCGCTATCCTCTGCCTTAACAATAGCATGCCTGTGTGAAAANGTACCTCGNTCAACATCTTGCCCTGAAATACGAACATCAAAGCCCTCCTCTAATAATGAACCATAGGCTAGATGTTCTGCCATTGCCCAATCCAATTTATCATTATCAAACATAGATTTTCTGCTTTGTACTAAACGTTCAATTTTACGAATGAATTTTTTATCATCCGGAAGAGTTGAAATTACTTTTACAATTTGCTGAAGCTTGTCTTTGGGGTATGAAGTATCAACATCCTCTAACATTCTTCTTGAACTAGCCTTTTTAAAATCAACCCAAGCATCTTGCATGAAAGGAGTAATCACTGTTTTATTCTCTTTTCTGGAATCCTCTAACTCAGATTCCAAGCTAGCTTTNTAATTTTGTTCTATTTCTTTAATATGACCAGAATCAATTATGCCTTGATTTATTAAATTTTTGGCATAAATATCTCTTGGGTTGTCGTGCTTTGCAATTGCTTTGTATAACTTTGGTTGAGTAAATCGAGGTTCATCTCCTTCATTATGACCATATTTTCTATAGCCTAATAAATCAATAAAAACATCTCGTTTGAACTCCATTCTAAAGTCTAGTGCAAAGCATGCTGCGTGAACTACGGCTTCCACATCATCTGCATTAACGTGAAGAACAGGTGATAGCGTGACCTTTCCAACATCGGTACAATAGGTGCTAGAACGACCATCTAAATAATTGGTTGTAAANCCAATTTGATTGTTTACCACGATATGAACAGTCCCATTAGTTTTATATCCGTCTAATTTAGCCATCTGTATAACCTCATAAACAAGACCCTGCCCAGCAATTGCAGCATCACCATGAACAATAATTGGTAAAACTTTACTAAAATCATCTCCGTAATATTGATCTTGCTTGGCTCTGGTAATTCCTTGAACTACTGCACCAACTGTTTCTAAATGAGAAGGATTAGGTGCTATACTAAGATTAATACGATTACCATTATCCGTGAGACGATCACTTGTCCAGCCTAAATGGTATTTGACATCTCCGTCAAAAACTTCCTCTTCATAATCCTTGCCGTCAAATTCACTGAATATGTCTTTTGCAGATTTTCCAAAAATATTTGTGAGTGTACTTAAGCGACCTCTATGTGCCATACCCATAACAAACTCTTTNACGCCGTAAGTTGCAGCTTTTTCTATTAATGCATCTAAAGCAGGAATAAGGGATTCATTTCCTTCTAAAGAAAAACGTTTTTGACCAACATATTTAGTATGTAAAAAGTTTTCAAATGAAACAGCTTCATTTAGCTTTTTAAGTATATGTTTTTTTTCATCANCTGAAAATTCTCCATGATTATCATTACTGTTTAACCTGTTTTGGATCCATTGAATTTCCTTTGGCTGGCGAATGTACATGTATTCAACTCCTATGGAATCACAATATATGGCTTCTAAATGCTCGCGAATTTGTCTAAGAGTCTTAGGCCCGATACCTAAAATTTCTCCTGCATTAAAAACTGTATCTAAATCTTTGTCGTTGAGACGAAAATTTTCAATTTCCAATGTCGGTGCATATTTTCTTCTTTCACGAACTGGATTAGTTTTTGTAAATAAGTGCCCTCTTGTACGATAACCATCGATTAGCTTTACTACTTGAAATTCCTTTTGAACGTGTTCAGGCACTTGAGTGCTAACACCTTCGATAACCTCTCCACTGAGTCCGTAGTTTTCACTACCAAAATCGTAGCCTTGAAAAAACGCTCTCCAGCTGGAATCTACACTGTCTGGATCTTTTTGATATTGATCATATAGTTCGGCGAAATAAACTGTGTGTGCGGCGTTTAAAAAAGAGTATTTATCCATTTAGTCGTTGTATTTTTAAAAAATACGTTTACATTAACCAAAAATACAACTTTTGCGAAAATAGCCATCTCTTTTTAATTTAATATAAGAAAGAAATTATCACATCTATGAGGTTCTTGTCATTAGCTGTGTGCCAAAATCAATAAGAACTTGTTTTTTAGAAGATTCAATATCAAGTAAATTAAGTAAATCAAAGGCTGCTGTTGTGTAATTTTCAATAGCTCTCTCTGTTGCCTTTTTAGCTCCAGACATATTATAAACTTCTATTACTTCAATAATTTTTTGATCATTGTTTGCTGAAGATTTCTCAAATAAATCACTCAATTTATTTTTTAAATCATCTGAACCAAGTTCCATGGCCTTTAAGAATAAATAGGTTTTTTTATTTTCAATAATATCTCCACCTAACTGTTTGCCAAAGTTTTCGGGGTTTCCAAAAGCATCGAGGTAATCATCTTTTAATTGAAATGCAATCCCAAGATTAATTCCAAAATCATAACATCTTTTCTGATCTTCATTATTTGCCTCTGCTAAAATTGCACCCATTTGCATAGCTGTGCCAACTAAAACGGCTGTTTTATATTTAACCATCTTAACATAATCTTGAACGCTCACATCAACCCGAGTTTCAAAATTAATATCGTATTGTTGCCCTTCACAAACTTCTAAAGCAGTATTGCTGAACAACGTGGTAAGTTGTTTAAAATATTTTGAATTATATGATTCAAGTAATTTATAAGCCATAATAAGCATTGCGTCGCCAGATAAAATACCTGTATTTATATCCCATTTTTCGTGTACAGTTTGTTTTCCTCTTCTTAGAGGTGCCTTATCCATTATGTCATCATGAATTAAAGAAAAATTATGAAACAGTTCTATTGCCAATGAAGCATCCAAGGCATTTGAAATTTCACCTCCAAAACAATCCGTTGTCATTAAAGTTAACATTGGCCTTAAACGTTTTCCACCAAGGTTTAATATGTACTGCACGGGATCATACAATTGTTTTGGCTCGCGAGCAAGACTAAACTTATTTAGGTGAGCGATAAAATGAGATTGATATTTTTGAATAGATTTCATTAAAACAAAAATAACAGATTTAATATTATTTACGGTTTATGTTCATACAAATGTTAAAAAAATGTAAAACCAAAGAAACTTTTATTGTTTTTTAAGTTTCCATTACTATATTTGCACTCCTATTTATGAAAGAAAAAATTATAAAAAAATCAGAAGAACTATTTTTAACTCTAGGATTTAAAAATGTTACTATGGATGATATTGCATCCTCAATGGGCATTTCTAAAAAAACAATCTACAGACATTTTTCAAACAAAATAGAACTAGTAAGAACAGTAACATTTTCAGTTCTTGATTATATCCATCAAAATATTGAGAAAATAAATAGAAACGCGGTTAATCCTATAGAGGAACTGTACGACATCAAAATGTTTGTCATGCATTATTTAAGGAATGAACGTGGGTCTGCTCAATTTCAATTAAAAAAGTATTATCCAAATATATTTGAGCAACTTGAAGTTAAAAAATATGAAAAAATGCTTTCTTCCGTGGAGAACAGTCTAAAAAAGGGAATAAAATTAAATCTTTTCAGAGGAGATATTGATATCACATTTATTTCTAGAGTTTACATGGTCGGCATGTCTGGAATTCGAGAAACCTCAGTATTTCCAGAGTATAATTTCAAAAAAAATTATTTGATGGAAAGCTACTTAGAATACCACCTTCGGGCTATTGTTACAAAAACAGGTTTAGAAGTATTAAAGAAATATATAAAAAGTAATAAGTCTTAAAATGCGCAACAGCTTAGCCCTTTTCTTAATTTCACTAACAGTTTTTTCACAGACTGAGCCTACGAGTTTTTCACTAGAAGATGCTGTCAACTATGCACTTATAAATAATAAATCTTCTTTGGATAGCCAAAACGATGTCCGCTTAGCTGAGCTCCAAAAATGGCAAACTACTTCAACTGGACTACCGCAAATAAGCGCTGATATATCTTACAATAACCAATTAAAACAACAAATATTACTAGTCCCTTCAGCTTTTTTAGGTGGTGATGCAGGAGAATACTCAGAGCTTTCTTTTGGTGCAGACCAAGTTCTAAATGGAGTACTAACATTAAATCAAAAAATATTTGATGGCTCGTACTTAGTAGCTTTACAGGCTTCAAAAGTATACTTAGAAATTTCTAAAAATGCACAAGAAAAAACTCTTAGTAAAATTAGAATAGATGTTGTAAATGCTTATGGTAATATTCTTTTAATTGAACAAAATATTATCATTTTAAAATCGAATATTAACTTATTGGAAAAAAATATTAATGAACTGCAGAAAGTTTACGATAACGGCTTAACTGAGAAAGAAAATATTGAGCAATTACAACTAACCCTGTCTGGGCTTGTGAGTTCAATAAACTATAACACTACGTTAAAAAAGCTAGCTTATCAAATGTTTAATTTAATGCTCGGAATTGATGTTAACAGACGTGTAATTTTAACTGAAAAGTTGGAAGACATGGTTTTAAAGTCTTCTTTAAGGCCAATTCAAATCTCAAATAAAAGCATTGAAAACGTAACCGACTTCAAAATTGCTAATAACAATGTAAGATCGAATGAATTATTATTTAAACTTGAAAAAAGTAAGGCTTTACCTACATTAAATGCCTTTATTAACGGGTCCTATACTGGAAATAACAATCGATTTGATTTTTTAAATAACTCTCAAAAATGGTTCGGAGCTTCTATTTTGGGAGTTAATATGTCAATTCCTTTATTCAGTTCATTTGGTAGGTCAGCTTCAACTCAAAAAGCAAAAATTAACTTAGAAAAATCTGAACGTGCATTAGAAAACATTAGACAAGAGATTGAAATTAAAATTAAACAAGCACAAAATGAATTGGATTTTGCACAGCAAGATTTAGAAATAAAGAAACAAGCTTTGAGTCTTGCAAAACGAATTGAAGAAAAAAATCAAATCAAGTTTTTTGAAGGTCTTGCGTCCAGTTTTGATCTTAATCAAGCACAAACTCAATTGTACAATACTCAAAAACAATACATGGAAGCATTAGTTTCAGTGTTGAATAAATACATTTCTCTAGATGTACTATTAAATCCAAACCCAATAAATTAAATTACAAACTTGATGAAAAAAAAATATTTAATATTTCTTTCTTTAATGCTAATTAGCTCTTGTGGCGAAGCTAAAAAGGAATCTGTAAATCTACTCAAGCTCAAAACTGAAAAGAATAGTTTAATTAGACAAATTGATAGTTTGAGTGAAATACTAAATTCGGTAGAATTAAATATTTCAAAGTTAGACACAAACAAAAGGTTACCTTCAGTAACTGTTTTTAACGCTAAAGAAAAGTTATTCCAACATTTTATTGAAGTCCAAGGAACCGTAGAGGCAGATCAAAGTGTAGAGCTATACCCTGAAAATAGCGGAAGTATAACAAATATATATGTCAAAGAAGGTCAAAAAGTATATAAAGGTCAAACCTTAATACAAATTGATAACTCAGTCCTAAAATCTTCAATAGTTGAATTAGAAACTCAATTTGAATTAGCCAAAACTACCTTTGAGCGTCAAAAACGCTTATGGGATCAAAATATTGGAAGTGAAATTCAATTTTTACAAGCTAAGGCTCAAAAAGAAGGGCTTGAGAATAGCTTGGAAAGTTTGAAGGCTCAGGAAAAAAAACTTAAAATTTCAGCTCCTTTTTCGGGGACTATTGATGAGATGTTTGCAAAAATAGGTGGTCTAGCCGCTCCAATGATTCCCGCAGTAAGGCTTGTAAACTTAAATCAAATACATGTTGAGAGTGAAGTAACTGAGACATACCTAAAATACGTTCGAAAGGGAACTCAAGTGGAGCTATTTTTCCCATCAATTGGAAAAAATATTAGTGCAAATGTTAGCCAAGTTGGAAATTATATCAACCCTAACAATCGAAGCTTTAAGGTTAGAGTTGATATCAACAACCAAAATAATGAGTTAAAGGCAAATTTATTAGCGGATATAAAAATTAATGACTTTAAAAAAATGGGTATTGTTATTCCTGCTAAATTAATTCAGAAAGACCGTGAAGGAAAACAATATGTATACACAGTAATTAAGGAAAAAGGAAATTATTTAAGTAAAAAGAATTATATAAAAGCGGGAATGACATATGAAACTGATGCATTTATAATTGAAGGAATACAAATAGACGATTTGATTGTAGACAAAGGGGCTAGATTAATCAAGGCTAATGAAATGGTAATTTTAGTTCAATAAAACAATTATGATCACAAAAAAAATCAAAGAATTTAAGCTATCCTCTTGGGCTGTTTCAAATAAATCAACTGTTGCTGTTATTACTTTTATAGTTGTTTTAGGCGGGCTACTTTCATATGTTAATATGCCAAGAGAAAATTTTCCTGAGATTATTGTTCCTCAAATTTATGTTTCAACTCCTTACCCAGGAAATTCGGCCTTGGATGTTGAAAAACTAATCACAAAACGTCTTGAAAAAGAAATTAATGCTATAACAGGTGTTGATAAAATTTCTTCAAATTCAATTCAGGGTTATTCAAGTATAAAAGTAGAATTTACTTTTGATATTACTCCATCCGAGGCGCTGCTTAAAGTTAAAGATCGAGTAGACATTGCGATGGCAGATAAAGATTTTCCAAAAGACCTACCTAGCGAACCCAGCGTAACAGAAGTCAATTTTAGTGAACAAATGCCGATTATGAATATAAATCTCTCGGGAGATTTTTCTATGGATCAACTTAAGGACTATGCGGAATTTTTGGAAGATAAAATTGAAGAGCTTTCAGAAATTTCTGGAGTAGACATAAGAGGGGTTCAGGAAAAAGAATTGGAAGTTGCCATTGACTTATATAAAATGGAAGCTTCAAAAATTAGTTTCACTGATATAGAAAATGCTATTGTGTTTGAAAACCAAAGCATTTCAGGTGGAGATATACTTGAAAATGGGACTCGCAGAAATGTAAGAGTTGTTGGTGAATTTGTAGACCCCTTAAAAATCAAAGATATTGTTGTAAAACGAGAAAAGGGAAACATTGTTTACTTAAGAGATATTGCTGATGTGGATTTCAAAGAACAAGAAAAACAAAGTTATGCCAGAGAATATTTACAGCCTGTTGTGATGCTCGATGTCAAAAAACGTAGTGGTCAAAATTTATTGATTGCATCAAAAAAAATTGATGAGATTATTACCAAAGCAAAGGCTAACATATTACCAACCAACTTAATTATATCAAAAACAAATGACCAGTCTAACGATACAAAAACAATGGTTTCTGATCTAGAAAATAGTATAGTGCTAGGTGTAATTCTAGTAGTACTCGTTTTGTATTTCTTTTTAGGTTTCAGAAACGCATTATTTGTTGGTATTGCCATTCCACTATCAATGCTATTATCGTTTATAATTTTAAGTTTTTTAGGTGTAACATTAAATACTATGGTATTATTTTCTTTAGTTATTGCCTTGGGAATGCTGGTTGATAATGGAATAGTTGTTGTAGAAAATATTTATAGATTAATGGATGAAGGTGTTCCTAGAATTGAAGCAACTAAGCAAGGTGTTGGTGAGGTTGCAATGCCTATTATTGCTTCAACGGCAACAACTTTAGCAGCATTTTTGCCATTAGTCCTATGGGATGGTATTGTAGGGAAATTCATGCAGTGGCTACCAATTACTTTAATTATAGTTTTAAGTTCATCTTTATTCGTCGCATTAGTTATAAATCCAATGTTGATATCACTTTATATGAAGGTGAAATCGAAAGAAAATAAAATGACTTTCATTAATAAATTAGAGAAGTATTATGAAAAGTTTCTTTTTTACGCCCTAGATGGCAAAAAACCATATGGGATAATAGTTAGTACATTTTTACTGTTATTTGTAGCTGGTTCTCTGATGTATTTGTATCCACCTAAAGTGCTTTTCTTTCCCAACACAGAAGCTAAACAAGTATTTGTTTTTTTAGAATATCCAATTGGAACTGACATAGAAGAAACAAATTCACTTTCAAAAAAAATTGAATCAGATATTGAACTTCACCTAAAAAAATATAATATAGAAGGTGAAAACTTTTTGGTCACATCGGTTATTGGACAAGTTGGAGAAGGCACAGCTGATCCAAGTAGGGGGCAAGTGGGTGGAAATACCCCAAATAAAGCAAGAATAACTGTCGATTTTGTAAAATTTCAAGATAGAAAAGGTGTAAGCTCCGAGCAAGTTTTAAGGGACATACGCGAAGTTATTCAAGGATATCCTGGTGTTAGTATAGTTGTTGATAAGCCCGCTGATGGGCCTCCCACTGGATCTCCAATAAATTTAGAAATAAAAGGAGATGATTACGAATTAATTATTGAAACAGCTAACGAGTTGAAAATATTTATTGATAGAGCAAATATTCCAGGTGTTGAAGAACTTAAACTAGATATTGACCAAGGGAAGCCTGAACTGATTGTTCAAGTAGACCGCCAAAAAGCTAGACGACTAGGGGTGTCAACTGGGCTCATAGGAACTAGTTTAAGAACAGCTCTTTATGGAAAGGAGGTTTCAACATTTAAAGATTTAAAGGACGATTACCCTGTCAATATTAGATTAAAAGACGCATACAGATATGACCGTAATGCGCTAATGAATCAAAAGATAACTTTTAGAAACCAAAGCTCAGGGCGTATTAAACAAGTCCCTATTTCAGCAGTCGCAAAAACTGAAAATAGTACCAGCTTTAATGCAGTTAAACGAATTGATTTAGATCGAGTGGTTACTATTTATTCCAATGTTTTGAGTGGATATAATCCCACAGATGTCAATGATAAAATAAGAGGGGTGGTTGAGAATTTTGATACCCCGAAAAGTCTTGAAGTAAGTTTTACCGGCGAGCAAGAAAAACAAGCAAAAGAGATGGCTTTTCTAAGCAAAGCTCTACTTATTGCAGTCTTATTAATTTTTCTAATTTTGGTGGCTCAATTTAACTCTGCCACTACTCCGATAATTATATCAATATCAGTTTTCTTAAGCCTTATAGGGGTTCTCTTTGGTTTGTTAATCTTCCGAATGGATTTTGTTATTCTCATGACTATGATTGGGATCATCTCATTGGCTGGAATAGTAGTAAATAATGCTATTGTACTAATTGATTATATTAATTTAATTATAGCCAGAAAACGCTTAGAACTTAATTTTAAAACCTCTGATAAACTAAGCAAGATAGATTTATTAAAGTGTGTTGTTGAAGGAGGTAAAACTCGACTTAGACCTGTTTTATTAACTGCAATCACAACAATATTAGGGTTGTTACCACTAGCCCTTGGGATTAATATAAATTTCCGAACTCTAATAACCGAGCTTAACCCTAACTTCTACATTGGTGGTGAAAATGTTGCTTTTTGGGGTCCTATGGGTTGGGCTATAATTTTTGGTTTGACTTTCGCAACATTTTTAACACTTGTAGTGGTACCTATTTTATATTACATCATAAATAAAATTCAAACAAGGCAAATGAATGTTACAGCCTAGATAGGGTGAATTTAGTTTAATAATATTAAATTTGTTTTCAAATAAGTCGATATGTATAGAACCCATAATTGTGGTGAACTTAGAACCTCTGATATTAATCAGACTGTAACACTTACAGGTTGGGTCCAGAAATCTAGAGATAAAGGGTTTGTTACTTGGGTAGATTTACGTGATCGATATGGAATAACTCAGCTTATTTTTGATGCTGATCGTACCAATAAAAATTTGATGGAGTCCGCTAAAAAATTAGGTCGCGAATTTGTGATTCAAGTTAATGGTACTGTGATTGAACGTGCATCCAAAAACTCAAATATCCCTACAGGTGATATAGAAATTTTAGTTTCAGATTTAACCATTCTTAATTCATCAAAATTACCTCCTTTTACTATTGAAGATGAAACCGATGGTGGTGAAGAATTACGTATGAAATATCGTTACTTAGACATTAGAAGAAACTCTGTCAAGAATAATCTTATTTTTAGACATAAAGTAACTCAAGAAGTTAGAGCTTATTTGTCTCTAAAAGATTTTATCGAAGTTGAAACTCCTTACCTTATAAAATCAACCCCTGAAGGAGCAAGAGATTTTGTTGTACCAAGTCGTATGAATGAAGGACAATTTTATGCTCTTCCCCAGTCTCCACAAACCTTCAAGCAATTATTGATGGTTGGAGGCATGGATAAATATTTTCAAATTGTCAAATGTTTTAGAGACGAAGATTTACGCGCTGACCGGCAGCCTGAGTTTACACAAATTGACTGCGAAATGGCTTTTGTTGAACAAGAGGACATTCTTGAAACTTTTGAGGGATTAACAAAACATTTGTTGAAAGTTATTAATGGCGTAGAAATAAATAGTTTCCCTCGTTTAACATATGATGAAGCAATGAAAATATATGGGAACGACAAGCCTGATATTCGTTTCGATATGAAATTTGGAGAGCTCAATGCAGTTACACAACATAAAGAATTTAAAGTTTTTAATAACTCCGAACTTGTAGTTGGAATTGCTGTCCCGGGAGGAAATAATTATTCAAGAAAAGATATAGACAATCTTATTGATTGGGTCAAACGTCCACAAATTGGAGCATCAGGAATGGTCTATGTGCGCTGTAATGAAGATGGCAGTTATAAATCTTCAGTAGATAAATTTTTTGATCAAGACGATTTCGCCAAATGGGCTAAACTTACCTCTGCCAAAGAGGGTGATCTTATTTGTATACTTTCTGGTAAAAAAAATGAAGTCAGAGCTCAACTAAGCGCGCTAAGAATGGAACTTGCAGAGCGCCTAAATTTAAGAGACCCTAAAGAGTTTGCTCCTCTTTGGATTACGGATTTCCCACTTTTAGAATGGGATAGTGAAGCTAAATGTTACCATGCGATGCACCACCCTTTTACAGCACCAAAATCTAATCAAATAGCTTTACTTGATACAAATCCAGCAAGCGTAAAAGCCAATGCCTATGATTTGGTGTTAAATGGTAATGAAATTGGAGGTGGATCTATTCGTATACATGATAAAAATACACAGGCTTTAATGCTTAAACATCTTGGTTTTAGTGAAGACGAAGCCAAGGAACAATTTGGATTCCTAATGAACGCCTTTGAGTATGGTGCTCCGCCCCACGGAGGTATTGCATTTGGATTAGACAGATTAGTTGCTATTTTGGGTGGACAAGAAACTATTCGCGATTTTATAGCCTTCCCAAAAAATAATTCTGGGAGGGATGTCATGATTGACGCGCCCGCGCCCATAGACAAAGAACAGTTAGACGAATTGGGTTTAAAAACAAAATAACACAGCTCAAGCCAATGAAATATTTAATTTGGTTTCTTTGTATCTCAGCATTTACTTGTATATTCATTGGGTTTGCCATCCCAGACTCAGACACTATAGATCCCATAATGAAAGCGAAGGAAATTGCGATATCCGAGAAGCTCATTGGGTTCGGGGTTTTGGGCCTTTTCCTGATTGTATTCCCCTTGTTTTCTTATTACCGCTGGAAAGATAAAAAAATGGCTGACTATATGCTCACAGCGGAAAACTTAGATAAGATGCGTGAACATAATGATGCCAAAGACTGATTAATTTAAATTTCGTTTCTCCACAAAAAATCGTTTCAATAAATCAGAAGCCTCTTTAGCCATTATTCCTCCCTGAAACGTTGTCTTTGGATGCAATGATGTTCCCATGGCCCTAAATCCCCTCTTTTGATCATCAGCGCCATAAACTAACCTAGAAATTTGACTCCAGTAAAGTGCGCCAGCACACATTTGACATGGCTCTAAAGTTACATAAAGCGTGCAGTTGTGAAGAAATTTACCTCCTAAATAATTTGATGCAGAGGTTATAGCCTGCATTTCCGCATGTGCAGTCACATCATTTAATAGTTCTGTTAAATTATGTGCTCTGGCAATTATTTGCTGTTCAACGACTATGATTGCTCCTACAGGAACCTCACCCTTTTCAAAAGCCAATTCAGCTTCTAACAGAGCTTTTTTCATAAAGTAATTGTCATCTAATTTAAAGTTCATAACTAAAACTTCAAGCCTTTTAATTTTTTATAAGTCAAAACAGCTTTGCTATCAGAATATGAAGAAATTACACTACATATACCCATGAGTCTGGTGTATAAACTTCCATCTTTAAAATCAAATCTTTTTGGTAGTAATTTTAATATGAGTTCATCATAATGACTACCCTTTTCTTCGTAACAGTTATTAATAGCATTAGTGTACCTTAATAGAAGCTCATTGATTACTTCAAATCCTGAAAGCTCTTTATCGATTACCTCCTTTGAATTATAAATTCTATCAATACTTAATTTAATAATATCATCCATTTGAGCTTTGTACTGGCTTTTCTCCAACAAAGCAAACCTAACATTTCCTTGAAGCAAAGCTTCTTCGTTTTGTATGAAGATATTTACAGCGTCATCAATAAGTGCTCCAATAGCAATAGCACGTAGATAGCTTACTCTAGCTTTCTTGTCAGGAAGAGCATTATATTTACTAGTTTGAATATTATTCTTAACCAATTTAATAAGATATTCTAACGCAAAATCTTCTTCAATTACTCCAAGATTAATCCCATCTTCGAAATCTATAATAGTATAGCATATATCGTCCGCAGCTTCAACTAAATAAGCCAATGGATGTCTTGAAAACTGATCGCCTGAAATATTGTTTTTGTTCAATAACCCTAATTCTTCGGATATTTGCTTAAACATCGGTACTTCACTTTGAAATACCCCATATTTTTTATAGGCTACGTCATCAGTTATTCCTTTTGGTAAAGACTGTTTTGGATATTTTGTAAAGGCTCCAAGGGTTGCGTAGCTAAGTCGTAATCCACCTAGAAGTCCTTTTAAATCTTGGGTTAATATTTTGAACCCGTTTGCATTTCCTTCAAAATTACAAAGGTCTTCATATTCTTTATCTGTTAATTCAGACTTAAAATTTTTCCCTTGGCCATTTTTAAAAAAATGTCCAATAGCGTTTTCACCGGAGTGACCAAAGGGTGGATTACCTATATCGTGTGCTAAAGCAGCAGCCGCTACTATAGAGCCGAAGTCGTTAGGTTTATAGCCGTGAACCTCAGCAAGGGCAGGATGCTTTTCTAAGATTTTCACCCCTACTTTCCGCCCCAATGAACGCGCTACTACACTTACCTCCAAGCTGTGTGTAAGTCTTGTATGTACAAAATCAGTTGATGAAAGTGGAATAACTTGTGTTTTGTCTTGTAGACTTCGAAATTCGGAAGAAAAAATAATTCGGTCATAATCAACGTCAAAGCCCAACCGAGTTTCGTCCTGTTCGTTACGTAAACGCTTGTTTGAATCCCCGTGACGTTTAAGGGATAAGAGTTGTTCCCAATGCATGATGTCATTCATGCTTGCAAGATACTAATTTCCAATGTTAAGTAAATGTTTCTAGACTGCATAACTTTTGAAATATTCATAACATATTATTAACCTAAACGTAAAATTTAATTAATCGATAATATTGGCAATTGAATGTAATTTTGTAAAAAAATTAACAACAACTAAAATGAAAAACATAATTTTAAAATTCTCTTTTTTACCAATTTTATTTTTAAGCTGCTTACAAGATGATTGTGCTACTGCACCAATCATTGACGGCGGTGTTTTTGAAGTTTGTACCATAAACAAATATGGATTAATTGAGTCCGATGAAACATGGGAGAGTGATTGTATATATATAATTAATAACAAAGTTGTTGTTCCTGCTGGAATTACACTTACTATAGAGCCTGGAACTATCATCAAAGGTACTTCCGGTACGGGGTCTCTTGCTTCAGTTCTTGTAATTGCCAGGGGTGGTAAATTATTAGCAGAAGGAACGGCTTCAAATCCGATTGTCTTCACTTCATCTGCCGATAATATTACAGTTGGTCAATCTAATGGAACTAACTTAGATCAAAATGATAGAGGATTATGGGGCGGATTAGTTGTTTTAGGTAATGCACCCTGCTCTTTTTCCGGAGATGTTGCTGCACTTCAAATTGAAGGGATTCCTGCCGAGGATACTTGGGGCCTTTATGGTGGAAATGATCCTAATGATAATTCAGGTGTTTATAAGTATGTTTCAATTCGTCACGGAGGCGCTTTAATTGGAGAAGGAAATGAGATTAATGGATTAACTCTTGGTGGAGTTGGAGCAGGAACTGAAATTGACAATATAGAAGTTGTAGGAAATGTTGATGACGGAATTGAATTCTTTGGAGGAACAGTTGATGCTTCAAATCTATTAGTTTGGGCCCAAGGTGATGATGCGATTGATATCGATCAAGCCTACTCCGGAACTATAGACAACGTTGTAGTCCATTTAGGAGATATCTCAGACCATGCGTTTGAAATCGATGGCCCTGAGGGAACTGCGGTTGGTTCATTTACACTGCAAAATGCCTCAATTTTTGGAAATACAATTACAGAAAATGGTGAGTATGCCGATTACAGAAGTAATGCTATGGGATCAACATCGGGAGTTTTTGCTAGTGGTTTCCCTGCAGGAAAAGACGTGGAATTAGACAATGACGGTGTTGCAACTAATTACAATTCTGGAGCACTTACTTTTGGAGCGTGGGACATTGTTCTTCCAGCTGGTGTGACAGACGTAACATCAGTTTTTGTCAACAAAGCAGAAAACGTTTCTGTTACAGGATTTGGTTCAGAGGCAACGGCAGTTGATTCTCAGGGCTCAAATGGGGCAGATACCAGTGCTTTTAGTTGGACCTACTCAAATGTAAAA
>NZZM01000044.1 GCA_002698705.1 Formosa sp. | reverse complement strand
CACAAGGGGGCACACCCACGCATGGGAGCGGTTGATGTATGCCCATTGATTCCCATTGCCAATATCAGTATGGAGGAAACCGTCCGTTTAGCTCACATCTTATCTAAAAAAGTAGGAGAATCTTTAAAAATTCCTGTGTATTGTTATGAGAACGCCGCCAGTACAGCAGAGCGAAAAAATCTTGCCAATTGCAGGTCTGGTGAATATGAAGGTCTGGAGGAAAAATTGAAAAATCCAAATTGGAAACCTGATTATGGTCCTGCTCTATTTAATGAAAATATCAAAAAATCTGGCGCCACCGCCATTTCGGCACGCGATTTTCTGGTGGCTTACAATATAAACTTAAACACGACCTCCACCCGACGTGCCAATGCCATCGCTTTTGATTTACGTGAAGCAGGGCGTTTAAAGAGAAAAGGAAATAAACTTACAGGACCCGTGGAAAAAGATGAAAATGGTGAGCCTATTCGTATTCCTGGTTATTTTAAAAACCTGAAGGGGATTGGTTGGTTTATCAAAGATTATGGAATTGCACAAATATCCTACAACCTAACAAACATTCAAACCACCCCACTTCATAAAGTATTTGAAAAAACTTGCGAACGTGCCGATAAAAGGGGAATAAGAGTCACAGGGTCTGAGCTCGTCGGATTGGTACCAAAGCAAGTGCTCATGGATGCAGGAATTTATTTCCTTAAAAAGCAACAGCGTTCTATAGCATTACCTGATGCTGAAATCATTCGAATTGCGATAAAAACATTAGGACTCGATGAACTCAAAACTTTCGTCCCAGAAGAACAAATCTTAGAATCGTTTTTAGAGACTGATGACTCAGAGCTAATTGATATGAATTTGCGTGCCTTTTCGTTTGAAACTGCCAGTGAATCTCCGGCGCCAGGCGGTGGGTCTATTGCAGCCTATTGTGGTGCCCTGGGTGCAGCTTTGGTGACCATGTCTGCAAATTTATCAGCTCACAAGAGAGGCTGGGATGATCAATGGGAGATCTTTTCAGATTTGGGCAGAAGTTCTATAGCCAATCAAAAGAAACTTTTGATATTGGTCGATAAAGATGCTCAATCTTTTAACCTTATCATGGCCGCATTTAAATTGCCTAAAAACACAGATGAAGAGAAAAAAATTCGTTCGGAAGCCATACAAGCGGCCACAAAGAAAGCNATTGAAATTCCATTTGAAGTAATGCAAACCGCACATGCTAGTTTTGAGGCTATTAAAAAAATGGCTGAAATTGGAAACCCCAATGCCATAACAGATGTTGGAGTGGCAGCACTTTGTGCTAGAACAGCAGTCATTGGCGCTTTTTTAAATTTAAAAATTAACTGCAATAGCCTGGATGATAAATCTTTTGTAAACAAAGTCATTTCTAAAGGTCAAAAAATGGCAGACGAGGCAAGAAGTTTTGAATCTGAAGTTCTCAATATTGTCAATAAAGAACTGTAATTATTTAATCTTTTGAGCGAAATCCGTAACGAAGTTGGCCCCAAAATGAATTAGGCATTTTGTGGTCGNCCTCATATCCTAGCATGATGTTTTTATCTGCATCGGGAACATAACTAGTTTTAAAAAGATAATCCCATATACTCAAGCTAATTGCAAAATTAACTCCTTTTTTGAAGCGCTCAGGAAGCGCATAAGCATGGTGGTACAAATGCATTACAGGGTTATTAAACACATAACGAAAAGGACCGTAATTCAATTTTAGGTTGGCATGATTGAGATGCCCAATTGTTANAGCAAAAAAGTGAATGATATAGGCTTGTTCAGGTTCAAAGCCCCCCAATAACATCAGCGCCAAAACTTTAAAAGGTTTGTACAAAACGTTTTCCATCCAGTGGTAACGCAAGTGGGCAGAAAAGCCCATTTCCTTTACAGAATGGTGTACTTTGTGAAAACGCCATAAGAATTCAAATCGGTGCATAAGGGTGTGTGTAAACCACTGCACAAAATCTAGGACTATAAAAAATATAAGCAACTGTAGAACAGGACTTAAATTAGACAAGTCTAAAATAGCCAAACTATTTGCTTTTAAATTCAAAACTTCATTTGAAAATTTTGAGATACATTTATAAAAACCAGTAATAATGAGACTGAAAACAAAGAAATTAAAAAACATATAAAAACCGTCTAACCAAAAATCTTTACGAATGGATTTTTGNTCTTTCCGCCACGGAAATANAAGTTCTAAGGCAAAAACAAATAAAGAGATTAAAATTAGCCCCCAAAAATAATTTCGATTCCAAGGAACATCAAATGTTATAGATCGCCAAGTCCAGTTTAGAGTGCCAATAAAAGCATCAAAAAAAAGATTTAAATACTCCATTTAGTAATTTAAAAGTACTTTGAGAACCGTCTCAAAATTGCGCTTTGCAAGATACTGCTGTTCCAGCGAATTTGCAAATGGTACCGGGGTGTCTAAACTACCAACGCGCTGGACGGGAGCATCAATAAATTCAAATGCATTTTCCATTATATAGGCTGAGATATCGCTAGCAATACCTCCAAACAAAGAATCTTCTTGTAAAATAACAACGCGGTTGGTTTTTTTGACAGATTTTAAAATACAGTCATAGTCCAATGGCTTTAAAGATCGTAAGTCAATTAAATCAGCTTTTATGAATGGGTTTCTATCTAAGGTTTCCAAAGCCCAATGTACAGCGGCACCATAGGCAATAATAGTGACTGCATTACCTTCTTTCAAAAGAGATGCTTTACCTATTGGAAGGGTGTAATAATTTGTAGGTACCTCTTGACGTATACTTCTGTAAAGCGCCTTGTGCTCAAAATACAAGACTGGGTTAGGATCCTCAATAGCAGCGGTTAACAAACCCTTAGCATCGTAAGGAAATGCTGGATAGACCACTTTTAAGCCAGGGGTTTTTGTAAACCAAGCTTCATTTGTTTGAGAATGAAAAGGGCCAGCACCAACACCTGCCCCGCAAGGCATTCTCAAAACTACATTAGCTTCTTGACCCCAACGGTAATGTGATTTTGCTAAATAATTAACCACAGGATTGAATCCAGAACTTATAAAATCAGCGAATTGCAATTCAACTACAGATTTTAGCCCCGCAATAGAAAGCCCCATTGCTGTTTCGATAATGGCAGACTCACAAATTGGTGTATTTCGTACACGCTCTTTACCAAATAATTCCACAAAACCTTCAGTAATTTTAAAAACACCACCGTATTCAGCGATATCTTGCCCCATCAATACCAAATCTTGATACATTTCCATGGATTGTTTTAGACCCTCAGAAATCGCATCAACAAAACGTTGTTCGATAGTCTCAATATTTGGAATTGTTTCTTGAAAATTAAACGTCTTATAAACATCTTTTAGTTCAATTTCTAAATCAGCATTCACTGTCGTCTCTTCAAAGGCTAATTGCAGCCCCATTTGGACTTCATTAGAAATTTCAGAACGCATGTGATTGATTTTTTCTAAACTAAGTATTGCAGATTTAATTAAATATGCTTCAAAATTAGCAATCGGATCTTTGGCCTCCCATTTTTGCATCAATTCATCAGGAACGTATTTTGTACCACTAGCTTCTTCGTGACCACGCATTCTGAAGGTTTTAAATTCTAAAAGGANGGGGCGTGGATTTTTACGAACACTTTTAGCGATTCTATTCACTTTAGAATAAACTTCCAAGATATTATTCCCTTCAATTATGTGCGACTCTATCCCATAGCCTTTACCCCGATCGGCAATGTGTTCACAATTGTACTGCTCAGAAGTAGGTGTAGAAAGCCCATATCCATTATTTTCAATACAAAACAATACTGGTAAATTCCAAACAGAAGCCACATTTAAAGCTTCATGAAAATCACCCTCACTTGTCCCCCCTTCCCCCGAAAATACGGCGGTGAGTTTAGCTTCTTTTTTTAAAATATGAGATAATGCAATACCATCAGCTACACCCAATTGAGGACCAAGGTGTGAAATCATTCCAATAATTTTATAAGTTTGAGTGCCAAAATGAAAAGAACGATCTCTCCCTTTTGTAAAGCCGCTNGCCTTACCTTGCCATTGAGCAAACAATCGGTGCAAAGGAATTTCTCTTGTTGTAAAAACCCCCAAATTGCGATGCATAGGCATTATGTATTCATCCTTTTGAAGAGCTGAGGTTACACCAACAGAGATAGCTTCTTGACCAATGCCAGAAAACCACTTGGATATTTTTCCTTGACGCAATAGTATAAGCATTTTTTCTTCAATCATTCTGGATTTCAACATGTTGAAATAAAGTAACTCTTGTTGATCTTTTGAAACTTTAAATGATGAATATGAAAATGGAGNCTTCAATTAATTAATTATGATGTATGTCTCAAATTTAACAAATAAAAGCGAAATTAAGACTCTATTTTTAAGGGTTATTATATAAGCAATTGATTTTATATATTTGTGTTGTATATTTATGTTATGAAAAAAATCCCAAGTGTAGATCTCAACGATTTTTTATCTGAAAACGAAACTTTAAAACAAAAATTTGTATCAGAAATTGGTGATGCTTACGAATCCATTGGTTTTGTAGCGCTTAAAGGTCACTTTCTCGAAGAAGCACTTGTGAAGTCTCTTTATTCCGAGATTAAAACTTTTTTTGATCTACCAGTAGCTATTAAACGACAATATGAAATCCCTGGCATTGGTGGCCAGCGTGGCTATGTATCTTTTGGAAAGGAAAGTGCCAAAGGNCGTAAAGAAGGAGATTTAAAGGAATTTTGGCATTTTGGACAATTTGTAGAAAACGATCCTGAATTGGAAAAAGAATATCACTCCAATGTTGAAGTTAAAGAACTCAAGAATTTTAATGCCGTTGGAAAAGAAACCTACAGAATGTTAGAAAAAACAGCCCGGTATGTTTTGCGTGCATTGGCCTTATATTTAGATTTAGAAGAAACTTATTTTGATGCTTTTATTCACAACGGCAACAGTATTTTAAGACCAATACACTACCCTCCCATTACTCATGCACCTAAAAAGGCAGAACGCGCGGCAGCACATGGAGATATCAACTTGATAACCCTTTTGATGGGAGCACATGGACGTGGACTTCAAGTACAAAATCACCATGGCGATTGGATTGATGCCGTTGCAGAAGCAGACGAACTTATGATTAATGTTGGAGATATGCTATCNCGCCANACNAACAATAAATTAAAATCAACCATCCACAGAGTAAAAAATCCTCCAAAAAAAGATTGGAGTAAATCGCGCTATTCGATTCCGTTTTTTATGCATCCGATCAGCGCCATGAAATTAGACGTTTTAAAAAGTTGTGTAGATTTGGAAAACCCCAAAAAGTTTGAAGACATTACAGCAGGTGAGTTTCTTAATGAACGCCTGAAAGAACTGGGTTTAAACAAAAAATAATGGATTTAAGAAATCAACTTAAAGACTTATTTCCAGAACATAAAGAATTGGATAATCAACTCAAAACATCCAAGCCTGACTTTTGGCTACAAGACGTACCCCTGATTTGTAAATATGAAAAACGCAAGGGAAAGCCAATTACAATTTTAGAAGGATATACAGGTTCAGACGCAGATTTTAAAAAACTGACTTCAAAGATAAAAAAGAACTTTAGTGTTGGCGGTAGCTATAAAAACGAAGCTATTATCATTCAAGGCAATTATAGAGATCAAATTATGATTTTACTCAAAGAAATAGGGTTTAATGTCAAACGTGTTGGAGGTTAACTGAGACATTATGAGCATTAAAGATTCTGAACTCATTTTAAATTCCGATGGCAGCGTTTACCACTTACATCTTAAACCTGGTGATTTAGCGTCCACGGTCATCACAGTGGGCGATCCAGACCGAGTGGATCAAGTTTCTGCCAATTTTGATACAGTTGATTTTAAACAACATAAAAGAGAGTTTAAAACACACACTGGCACTCTGAGAAACCAACGCGTTAGCGTGATTTCCACTGGGATTGGAGCAGATAATATAGATATAGTATTAAACGAGTTGGACGCGCTGGTTAATATTGATTTTAAATCTCGGCAAGTGAAGTCCGAACTGACTTCGCTTAGAATTATTCGCATTGGGACTTCAGGAGCCTTACAAACTGAAATACCTGTGGATTCTTTTTTATTGAGTACCCATGGTTTTGATTTGAACGGTATGTTGCAGGCTTATAAAATTCATAGCACGCAAAACAAAGCTTTTGAGCAGGCTTTTATTAAGCAAAGTAATTGGGGAAATAAACGTGCACAACCTATTTTAGTAGAAAGTGATAAATCAATCGAAAATCAATTAATTAGTAATAATATTTTAAAGGGAATTACCGCTACATGCGCTGGTTTTTACGCCCCTCAAGGACGGAAATTACGTTTAACACCCAACGATTCTAAATTCCTAAAAAATCTCCAAAATTTTACATTTGAAGGATCGAAAATTACCAATTTTGATATGGAAACCTCTGCCATTTTTGGTCTCTCAAAATTATTAGGACACCAAGCATGTTCAATCAACGCTATTTTAGCTAACAGATCAAATGGCACTTTTAGTAACTCACCCAAAAAAACAATTGATGAACTCATTCAATATACCTTGAATAAGTTAATAGAGTGATAAAAACAATACCCATTAATGGGATTATGGGACAAATTAATTATTATTGATCAATAACCTATTTTTTTATAATCTTCTTTGTTAATACTGTATTTTCAGTTTGAATTTCTAATAAATAAATACCGTTTTCAAAAGCATTTAAATCTATCCTAATTTGATTACTATTAAATTGTAAATTTTTAAATAATTTACCGTTAATGCTAAATAACTTAACACCAACAATTCTACTTAAGCTAGTATTTATTCTTAAAACACTAGACACCGGATTTGGAAAAATTGATACAAAAGAATCTAAATTATGTTGTGAAATTGTTAAGTTTTGACTAACATCATCAACTGCAACCCAACTACTGGCTAAGCTATTGTCTAAATCTAAACTGACAAGTTTTAGAAAAGACCCTTGCCCGTCGGCTTGTTCAGGCCATGGCAAATCATCATTATAAGTAACTTGATCAATGATATTACCATAGGCGTCTCTTAGAGTCAAATCTTCTCCATCGTTAGATAAACTTCTAGAAAATTCACCAAAGGGTTCAAAGCCATAGCGCTGCGTAAAAGAATCTATTTCATTGGCTAGAAATATTGGCTGTTGCCCAGAAATTGATGCGCCATCTGGAAATTGATAGGTAAGCCCCAGGCCGCCAAAATAAATGCCAGTTAGATCAATAGATGTGTTGCTGTTGTTGGTGATTTCTAAAAATTCAAAATCACTTGAGTCTAGTTCAGCATCTACAAGGGGATGGTAGTTAATTTTAGAAATAACTAGTGATGGTGTGATTACATCATTACATAAGCTAGTATCTGTCAATTGATTAGAAATCCATTCAATTCTCTCAGATATAAAATCTTTCATATTTAAAAACTGTTGTTGAAACTCACCTATTGAAGTACCAGAGATTATTTCCTGACGAGTTGCAGCTTCAGAAATTAGTAATTCAGTGGAATCAAGGATTGTAAATATTACATCTATATCAAATGGCATGCCTGTTGAAGTTAGTTCTTGCCATCGTTTTGTCAAGTAACAATTAAATATTGGATCATCAAATAAATCTTTCCAAAACTTAGGACCCATATTACCATCAAAAAATTGCCATACGTCAGTATGACTTCTATCGTATCCCCAATTAAATAAATCATTTCCAAATGATAGATTAAAATCCCAAATCGGTCCAGCTCTAAGTTTTCCATTTCGATCTTTATGGAAAAAAGTACTGAACTCATATGCATCAACATTTGAGGCAAGCTCATTAATTAACATAAAATCTATGAAAGAAGGTAAATCAATTACAGATGGGTAACCTTCAGTTATAGAGCTATTACTTGGAACATTCACTAAAACACCAAGAGATTCAAACTGATTCTTAATATAATCGTGTTGCTGTGACATAACTGTACTAGACTTTGGATGCTCATGAACAAAATTACTCTGCCACCCACCATAATTATCCATCGACCAGGCTACAACATCTTCGCCTTCAATCTTATCAGTTTTTGTAATGTAACCGCCAGTTAATTTGGGGTGAGTTAAATCATCTTCTTTGATTTTTTTAATATCGATTCTACTATCGTCAGCTTTAAGTTTTTCCTGCAAAATATAGATTCCACGAAAATCTCCATTTAAAACCAACTCACAATAACGACCTCTTGATGCATAATTAGATGTTAAATTAGACAGCTTGTAACTTAAAAAATCTCTTGCATAAGAGGGGTCATAAGCTAAGCCATTTAAAATCCAATCATTTTCTTTGGGCATTTCTAATAAATTAACATTTACCTTTTCACCAGCACTGTCATATGGTGTAAAAGCATATTGTTTTTTATCTAAAAAACTAGAAGTAGCACCACGATATTCAATTTTAATTGGACCATCATAATCAAGATTACTAGGGATATCAACATCTGTTAGAAAGTTTCGTTCACCATTTTCTCTATATATAATTTTCATGGTCGCATCAATCTTTGGATCGNTAGGAATTTCTTGTCCGTTAATTGTTTCAATTACAACAATTGGCAAATTTGAAGATTCAAAATCAATTTCAGTAGGGACTGAGGGTTCAACAAACCAAGATGGAGGGGTTCTATAGTTGCTCGAAGAGTTATTTATGCCTAAAGATAATACAGGTAAAGCAGTTAAATCCGAAGAATCTAAAGCATGATTATGAACCTGAACAGCAATAATATTAGTTCCAANGCTTAAAAGTTCTTGATTAACAGAAAAACGCTCAGGAACAAAGCCTTGTGGAAGTAAAGCTTCATGCCACCCATCACTGGTTTGATCAAAATCAGGAATTGTTGCAGTCATTAAATTTCTAGCGACTTCTTGTCCATTAACATATGCTATAAAGCCATCATCATAATCAATATCCAATAAAACAGATTCAATTTCAGAAACATCAANAATTTCAAAAGTAGTTCGAATATAAACAGAAATTGTATTGTTAATTACTGTAGTATCATCTCCATCTCCATAGCCAAAACCCGAGTTTCCAGTATTCCAACTAGAGGCATTGAAATCTAGTTGATTCCAATTTGAGTTAGGTTGAGAAGTAGGAGTTAAATATTGCCATAAATCGCCTGGTAAAACAACACTTTCCCAGTGATTAGCTTGAGACTGCACAATTAAAGTAGAAATCAACAAATAAATAAGGTAAAAACGTTTCATAGCTAATATTTTATAAAATTAAAAAAATAAACTCTTTATTACCAATTAATAGTATTTTGATTAGTTAATTTAAGATAATTATTAGCTTTACTGAAATGACGATTTCCAAACCAATATCCTCGGTTAGCACTTAAAGGAGAAGGATGACCACTTTTTAAAACTAAATGCTTATCAACATTAATCAATTTATCTTTTTTATTTGCAAATGTACCCCACAACATAAAAACTAAATTTGAATTATTATTTGAGATAGTTTGAATGATATGGTTTGTAAATTCTTCCCAACCATTTTTTTGATGACTTCCAGGCATAGACTCTCTAACAGTTAGAGTAGTATTTAATAATAAAACTCCTTGAGATGCCCAAGCAGAAAGATCCCCATTATTAGGATGTGNAATTTTCAAATCAGATTGTAATTCTTTATATATGTTTCTAAGAGAGGGTGGTATACAAATATTTGAATTTACAGAGAAAGCTAATCCGTTTGCTTGTCCTTTAGCATGGTAAGGGTCCTGACCCAGAATTACAACTTTTAAATTTTTATAATTACATAAATTAAATGCAGTAAATATTTTATTTATTGTGGGACAACAAGAATATTGACTGTATTCATGTTTAATAAAAGTCAATAGGGATTTAAAATACGTTTGTTCAAATTCTGAATTAAAAACTGAACACCAGTCTTCATTGATCTTAAACATATTGTGGTTACTGATGGTCATAAATAAATGCTAACATCACAAATTTAAATTATATTCTGAACATTAATACTTAAATTTGTAACCGTTTAAAAAAGACATGGTTAAAATTTCTCAAAAAACACTTGATGATTTAGAATTTGACGCTGTTGTAGCCCAAGTTGCAGAGTTTTCTATCACTTCTCTTGGGNGTTCTGAAATTGAGAAACTNACCCCCTACGCATTAAAAAAAGACTGTATAAAGACTCTAAATCTGGTACACGAGTTTGTGTCATCCTTTGATAATGAAAATAGAATACCTAACCACGGCTTTGATGATATTACTGAAGAATTAAAACTACTAAGTATTGAAAATAATTTTTTAGAAATAGAGCAGTTCAGAAAAATTGCAGTTATCTCAATAACCACCAACACACTTCTAAANTTTTTTAAAAAATTTAGAGAATACTACCCCCTGCTATATCAACGCTCTGAGGAGCTTGAAAAAAATATGTCAGTGTCTATAAAAATCAATACTGTAATTGACAAGTACGGAGGAATTAGAAATGATGCCTCGGATAATTTACATACAATTCGTAAATCAATTCAAACTGTTCGTACCAAAATAAATACCAGTTTTAATTCNGCCTTGAGCCAATACAATAGCGCCGACTACTTGGACGATATAAGAGAAACCGTTATGGAAAATNGTCGCGTTTTAGCTGTGAAGGCTATGTACCGACGAAAAGTAAAAGGAAGCATTATGGGAGCCAGTAAAACTGGTAGTATCGTTTATATTGAACCCGATGTAACCCATCAGCATCAAAGAGATCTTAATAATCTTGAGTTTGATGAAACTGAAGAAATAAAACAAATTTTGTTAAAGCTCACAGCATTTGTTAGAGAATTTAAACCTTTGTTGGAGCAGTACCAAGATTATTTAACTCATATTGATGTTTTGTACTCAAAAGCTAAATATGCAAATACCATTAATGGAATTAAACCCGAAATCAGTGAAACACAAAACCTTAATTTAAAGAATGCCTACCATCCCTTACTTTTATTGGCTAATAATGAAGAAGGAAAGGAAACCTACCCNCAATCAATTAAAATGACTCCTAAAAGTCGAATCATTGTTATTTCTGGACCNAATGCAGGAGGGAAAAGTATAACCTTAAAGACCGTTGGNCTTCTACAATTAATGCTGCAATCAGGCTTGCTTGTACCTGTCCAAGAAGGTTCAAAAATGTGTTTTTTTGATAATGTTTTAAGTGATATTGGTGATAACCAATCTATAGAAAACCATTTAAGCACGTATAGCTACCGTTTAAAGCAAATGAACTATTTCCTTAAGAAATGTAATAATAAAACCTTGTTTTTAATCGACGAATTTGGAACTGGTAGTGATCCTGAACTTGGCGGGGCCTTGGCAGAAACCTTTCTCGAAGTGTTTTATGAAAGAGAAGCCTATGGGATTATCACTACCCACTACAGCAACCTCAAGCTTTTGGCTGATGAGTTACCCCACATTAAAAATGCAAATATGCTGTTTGATGAAAAGACATTATTACCAATTTTTAAACTTATTTTGGGTCAGGCGGGAAGCTCTTTCACTTTTGAAGTCGCTCAAAAAAATGGCATCCCTTATAATTTAATTAATCGTTCAAAAAAGAAAATAGAAAGTGGTAAAATTAGATTTGATAAAACTATTTCACGTCTTCAAAAGGAACGTTCAAAACTAGAAAAAACAGAACGAGCACTCAAAAAAAATGAAGTAAAAAAAAGATTAGAAATTGAAAAACTAGAGTACACAAATCAAAAAGCTCAAAAAAAACTGCAAAGTTTCCAAGAACTTTATGATAGTAATCAACGTCTTATTTATTTGGGGAAAAAAATTGTGGCCTTAGGAGATAATTATTNTGAAAATAAACGTAAGCGAGAGCTAATGNCCGAACTATTTAAGTTGATTCAAATTGAGAATTCAAAAAAGACTAAACTCTCTAATAAACAAAAAAAGACTAAAATAATTGAAGAAAATCGCTTACAAAAAGAAATTGAGCAAAAAATTGCTAAAATTCGGAAACAAAAAAAAGCCAATAAATTAAAATCTAATATAGTCCCTACAAAACCTAAGCACAATTTTAAAATAGGCGAAACCGTTCGCATGGACGATGGTCGAGCGATTGGAAGTATCGATAAAATTGAAAAGGGAAAGGCNACTGTNAATTATGGTATGTTTACCACTAAAGTTAGTTTAGAACGTCTAGAATTTGTAAAATCTNANATATAAATATATGATTGTATTTTTTGACGGAGTTTGTAATTTGTGCCAAAGAAGTGTAAGATATTTAATAAAATACGACAATAAAGAAATTTTAAAATTCGCTTCACTACAAGGAAATTATGCAAAAACTTTTTTACCTGACAGTGAACTAAAATCTATTGAAAGTATTTTATTTTACGATGGTAAATCACTTTCAAAAAAAAGTACGGCCATAATCAATATATGTAAAATTTTAGGTGGTTGGCATCGGATAATGCTACTGGGTCTGATTGTACCTAAATTTATTAGAGAAGGAATTTACGGAATAGTAGCGAAAAATCGCTNTAGATGGTTTGGAAAACAAGATAGATGTATGAGCCCCTTAAAATCTTTGGAATCAAGATTTTTAGACTGAGTAAGTAAACCTCAGACATATTTAAAATNCAATAATTTTATTTTTGGCATTAATATTATTCAAGTCTTATGGATTCGATTTATGAAGCTTACCTTCAATCTTTGCAATAAATGTAGAAACAGTAGCATCACCAGTAACATTTATAACCGTTCTACACATGTCAAGTGGTCGATCCACCGCAAAAATCAAAGCCAAACCAATAGCTAGTTTATCTGTAGGAAACCCTACAGATTCTAAAACAATAACTAACATTACCATTCCTGCTCCAGGAACAGCCGCACTTCCTATGGAAGCCAATAAAGCTGTTAGAACAATCATTAATTGATCAGCAAATGTTAAGTCAAAATTGAGGGCCTGTGCAATAAAAACAGCTGCAACGGCTTGATACAAGCTAGTCCCATCCATATTTATGGTAGCACCAACAGGCAATACAAAACTAGAGACTTCTTTGTCTACTCCGACGTGTTCTTCCACTCTTTCCATGGTCACTGGAAGCGTAGCAGCACTACTACTAGTAGAAAAGGCTAACAATTGTGCAGGACTAATTTGTTTTAAAAACCAAAAAGGATTCTTTTTAATTACAAAGGTTATAATAATAAGATAAAAACACACCATTAAAATCAAACCTGCAATGACAATAGATGCATAAAATAAAAGGGCATACAAAAGATCAGGATNACCNGAAGAAACAACAACATTAGCAAGAAGCGCAAAAACTGCATAAGGAGCTGTCAGCATAATTAAATCAACCATTTTTAAAACTACGACATTTAGTGAGTCAAATATGTCNTTTANTGGCTTGGATCTTTCCTCGCCAATTAACAATAAAGAAATTCCTAAAAAAATAGAAAGAAAGATAACTTGTAACATTAATTTATTGTTACTGAGTGCTGAAAAAGCATTTTCAGGAACCATATCTACTACAAAATCAAGCGGACCACTGTTTTGCTGACGGCTTGCCTCAGCAATTTTACCTTGTACACTAGTATCATTGATGTATGTAGAGGTTAACTTTGCAATAGTAGCGTCTGAGACTCCATCACCAGGATTAAAAATATTGACTAGCGTTAAACCAATGCAAATAGCTACAATTGTTGTAAAAACATAAACAATAATGGTTTTTAATCCAATAGAGGTAAATTTTGAAATATCCTTTAAATCTGATATACCCTTTATAAGGGAAGCTAAAATCAAAGGTACTGCAATCAGTTTAAGAAGTTTTACAAAAATNNTTCCAAGGGGTTTTATCCAAGCGNTAATGAAAGTAGTACCCCCTTCAATTTGAAGCATAATAAAGCCGAAAAAAATACCCAAAAGCATGCCAATTAATATTTTCCAATGTAAAGGCAATGATTTCATAATATCAAATTTTTGAAAGACGGTTAAGAAGATAAAAATCAGCTAAGACCAGTGCAGCCATAGCTTCTACAATAGGAACAGCACGAGGAACCACACAGGGATCATGCCGTCCTTTGCCTTGTATTTTTACTGAATTACCATTTTTATCAATAGTTTCTTGGTTTTGCATTACAGTAGCAACAGGTTTGAAAGCTACATTAAAATAAATATCCATCCCATTACTAATTCCTCCTTGAATACCACCCGAATAGTTAGTTTTAGTTGAACCATCAGGATTAAAAACATCATTATGTGCACTACCTTTCATTTTTACACCCTCAAAACCAGAACCATACTCAAAGCCTTTGACTGCATTAATGGATAACATTGACATTCCCAATTGAGCATGCAAACGGTTATAGACTGGCTCGCCAAGACCAATAGGAACATTTTTGATAACGCAAGAAACAGTACCTCCTATAGTATCCCCCATTTTACGTATTGTATTTATTTTTTTTATCATGTCTTGNGCAACATTTAAATCTGGACAACGTACAATGTTACTCTCAGTCTTAGACAAATCAAAATTGTGATGATTTTTCCCTAGAGAAATAGTTCCTACGGATGACGTGTAAGCTTTAATAGAAATAGTGCTTAAAAACTGTTTAGCAATTGAACCAGCAACAACACGACAAGCGGTTTCTCTAGCTGAGCTGCGNCCGCCACCTCTGTAGTCACGTTTACCATACTTTTCATTGTAAGTAAAATCAGCNTGACTTGGACGATAAANGTCCTTAATATGACTATAATCATTTGATTTTTGATCATTATTTTTAATAATAAATCCAATAGGCATACCCGTAGTCATACCTTCAAAAATTCCGGATAAAAATTCAACTGAATCTGATTCTTTACGTTGTGTTACAATCTTCGACTGTCCAGGTTTTCGACGGTCCATTTCTTCTTGAATCCTATCAAAATTAATAGAAACTCCGGCTGGACACCCATCAATTACTCCACCAATAGCAGTACCGTGAGATTCCCCGAAGGTTGTTAATTTGAAAACACTTCCAAATGAATTTCCAGCCATAATTAAAAATCATTTTGATTAAAATTAAGATGTAAAATTAAGAAAACAATTGTTAGGAGCCACTAAATTGAGATACAATTTTCAAGAGCACTTTTGTAAACAGATTCATATGTACAGACAATTTGGTGTATATCAAATTTTGAAGCTACTGATTTTGCTGAGGATTTAAAGATTTTAAGAGTGTCTGGGTTTTTTAGAATATTAAGAGCATTTCTTGACATACTGTCTAGATCACCAACTGGACTCAAAAAACCTGATAAACCATTNATATTAACCTCTGGTAAACCACCACTGTCACTTGAAATAACAGGTACTCCTGAAGCCATAGCTTCTAAGGCTGATAATCCAAAACTTTCAGTTTCNGAAGGCAAAAGAAATAANTCACTAAAACATAGAATTTTATTAACCTCATTACTATTTCCTAAAAAAACTACACGATCTTGAATTCCAAGNTTTAAACAAAGATTTTCTGCAGATTCACGTTCTGGCCCTTCTCCAATCATCATCAATTTTGAAGGTATTTCTTTCAAAATATTGTTAAAAATATGAATAACATCAGCAACACGTTTGATAGGCCTAAAGTTACTCATATGTGTAATGACCCGTTCATCAGCATTTGCCAAAATTCCGCGTGGGCACAAATTGTCAATATTTTGATATTTATTTAAATCAACAAAATTAGGAATAACACAAATATCCTTTTCAGTACTAAACAACTTTTGTGTGGACTCCTTCAAACTTTTAGAAACAGAAGTTACAGCATCTGAATTATTAATACTAAAAGTTACCGCNGTTTTGTAAAAAGGATGGCTACCAACTAGTGTTATGTCAGTACCATGTAAAGTGGTAACAATAGGTAATTCTATTCCTTGTTGTTGCAACATTTTTTTTGCCATATATCCCGCATAGGCGTGTGGAATAGCATAATGCACATGTAGGACCTCAATTTTATGCATTTTGACCATATCTACTATTTTACTTGAAAGAGCCAATTCATAAGGTTGATAATGAAATAATGGATAATCTGGTACATTTACCTCATGAAAATGAACATTTTCACTTATTAGCTCAAGACGTACTGGCTGTCTGTAGGTAATAAAATGTATTTCATGACCTTTTCGAGATAACTCCAATCCAAGTTCAGTAGCGACTACACCACTACCTCCAAAAGTTGGATAACATACTATTCCTATTTTCATATTAATCTGTGATAGCTTCTTGAATAAAGCTCTGAATTTTAGTACGAATATTTTCCTGAAGCAAAATATTGTTTTTAGAATCAGGATAGGTTCTATTTGACAAAAATACGTAAATAATTTCTTCCTCAGGATCGGCCCAAGCATAGGTGCCAGTGAAACCTGAATGACCAAAACTCTGCATAGACAGACAGCCACAAGTTGGACCTTCTTCCTTTAATTGAGGCTTATCAAATCCTACTCCTCTTCTATTTTCGTTATCACAATAGTAGCATGTATTAAAATCATTAATTGTTTGGGGGGTTAGGAAGTATTCTCCTCCGTAGGTTCCATTTTGTAAGTACATTTGCATGATCTTTGCAACATCATTGGCTGTACTAAATAATCCAGCGTGGCCTCCAACTCCATTTTGCATTGCAGCTCCCATATCGTGCACATATCCGTGAACTGATTGAAATCGAAAATAATCATCTTCTTCTGTAGGAATAATTTGAGTTTTATCAAAAAAATTTAATGGGAGATATGTTGAGGTATGAGCTCCGATGCTTTTATAAAAGTTCTGTTGAATCAATTCGTTTAATGGAAGTTTATAGTACTTCTCAATAAATTCTTTTAAAATATAGTAAGGTAAATCACTGTATCGGTATTCCCTTTTTTTTAGCAGTTCAGATTTAAGTATATTATTTTGGATTGTATCTTTAAAATCGGCACGAAGAAATAAATTTTCAGAAATTTGAATTGGAAAATCTGTAGATTTTTTGCTTTTAAAAAAATTTATATTTGGCTTTTTGGTAATAGAATCTAAAGTAGAGTTNTAAAACGGAATCCATGGACTAAGTTGTGCAAAATGGGATAACATTTCTTTGAGTGTGATTTGACCTTTATTGGATTTTTCAAAGCTTGGAAGTAAAGTTTTTAATCGATCGTCTAAAGATACTACGCCATCGTCTACTAACTCCATAAGCAAAGGAAGAGTAACTAAAATTTTAGTTAAAGATGCAACATCGTATAAATCAACATTAGAAACTTTTTGCTTTTTCTTATAAGTATGATAACCAAAACTTTTATTGAAAATCACCTTGCCCTTTCTTGCTACAAGAAGTTGCAATCCTGGAGTCATCTGCTTATCAATTGCTACATGCGCCATGGAATCTAATTTCAAAAGTCGTTTTGAATTCATCCCCACACTTTCTGGAGTTCCATACGATAATCGTCCCAATGCTTTAGTTTTTATTCCTTGACCTAATTTAAAAGACGAATTGGAAATACTTACAGGTAATTTTCCTTTAGATGGAAGCGCACCAAAAATGATTTGAGCCGCTACTTGTTGAGAAATTTCACTATTTTGGTAAGCTATTAAAACACTTTCTATGTTTGAAAAAGATTTTAATGAATTTAATGCGTATGGTTTAGCAAAAANTACTAAAATTACCTTATTATNTCGGGAAATTTCTTGGAGCCAAACCAATTCTTTATTTGTAAATTTATAATCACTCCATGGTGTTATATTAGATTTGTGCAACCCTATAATGACTGAACTATATGAACTTAAAGCAGAAATAGTTTGCTCAAGGCTTGTACTTTTAACTTCCTCAACATCTTTATATTTTTGTAATGTTTTTAAAAAAATATCTCCTGACNCATCTCCCATTTGGAGATAAGCAATTTTCTGTAAATGTAAATCTTTGATAGGGACTNTTGATTTATCATTTTTGATTAGAGTTTGGGCATTTTGCATCAAACTTTCATACAACATATTGTCAATTGGACAGCTTAAATCTTCAATTAGATTTTCAATCATTACAGGTTGATAATCATGCAGTCCAACTTTATATTTAGCTTTTAAAATCTTTTTAACTGAATGAGATAATCGATCTTCTGAAATCTCCCCCGAATCATAGGCANCTTTTATTTCATTTATACCTTTTGGTACATCCTCAGACATTAATAGAACATCATTTCCTGCCTTAAAAGCTTGTAAGTCAATTGCACCAGGAGTTGTAAAATTAGAAACCCCTTTCATATCCAATGCATCAGTAAATATCAACCCCTTAAAATTAAGCTTTAATTTTAAAAACTTTCTAACAATTTTGTCAGATAATGAGGAGGGGTATTGTTCTTTTGGCTCCAATGCTGGAACATTTAAATGAGCTACCATTACACTTGATAATCCATTTTCAATAAGCGTTTTATAAGGATATGTTTCAATATTTTGAATTCGCTTTTTACTAAAATTGACAGTGGGTAATGTTTTATGGGAATCCTTGTCAGTATCACCATGACCAGGAAAGTGTTTTGCACTGGCCATAACACCAGTGCTTTGTAGGCCTTGCATAAAGGCTAAAGNTTTATCAGTAACATTNTGTTTATCCTCGCCAAAAGAACGATTTCCTATAATGGGATTTTTAGGATTAGTGTTAATATCTACTACAGGTGCAAAATTCAAATGAACTCCTAATCGCTTGCAATGTGCACCTATTCTTTGACCTGTTTTTTGAATCAAATTCAAATCAGTTATGGCTCCTAATGTCATATTCCAAGGAAAAGCGTATGTAGAATCTAAACGCATGTTAAGTCCCCATTCNGCATCCATTGCTATCATTAAAGGAAGTTTAGAAGCACGTTGAAGCTCATTGTTTAAATTTGCCTGGCGAATAGGACCTCCTTTTGAAAAAATAACTCCACCAACTTGATAATCTTTGATTATATTTATCAGTTTAGATTTGTTAATATTATTCTCTTCGGAAAAAACTTGAATCATAAAAAGCTGGCCTATTTTTTGCTTCGTACTCAAAGAATTATATACGCTATCAACCCAACGGTTTTGAACTATTGAATCTGTTGTAGCCAAGGTTGATTGAGCAGCAATTAAATAAAAATTAAAAGCAAAANAAAGGGAAATAATAAAACGCATAAATAAGTTTTNTATAACCATTAAAGTTCAACAGCAAATTACAGTATTTAATATAAATAAAATTCTTTTAGATAATCTTTTTAGTTTACTGCTAAAAAAATCGTTTATGCCAACTTTGTGATGCAGTAACTTCCCATTGGTCTAAATATTCTGCTTTTGTTTGGACCAAATTATTAAAAACAATAGTGTTTTTTGTGACAGCTTTGTCTTTTGCCATTTTTATAAAATCCTTAAGTGATTTATAAGCAATATAATCTCCTTGTTTATATGAAACATTTAATTTATCCAAAAGATTCACTTTGTATTTTGTTTCAAGTTTTTTAATAAAGGTTACTGATGAGTCTATAGAACATCCTGTTGCAATTTGATGGCTTTGATCTAATCCAATAATTATAAACCGTTTGTATTTTATTTCAAATGCAGCCTCTAAACTAACACCATGTGCTTTCCAATTTTCTAAAAATGCTTGTATTTCTTTAGAAATAGCTTTAATTTCCTGAGGAGTAAATGAACGCGCAGCCTGATAAATCCAAATACGAGAATTCTCAGGAAGTGTATGAAAATCAATACTCATAACCTATAAATCTTTGGCTTCAGCAATTAGTTCTGCTATNTCTTTAACTTCAACTTTTCCAACCGATTTATTTTTAATACCATCTGTCATCATAGTTTTACAAAAAGGACATCCAGATGCAATAAAATCAGGATTAAGCTCAATGGCTTGTTCAGTACGTTTAATATTAATTTCTTTGTTACCAGGTTCTGCATCTTTAAACATTTGAGCACCACCTGCACCACAGCACAAACCATTTTTTCGGGACTTTTTCATTTCGACAAGCTCTACTTCTAATTTCTTGATTAGGTCTCTAGGGGCCTCATAAATGTTATTAGCGCGTCCTAAATAACAAGGATCATGAAAGGTAATGCGTTTTCCCTTAAATTTACCACCTTCAACAGTGAGTCTTCCGGAGTCTAATAAACCTTTCAAAAACTGAGTATGGTGAATTACTTCATAGTGACCATCTAAAGATGGGTATTCATTCTTGATAGTATTGAAGCAATGAGGACAGGCAGTTACTATTTTTTTCACTTTGTACCTATTCATTACATCAATATTGCTCATTGCCTGCATTTGAAATAAAAACTCATTGCCTGCTCGTTTGGCAGGGTCTCCAGTACAACTCTCCTCGGTTCCTAAAACTGCAAAAGAAACATTGGAACTAATCAAAATTTTAACAAAAGCCTTGGTAATTTTCTTAGCCCTGTCGTCAAAACTTCCAGNACAACCTACCCAAAACAAAACTTCTGGATAAACCCCTTGGGCATGTAATTCAGCCATGGTAGGTACCTTTAATGATTCTTTCATTTGATTATTTAATACTTATACATTTTTACCGTCGTCAAACACTTGGATAGTAACTTCTTTTTCTACCAAATCTGTAAATTTCCCTTTGTATCGTGTGGCCTTGACTAAATGGTTATCAATCCAATGATAATTACCGCCTCTTGGTTTACCCATTAATAAAGTATGATATTTGAATCCATATTTTTTTAACCAATTTTCAGTGACAAGCCTATGCTCTTCAATTCTGGAAGTAAAAAAACAAATCATATGGCCGTCTTCAAACCATTTATTACATGTCTTTTTTGCATCTTCATAAGGAGCGCATGTTACCATTCGCTCTGGCTCCTCATTTGGGACATCTTCAGTAATTGTTCCATCAATATCTATTAAGTAGTTTTTGACTCCCTCAGGTAACACAGGACTTATATGTTTACCTTCTTCAACTTTTTGATGCAATAATTCGTCTGCTTCTTCTCTTTTCATTTTGTAATTTAATTTATTCGTTANTCCAATTTAATCTATCCATTTGGTTGTAAGGCCACGGTGCTCCATTATTTTCAATGTTGGTCATCATATTATTTAGCTCAGATGGAGCGGCACTCTGCTCCATAACAAGAAAGCGTCGCATATCCAATATTATTGACAAAGGGTTTATACTTACAGGACAGGCTTCAACACAAGCATTACAGCTAGTACAGGCCCAAATCTCTTCGCTAGAAATATAATCTCCAATAAGTTGCTTACCATCTGGTTTATAATTACCATTGTTAATATCAATATTTTCACCAACTGCTTCCAGCCTATCACGTGTATCCATCATTATTTTACGTGGTGATAACTTCTTCCCTGTCTGATTTGCAGGGCATTCATCAGTACATCTACCACATTCAGTACAAGTATAAGCGTTTAATAATTGAATTCTATTTAAATCAAATACGTCACTAGCTCCAAATTTTTTAAGTGTTTCATCTCCATTATTCTCAGTTGCAAATGAATCAACATCAGGATCCATCATTAGTTTAACTTCAGTGGTTACAGATTGGAGGTTTTTTAATAATCCTAAAGGTTTTAAGCTTCCAAAATATGTATTTGGAAAAGCCAATAATATGTGTAAGTGTTTTGAATAATAGAGATAATTAAGAAAAATTAAAATCCCAATAATGTGTAACCACCACGCTGTACGTTCAATAGTGTGTAAAGGTAATCCTTCNAGGAGGGGTGCTACGAATCCACTTATAATATTTCCTGAATTCATTGCCTGAAATTCAACATCTGCAGCATTCATAGTTATAAACAACCCCATCAACAAAATTTCAAAGTATATTATAAGATTTGCATCTTGCTTAGGCCAACCTTTCATTTCAGAGCTCATAAATCGCTTTAAGCGAATAATATTTCTTCTTAACCAAAATACCACAACGGCTACAAAAACCATAAGAGCCAAGATTTCAAATGTTCCTATCAGTATTCCATACACTGAGCCTATTGAAGCAAATATCCGGTGTGTGCCAAAAAGTCCATCAATCACAATCTCTAAAACTTCAATATTGATGACAATAAAACCAATGTACACAATAATGTGTAAAATTCCNGAAATTGGACGCCTAACCATTTTACTTTGACCTAAAGCAATACGAGCAACATTAGCCCAACGTTTTTTAGAATTTTCTTGTACTGGCTCCTCAATTCCTAATTTAATATTACGTTTAATTTTTTNGATATTTTTTACAAAAAAACCAATTCCAAAAATCAAAAGAATGCCAAAAATAATATTAGGTATAAACATCATTTATTGAAATTAATTAGTAATCTATTTATTTTATTTACTAGAAGTATAGGGTTTATCCTTCTTACCAAAAAGTGAAAAATGAACATACCGTTTTGGATGTAATTTCATATCTTCAAGTAAGGCTTCAAGCTGGGTCAATGTATCATCTAAATTATTGTATAAACCATCGTCTTTTATTAGCTTACCAAAGGTACCCTCTCCATCTTCGATACCGTTCAATAATTTATCGAAAGTTNTTATTGAAGATCTTAGTCCTCTAATTGTTTCTGCTAAATCAGCCTCAGAAAGTGTTGAACTAACCATAGATAAATCCTCGGAAATTAAATTAAAGTTTTCAAGTGTGGAAGTAATAACTGTTTCGTTGTTTTGTAAAAGATTATTAAGTGAGTTAGAAGTAGTTTCAAAGGCACTTATTGTATTTTTAAATTGAATAATACTTTGCTTAATGTTCACTTTTGTTTGTTTATCAAAAATACTATTTACATTATTTAGNAGAATATCAGTACTTTCCATTACAGATTCAATTTTTTCTTGCAAAGGGGTTAGACGTTGATTAACTAGTTCTGTTAATCCGGGTTTAGTTTTTGAAATCAAAACATCTCCAGAAACAGCATCTCTACCTCCATCATTAGCCGGAATTATTGAAATGGCTTTACCACCGATAAGACCAGACTCATANAATTGAGCACTACTATTTTTGGAAAATTTAAAATCACTATCGATAAGCATCACAACTTCTAACATTCCACTACCATCCCCATAGAAATTAATGTCATGAACTTTACCAACCCTGTGTCCATTTATAGTAACTGCAGAGGATATGGCTAATCCCTCAACATTATCGTAAATCGCTGTGATTTTTCTAGAACTGGTTAGAAGGTTTTCACCTTTGAGGTAATTAAAAATAAAAATAAACAAAAAAATACCTGAAAGTATTAGTATGGCTGTTTTAATTTCTTTCGTAGTTTTCAATACTATTTTTTTTGTCTTATTGTGAAAAAGAATTTATACAAATCTAATAATTAATTTNTGAAATTTGAGACTAATTTTTTTTAGTTTTTAGAGCTTCTTGAACTGAAATTTTAACACCATCTTTATAAGCAACTATGAAAGAACCTTTGTATCCACGTTTAATAGCATTATCACGTATTTTGAGTGCTTTGTCATAATTATTTGTTTCTCCATGATAATAACGCCAAATTTTATCGCTTTTCTGGCGACTTAATGAACCAAGACCATTAAAATTATATGACTTTAAAGGTAGACGTTTTGAACTGGCTGCGATTTGAACTTTAAAAATAATATTTTCCGATAAAATAGGAGCTGAAGTCTCTTCAACTTGAGCTAAGTTATTTAGATTTGATTTATAATTTATAATTGCATCCGAAATACTTTTTGAAACTTCTTGCTTACCACGTTNTGAATTTAAGTAATCACCTTCTTTNTTATTAGTAATAAAACCTGTTTCGATAAGTACACTTGGCATGTAGGTGTTATGTAATACCCAAAAACCAGCTTGTTTAACACCTCTATTTTTACGCTTTAATTTTTCCGTAAAGTTCGTTTGAATAGTTGTTGCCAACAAAATACTCTGATCTAAATAATCTTCTTGTAGTAGAGTTAAACCAATAAAAGATTCAGGAGAACTTGGATTAAATCCTTCGTAATTTTTTTCATAGTTTTCTTCTAAAAAAATAACTTCGTTTTCTTCTTGAGCTATCTTAAAATTTGAATCGTTTCTATGAAGGCCTAAAACGAAGGTTTCGGTACCGTGAGCCTGAGAATCATGGGCATTACAATGAATTGAAACAAATAAATCTGCATCAACTTTATTTGCAATAGATGCACGTTCTCTAAGCTCTAAAAATATATCTCTTTTTCGTGTATAAACAACTGATATATCTTCAACTGATTCCAAATTCTTCCCAACTTGTAAAACAATATCTAAAACAATATCTTTTTCTTTGTAACCATAAGAAGTTGGTCTTCCTGGATCTTTTCCACCGTGCCCAGCATCTAATACAACCACAAATGGTTTGGTACTATTTTTGATTTGTGCATTGGGAGCAAGTGCAAAAAAAAATAATGTTGATATGAAAAAAAATTTCATTTGCATGAGAATCGATCACAATTTAATTGGCAATGTATTTTTAAAAATATTATCAAAAAATATACGTAATTTTAAATTTTAATAAACTACGCCAAACAAGACAAAAATACACCTTAAAGCATTGAAAACAACTCTCTTTCAAATAGTTTTTCTCACAAGTTTTACAATGTTTTTAAACATTTTTGGCTACTCACAAGATTTTAAAATATCAAATGACACTGTTGTTGAAAATACCAAAGATAAATACATTGATTCATTAAGTATTACTANAAACTCCGACAATAAAAATAAATCAGAAACTAATTCAAAACTTGTTGAGAGTAACGTAAATGATAGTATTGTTAAAAATAAAGGTTTTTTAGAAGGTATTGTTAATTACAAAGCCAAAGATTATACCTCTGTTAATCAAAAAACTAAACAAATTTTTTTATATAACGAAGCACAAATACAGTACAAAGATATGGATATCCAATCTGGAGTCATTATTATTGATTATTCAAAAGATCTTATTTTTGCTGGGCGCCTTAAAGATTCTGCTGGAGTTTATTCACAATCACCTATATTCAAACAAGGTCAAGATTTAGTGGAACCAGATTCAATTGTTTTTAATATAAAAACAAAAAAAGCTTTAATATGGAATTCAAAAACTGAACAGCAAGGAGGTCGAATAATTTCTGAACTAAGTAAAAAAGAAAATGATTCTGTTTATTATGTAAAAAGAGCTAAATTCACTACATCAACTAATGAAGAAAATCCGGAGTATTATTTTTTACTTCGTAAAGCAAAAGTTGTACCTGGAAAAAAAGTGGTTACTGGCTTAACAAATATGTTTATTGCAGATGTTCCAACACCCATAGGATTACCATTTGGATTTTTTCCTTTAACAAGCAAACGAACCTCAGGAGTTATTTTTCCATCATTTGGACAACAAAATGAAAGAGGGTATTTTCTTCAAAATGGAGGATATTATTTTGCGATGAGTGATTATGCTGATTTAGCAGTATTAGGTGATTATTACACTAATGGAAGNTATGGGCTAAGACTTGAAAGTAATTATGCAATTCGATATAAGTTAAGAGGAGGTATTAGTTTTAGATATGAAAATTTAATTAATAGCGAAAGAGGTTTTCCAGACTACTCCAAAAGTATTATCTATAACCTTAGATGGAATCAAAATCAAGATAGCAAATCTAACCCTAATTCACGTTTTTCCGCATCAGTTAATCTTGGTAGTAGCACTTATTATCAAGAGTCTATAAATCAACTTAATAATTCAAACTTTTTAAACAACACCTTGGCATCATCTGTTTCTTATTCTAGAACTTTTATGGGAGAACCACAAGTAAATATGAGCATAACAGCGACTCATTCNCAAAATACCCAGACTAAATCTATTAACATGACCTTACCTACATTTCAAGGAAGTGTAGATCGAATTTTTCCATTGGCGCCTAAAACGGGGAGCAAAAAAGGAATTATTCAAAACGTTAATTTTCAATATAATNTAAGAGCAGAAAACCGAATACAAACAACAGATTCATTATTTTTTAAACCTGAAATGTTTGACAATGCAAAAACTGGGGTTCAACATACAATCCCAATTAGTACAAACTTTAAATTATTTAAATATTTTAGTATGAGTGCTAGNACTAATATTAATCATACTTGGTCATTTAACACTATTGAAAAAAAATATGACATTTTAAACCAAGAGTTACTTACAACTTCATTAAAAGAATTTGATTCTTATACCACTTATAACTTTAGTACAAGTTTAGGCACTACAATTTACGGTTTATTTAACTTTGGTGAAGAAAAGAAAATCCAAGCGATTCGCCATGTCATGCGGCCATCCTTAAGTTATAACATTAACCCTTCTTTTGAACAGTATTACGATTCTTATGAAATTGTTAGTGCTGATGGATTGACCAGTGAACAGATTGATTATACACGTTTTGAAGAGTCACTTTTTGGCTCTCCTGGAAATCGATTTTCCAGTAGTATTGGACTATCAATGTCTAATAACCTTGAGGCAAAAATTCGAGATAATGATAGTACAGCTACTGAACCAAAAAAAATATTTATATTAAATTCCTTAAATATGTCAACCAATTATAATGTAGCTGCAGATTCTTTGAACTGGAGTCCACTAAGGATGAGTGGGGGCACACAAATTTTCGACAATAAAATGAGTGTGAATTTTGGAGCTACATTAGACCCATATGCTCTAAACAATAATAACCAAAAAATCAATAAATTCAATATTAGTAATGGTGGAAGTCTATTTAGAGTTACAAGTGCCAATTTAACAATGAGCTACAATCTTTCTAATGATACTTTTAAAGGAAATGATGAAAATGACAATGCTAGAAAAGAATCTCTAANAAGTGGAGGAAGAGCTGACGACTTGTTTGGTAAACCTCAAGATTTTGCTGATAAACGCCTTAACGATAGAAATGAAGAAAAAAAACCTGTTCCAACAGACCTATACAATTATGTGTTACCATGGAGTTTACGTTTAGCATATGCATTGAATTATAATAATTCTAGAAGACAAAATGAAATATCTTCGCATTCACTAATGATTTCTGGTGATGTAGAATTATCCCCACGATGGAGTGTTGGAGCATCGACTGGATACGATTTTAAAAATAATGGGNTAACGTATACTCAACTACGTTTTGAACGAGATTTAGAAAGTTGGCGAATGAATTTTTCATGGATTCCATTTAGCAATAGAAGCTCGTGGAACTTTTTTATTGGTATTAGGTCCGGAATTTTGAGCGATATTAAATATGATAAACAACGACAAAGAGATAAACAATTATAAAAAGCCAATGAAGAGAAGAATTATTTTTACTGAAAAGGCACCTCTTCCAGTAGGTCCTTACAACCAAGCGATTATGATAGGAAAAGTTCTTTATATTTCTGGACAAATTGCTATTAATCCAGAAACTGGAGTTTTAAATTTAGAAACTATTGAAATTGAGACAACATTAGTTATGAAAAATTTGAAAAGTATTTTAGAGGCTGCTAAAATGAACTTTGAAAATGTTATAAAATCAACGATTTTTATTTCCGACATGAATAATTATTCTAAAATAAATGAAGTTTATGGCCAATTTTTTAATCCTGAAAATGCTCCAGCAAGAGAAACTGTAGAAGTTGCAAATTTACCAAAATTTGTAAATGTAGAAATCAGTATGATAGCTGCCTTGTAGTAAAATTAAAGACTATTAACCTGCTGCAAATGATATTGAATCAGACCTTCAATTGGTCGTCTTTGAAATCTACCTACCTCAAAATTAAATGTTTTTGATATATTTTTGATCTCATCTTGAAGAAAAAAAGCAATAGAACCTGCAAAATGAACCGGAACAGATTTTATTTCGTTTTTAAATTGAAAAATCATAGTTCTTATAAAAGAACTCAAACCTTTTTGTATAACGCCTTGGATGTAAGAAGATTCTTTATTTAAAATTAAAAATTCAGCAAACTTAGCCAAATACGCNTTAGGATTTGGTTTTTTGTATAGATTATTTTTTATAAAATCGTCATCAAGATTGTATCGACTTTTAAACAAAAGTTTGAAATCATGTGGCATAAAATTAAAATAATAATCTCGTAATAATTGACGACCAAAGTAATTCCCAGAAGCATCATCCATTATTGAATAACCTAATGAAATTACACGTTGGTGAGCATTTTTACCGTCAAAAAATGTACAATTAGAGCCTGTCCCTAAAATACAAACTANTGCTGGTTTCTTTGCGATACCAACAGTTGAAAAAATAGCCGCGTAGGTGTCTTCGCGTACGCTAATTTTGGCATTCTTGAAGATATTTTTCAAAATACTTTTTAGCATCTTAGGTGCTTCAACCGTACCACAACCAGCTCCGTAAAAGAAAATGTGCTCAACCAAAAATTTATTTTTCATTAAAATTTTATTCTCAGAAATTATATCTATNGCCTCACTTTTGGATATTATGGCTGGATTTAAACCCTTAGTACGTTGTTTTGGAAAAAGATTTGCCCCATTATTGGAATCAATCGCAATCCAGTCGCTTTTTGTGGAACCGCTATCAACAATAAGAATCATACAAAAATATGGTATAATAAACACACCACTATAACTTGATGTATTTGGTGAAAATTGAAATTATATAGAATTAATATATTGTGCTAAATCAACTAATTTGGAAGAATACCCATATTCATTATCATACCAGGAAATTAATTTTACAAAATTATCATTAAGCCCAATACTAGCATTAGCATCAAAAGTACTTGTTTTGGGTTCAGACACAAAGTCTTGAGAAACAACGCCTTCTTCAGTATATCCTAAAATGCCTTTGAGTTCATTTTCAGAGGCTTTTTTTATGGCAGCTTTTACTTCTTCAAATGTTGCACTTTTATCCAATCGACATGTCAAATCAACTACAGAAACATCAACCGTTGGAACTCTAAAGGCCATACCGGTTAATTTTCCATTTAGCTCTGGAATAACTTTACCAACAGCCTTTGCAGCACCTGTTGAAGCCGGTACAATATTGTTTAAAGAAGCTCGACCCAAACGGTAGTTTTTTATTGAAGGACCATCAACTGTAAATTGAGTCGCAGTTGCTGCATGAACTGTAGTCATTAACCCCTCGACTAAGCCAAAATTATCATTAACAACTTTGGCTAATGGAGCTAAGCAGTTTGTTGTACAAGATGCATTAGACACAATATTATGGCTTGAGNTAATTTCTAAATGATTTACACCCATAACAAACATTGGAGCATCAACAGAGGGTGCTGAAATTGCTACTTTTTTTGCACCTGCTTGTAAGTGTTTTTTTGCACCCTGAAGAGTAGTGAAGATTCCTGTACAATCCAAAATGATATCTGCGCCAACAATATCCCATTTTAAATCTTCTGGATTTCTCTCAGATGTAATCCTAATTTCACTACCATTTACAACTAGATTCCCATTTTTAATTTCAATTGTACCTTTAAATTGTCCATGAACAGAATCATATTTAAGTAAATAAGCGAGATGATTAACATCAAGTAAGTCATTAATACCTACTATTTCTACATCAGATCTCTCGGATGCAATTCTGAAGGCAATTCTACCAATTCTTCCAAATCCGTTGATACCGATTTTTACATTTGCCATTATTTTTAAGTTTTATTTTAGTTAGTGCTATATACTCAAGATATCAGAAACCCTAATTAGTTCCTTATCAATTTTGGAATGCCCTTTTATAGCTTTTTCTAGAGGGCATAATTGTAATTTATTATTAATGGTTCCNACCATAACATTGCTTTTTCCTTCAAGAAGTGATTCAACGGCTTTGACTCCCATTTTTGATGCTAGAACTCTGTCAAAACAACTTGGTGAACCTCCTCTTTGCATATGACCGAGAACTGAAACTCTTACATCATATCCAACTAAATTTTCTTCTACATAATCTCGAAGCTCAAATACATTTTTCCCAGTTTTATCACCTTCTGCAACAACTACAATACTAGAAGACTTACCGCTGCTTTTACTCTTTTTTAAGAGATATTAAAAGTCGGTCAAGGCCTAAATCTTCCTCTGGTACTAATATTTCTTCCGCACCTGAGCCAACACCTGCATTAAGGGCTATATGTCCAACGTCTCTACCCATTACCTCAACAAAAAATAAACGTTTATGAGAACTTGCAGTATCTCTAATTTTATCAATTGCATCAACAACAGTGTTCAGTGCAGTGTCAAATCCAAGAGTAAAATTAGTCCCTGAAATATCATTATCGATTGTTCCTGGAATACCTATTACTGGAAAATTAAATTCTTTATTAAAAACCATACCTCCATTGAAAGTACCATCTCCACCAATCAGTACTAAGGCTTCAACTCCTTCTTTTGTAAGATTATTATATGCTTTTTTTCGTCCAGCCTTAGTTCGAAACTCATTAGACCTTGCTGATTTTAAAAAAGTACCACCTTTATTGATTATGTAATTCACGCTTCTAGCGTTTAATGGTCTAAAATCTCCCTCTATCATACCTTCGTATCCCCTGTATATACCAATACATTCAATTTGATGAAATGCACAAGTCCGGACTACAGAGCGAATGGCGGCATTCATACCAGGAGAGTCACCGCCAGAGGTTAAAACCCCTATTTTATTGAGCTTAAATTTCAAAATATTAAATTAATTTACAAAATTACTAAACTTATCCCTTAATAGTGAATACTTATATATATATTTTTAAATAACTAAAAAACCTTTGACTTTAGAAAATCTGAAAGTTGAATTAAAAATTATTTAAATTTAATAAACTGAGGTATTGCTGATTTTTCCTCGTCATTTGTCTTTTTTTGATTTATTTTTCTTTCTTTTTTAGAAAACAGCTTTGCTAATAGTTCTTTTAAATTATCAAACTCAATATTGTAAGACAATCCTAAACCTTGGGTATATCCTATTTGTTCTCCAAAATTTTGAATACTATTTTCTCTATTAAAGAATTTTAAAGATAATGTTCTATCTTCGTTNAAGAGGACTTCAACTTCAAAATCACCTGCAATAGTAGACTGACTTACTCCTCCAACAGGAACACCAACTTTACCATTAATTAAAATATTTTCACTAATTCTTGTTGAAAGTGTGACTCCTACCCTACTATCAGTCTCATAATCAGGTGTGTTTTTACCTATATCTAAATCTAAGCCCAATTTTACTTTATTATCTTCATCTGAAAAAATATCATTTAAAACATTTGCAACTCCATCGGAAACCAGCTCAAATGCATCTTGTGAATCCAAAGCTATCTTACTTCTAAATGATCCTGTTGTTAATAATGATAATGCTTGAAACTGTCTTTTATCCTTGTCTCGTAAACGATCCTTAAGCTCATTGTTTAATGTAGAATTTACCTTGGGAAAACTAATATCAAAATCTAAATCTGGTTTCTCAAGAGCTCCAGTAAGATTTACTTTAACCTCAACAGGAATACTTTGATTAATTGGGTTATCTAACAAGGTTGACGGATTAACATTAATACCATCGTAAACTGCTTGAATATTAATTTCAGCTTTTAAAGGATCACCATTCCAAAGTAAAGAACCGTCTTTAACTAATTTAAATTTTTTATTAATAATTTTACCTAAATTATAATTATAATATCCTGATAGAACCAAAAAATCACCAAATATTTGAAATTTATCACTAGTATTTATTTGTGCTAAAATACTACCGTTTCCGCGGCCAAGAATTGAACTACCTGAGTCTCGATCAATAACAATTTCAATTTCAGCATCATCAGTTACATCCATATTAAATTCCATTTCAAGTCCTTTAATATCATCTAAAACAATAGATTCTGATTTATTTTTTTTCTGTTTATCTTTNGAGCTCACAAATTTTATAAAAGAATTTTCAGTTACGACTTCACTATCATTTAAAGGTATTTTGAAGATTGTTCCCTTGGATGTAGATACATTGGCATCTACAAACAATTGATTCATCGGACCCGAAATATTAATATCACCAGCTACAAATCCAGTTCCATAGTATAGTGATTCTTCTGTTTCTTTAGTGTTTAAAACTAACAAACGATTGGATTTAATTAGGGCATCTAAAGACCAGTTAGTAAAATTAATNTGGCTCAATTTTCCTGTTAATTCTGCATTTGAGGAAAAGTCTGAGTCTGTAAATTTTGCAGAATTAAATTCAAAGCTTTGACCTTGTAAACTAACTTTTGTATTTTGATTAAATTCATAATCAATTCCAAGATATGGAACTGAAATACCACCGTTATCTAAAAGTAATAGACCATTAATTTGAGGCTTATTTATATAACCATTGACGTATGCAACACCAGAAACCATACCCCTAATATTTGTAATAACCCCACCTCCAAATGGATTTAGAGGATTTAAAATAAAGTCTTTAAAATTTAAATTCAAATTCAGCTTAGGTTTATTTTCAGAAATATCTAATTTTCCATTGGCTGAAAAAGATTTTTTTAAATCGTCTTGAATCTTAACATAAATATCATAACTAGAGAGAGAAGAATTACCAGTAATATCAGCATTGAAAGCTCCTAAATTAAACCCATTAATAGTAAAATTATTTACCTCTAATAAAGATTTTGGAAAATATGTATCTTCAAATTTAGAAATATTAAGTTCTCCATTAATTATCCCTCCAAGATTAAGACTATCAATCTCGGGAGTTACTTTAGCTAAATCAACTTGATCGAATTGAAGGTCTATTGTTGTGGATAATGAATCTTTAGCATCTGCACGAAAAATAATTTTTTCGTCATTGTATGAAATTCGTATTGGATCTAATGTAAATGCTTTAGATTTTGGATTAAATTCAAGTTTGCTAAAATTATTGGAATTAGCATTAAGTTGCCAAGCTGTATTTTTAAAATTGATTTCTGAAGGTCTTAGTCCAAAAATATAATTCTCATCGNTTTTAGTGTAAAATAAATTAAAATCAAAGTTATTTTCTTTCTGTTTTCCAGATTTAAATTGGGTTTTAATGAATAGTGTGTCGTTTAGATTAACATGAATTGCGCTTAAATCACTNGCATTAAAATAGGGAGTACTTAAACTATCCACCTCAATAAAAGAGTTATAAATAGGATTACTATTATCCAGTTTTACTTCTAATCTTTTAGCAAAATAAGATTGTATTCTTATGTTAGGGGATTTAAAACCTAGAATAAATTTATTTGGATCACTATCCAAAATTCCTTTGAAAAGTGTATTTGAGCCTAATTCTAAATTGGGATAAAAGATCTCAATAATTTTATTATAAATATTAAAATTAAAATTCAACGATTGGCCTGGTGAAATTTCGTGATTTAAGTTTTGGTAATAAATATGACCTAAAGAATTTTGTACTAATTTTGGTATTTCTTTTAGTTTAAAANTTCCCTGAAAAGTTCCACTTATAATTTCTGGAGAATCAATTAAAATAGTTCTAATTCTATTTGAATCAAATCTAGAAGTTACTTGAAAATCTTTAAAATAATAATTGTCATTTTGATTTTCATATTGGGTGTTTGTAAATTTAATTTCTCCACGTAAATCATCTAAATTTGTTCCTTCCATATCCATATCGACATTCCCTGAAAAAAATGAAATTTTATCGCTTTTATTAAAGTTAAGAGCATTAAGGTTAGCTTGTTTTATATTAGCTGAAAAATCATAAATATTTTCGTTTTTAGAAAAATCTACTAACCCCTTAAAATACAACTTAAGATTTAAATCATTAGTTTTTAGTTGGCCACTAAAAATTCGATTTTCTATAAAACCTAAAACTTCAACATTACTGTAGTCATAATTATTAAATTCAAAACGCTCAAAAATTCCATCAATATTAGAACTAATACTTTCGACTGTTAAACCTTTTCCATTTATATTTAAACTTGTGCTTACAGAACCAACATTAGTGTCTTCAATTAGGGTTCCTAAATCAAAATCTAAAAGCTTCAATTCCCCATCATAACTAGCTAAATCAATAACATTAATATCATTCAGTGTTAAATTAGATTGTATATCACCAAGTTCCGTTTTAACATTAATATCAATATCTATTTTATTATCATTAATATATAAATCTCCATCAGCAATGAAAACGCCTAAAAACTCTAAACTTGATGGTAATTTTTTTCCCAAAATTCTTGGAAGAATTCCCTTTAAATCTAAATATGTAGAAGATAATTTATTTAAATCACACTTAATTTGAAATGGATTATATTTTGAAGATATTAAGTTTTTAAAAAGGAAGTTTCCATTAATTATAGTCCCTCCATTAGATATAAGGTTTAAATTATTAACATTTAACTCATTTAACGTGCCTTCTAAATCAGCTCTAAAAGAAATATCCTTTGTGGCTCCAAATTCTGGATATAATACATTCAACTCACTGAGGTCAATACTGCTATTTCTGAAATTAGCATTAAGCTTAACCTTTTTATTAAATTTTTTAAAATCGCCTGGATTATATGAAAATTTCAAATCTAAATCTAAATTAGATTTTTCNGTATTTATATTTAAGCCTTCAAATATCATATCACTTAAAGTATATTTAAATTGTGTTTTCAGATTTTTAAATTCAATTCCTCTTGCATCTGTAAAACTTAAATTTTTAATATTAGAACTAACGTTTGGTCCTGAAATTAAAAAATCTTTTGCTCTTATATTAAGGTTAGATAAATCTAAAACGCTAGTTGATAATTTATTTTCATTTGATAGTTTTAAATAACTGTCTCTTAGTGTAAGTTTTGTTGAAGATAATTTGAAAAGATTTGATGGTTTAATTCTATTTTTTTTAAATTTATTAGCAAAAATATCTAANTTAGTAGATACATCTCCTTTGTAAGTTTTTATATTAAAAANGAGTCCGTAAATATTAATTTCTCCAAAAATAAACTTATTGTTAAAAATATTTACAAAGCTTAAAACAGAACTATTTAGTTCATTTATTGAAATGAGCGAATCATTTTTATAATCTTTAATAAGAATATTTTTCAACTCAACATCTCCATTAAACTGTAAACCTACTTTCTCAACCTTAATGTTAGTTCCAAACTTATTATTTATTTTTTTGGTTGCAAGAAATCCAAAATAAGTTTGAACTTTTGGGATGGAAGCTACCAAAAGGAGAGAAAATAATAGCAACATTAAATATGCTAAAATTCTAGTATATATATTAAACCGTATTTTGATATTTCCTAATTTAATTTAAAGTTATAAATATTCATTCAATTATAATTAAACTTAATTTATGGATAAGATATGACACATTTTTTTATTTCTTTGTATAATCACAGTAACATACNGCAATAGTTTTGCCAAACTTTTACAAAGAAAACGAATAAAAAGAGTAAATCATTAAATGAATAAGCAAAAAATATATATTCTCGGAATTGAATCATCATGTGATGANACTGCAGCATCTATTTTATTCAATGGTAAAATACTAAGTAATATCATCGCCACACAATCAGTTCATGAAAAATATGGTGGTGTTGTTCCTGAACTAGCATCAAGAGCACATCAACAAAACATAATACCTGTGGTTCATCAGGCATTAGAATCAGCTGGAATTGACAAAGAAGAACTCTCAGCTGTTGCATTTACTAGAGGACCAGGTTTGATGGGATCATTACTTGTAGGTATATCTTTTGCAAAATCACTAGCATACGGATTGAATATCCCNCTAATAGAGGTAAATCATATGCAGGCTCATATTCTTGCACACTTCATTGATAAAGATGGCTTCGAAAAACCTAAATTTCCATTTTTAGCAATGACAATTTCTGGTGGTCATACGCAAATTGTAAAAGTTGACGATTATTTTAAAATGGAAATAATTGGTGAAACTATTGATGATGCCGTTGGAGAAGCTTTTGATAAAAGCGGGAAAATACTAGGATTTAAATATCCAGCTGGTCCAAAGATTGACAAACTAGCGAAGTTGGGAAACTCAAAAGCGTTTAATTTCACAAAGCCTAATGTGAAAGGGCTCAACTTCAGTTTTTCTGGATTGAAAACAGCTATTTTCTATTTTATTAAAAAAAAGACTAAAGAAAATCCTTATTTTTTAGAAGAGAATTTAAATGATATTTGTGCTTCCATTCAATATACTATAGTTGAAATTTTAATAGAAAAATTAAAATTAGCAGTTGAACAAACTTCAATTAAACGTATTGCAATTGGCGGAGGTGTTTCAGCTAATTCTGGGGTGCGTGAGGGTTTAACAAGATTAAAAGAAAAATACGGTTGGNAAACCTACATACCTTCATTAGAATTTACAACTGACAATGCCGCTATGATTGCTATAGTAGGATATTTAAAATATTTAAAAAAGGATTTTACCAAATATAACGTAACTGTCGGAACTCGGCTAAAAATTTAATTATTCAAAATGCAATTATTTTATAATTCTGAACTTAAAGAACATGACAAAAATTTCCATTTTAATAAAAATGAAAGTCGACATATTATAAAAGTACTGCGTAAAGATGTTGGAGATATAATATTTATCACCAATGGATTTGGATATAATTTTGAAGGAATAATAAAAATTGCTAATCAAAATAAATGTGAGGTTTCAATCTTAAATGTTTTTTATGTAGAACCAAAAAAATTTAAAATTCATTTAGCTGTTGCTCCAACTAAACTAAATGAAAGGTATGAATGGTTTATTGAAAAAGCAACAGAAATTGGAGTTGATATTATTACTCCTATTTTTTGCAAGAATAGTGAAAGAAAGATTATAAAAATGGAACGTTATCAAAAAGTTTTAATATCCGCAGCAAAACAAGCTCTAAGAATGCATTTTCCAATTCTAAAAGAANCTAAATCCTTTAATGAATTTATTAAAACTAAATTTGATGGAAAACGTTGTATAGCTCATTGCCAAGAAAAACCAAAAGAGAGATTAAAAGACTTTATTTTTCCACAAAAAAATATTCTTCTAATGGTTGGACCTGAGGGTGATTTCAGTACCGAAGANATAAAATTAGCAGAAAAATTGGGCTTNAAATCAGTTAGCCTTGGAAATTCACGATTACGTACTGAGACAGCTGCAATTATAGCTTGCCACACCATAAAACTATTTAATGAATAAAAAACAAATCTTTATCGTTTTCTATTTAATACTGTTTTGTACCAAAGTATATAGCCAAAATATAGCTGTTCTAAAATATGATGGTGGTGGTGATTGGTATAGTAATCCCACTGCTTTAAAAAACTTAATACGATTTAGTAATAACGAACTTAATACGAAAATAGATATAGAACCTATGCTAGTTTCTGCTGAGGATCCGAAAATTTTTGAATATCCAATACTGCATATGACAGGTCATGGAAATGTTTATTTTTCCAAAAAAGCAGTCCAAAATTTAAGAACATATCTTTTTGGTGGTGGATTTTTACACATTGATGATAATTATGGTATGAAACCTTACATTTTACCACAAATAGAAAAATTGTTTCCTAAAAAAGAATTAANAGAAGTGCCACTAGATCACCCTATTTATAATANNAAATTTAAATTCCCTAATGGGTTACCAAAAATACATGAGCACGATGGTTTACCACCAAAAGCTTTGGGGATTTTTCACGAATCTAATATGATTATTCTTTATACTTATGAAAGTGATTTAGGAGATGGCTGGGAAGACTCTGAGGTACATAATGATCCGGAAAGCGTAAGAGAAAAAGCATTGCAAATGGGTGCAAATATAATTAAATATGCTTTTGAAAAATCCAATTGAAATGCAATTGAAACACAATAATTCAAAATTTAAAAAAAAAGAGTTTTCAATTATAATCATTACAGACAAAGTTGTAAGACCCGCAAACCTAGGTGGGCTAATTCGAACTGTTGATGCTTTTGGAGTGAAAAAAATTATTTTTGGAGGTGAAAACATCAAATTGAATAGAAAAACTTTTTATAGTTCTAGATCAACAGAAAAAATTGTTGATTTCGAACTTAATAAGGACTCAATAAAAATGACTCATTCATACAAGAAAAAAGGATATAAAGTTTTAGCTCTTGAAATTACAGAAACCAGCAAACCTATCACNAAATTTAAAGTCAATAATGACTCCAATTTCGTTTTAATAGTTGGAAGTGAACGTTTTGGAATTGATAATAACTTACTGCACTTGTGCGACGAGGTCTATCATATTCAAATGTATGGCCAAAATAGTAGTATGAATGTTGTACAAGCTACTTCAATAGGTTTGTATGAAATTACCAATAAAATCTGTATATGTTAAACTTGAAAATTTTAGAAAAAAAGGTTCAAAAATATATCCAGACTCATGTGGGAGATAAAATTCCTGAACTTGTACTCAAAGGCAGTCCTTTTAATGAAATTAAAAATATTGATATCATTGAACAAATTGAGTCTAAATCAAGATGTAAATCAAAACTTCCCACTTGGTACAATACACCAAGTATATTATATCCTAATAAGCTAAACATTGAACAATGTTCTTCTGAAAGAACAGCATATTACAAAAGCACTTTAGTTAGTGGAGAAAATTTAATTGATATCACGGCTGGGTTTGGGGTAGATTCATTTTATTTTTCAAAAAAAATAAAAAATATAATCAGTTGTGAAGTGGATAAAAAATTGTCAGAAATATCTGAGCATAATTTCAAAACCTTTAACACAAAAAACATAAGAAATAAAGCTTTAAATGGTTTAAATTTTTTAAAAAAAACGGAAACAATATTTGACTGGATATATATTGACCCCTCAAGAAGAGGTCCAAACAAAGAAAAGAAAATTTTAATTAAAGATTGTAATCCAGATGTTTCAAAACACTTAAATCTATTTTTTAAGCTTAGTCAAAATATTTTGATAAAATTATCTCCAATGGTAGATATTCAAGCTGTAATAAAAGATATTGTTAACCCAAAAAAAATTCACATAGTAGCTGTNAAAAATGAGGTGAAAGAAATCTTAGTTGTTTTAAAAAAAGGCTTCTCTGGCGAAACTACCATAAAAGCAATAAATCTTGATAGTGAACAACCAAATTTTGAATTTAAAATTAGTAATGAAAAAAAGTTAGTTTTATCATATAAACCGCCTGAAAAGTATCTTTATGAACCAAATCTTGCAGTGATTAAAGCTGGTGCATTTAAAATTCTATCAAGAAAGTTCAAAATAGGAAAACTGGGGCCTAATACACATTTATATACTTCATCAAAAATTAAAAATAAATTTCCTGGGAAAATTTACAATATCAAAAAAGTAATACCTTACAAAAAAAGAAATTTAAATAAAATTATTAGGGGAACAAAAGCAAATATAAAATCTAGAAATTTCACAAAATCTGTTAATGAAATAAAAGAGCAATATAAATTAATCGACGGAGGAGACATATATTTGTTTTTCACTTCAACACAATTAAATAGGGTTGTATTAGTCTGCTCGAAAATATAAAGACTATCTAACTACTATTTTTTTATTTATTGATATTCCATCAATAAATAGTTTTACAATATAAATTCCACTATTTAAAGCAGGGATATAAAACCTCTGATTATCATTATTAGAATCAATATTTTTTGAAAATATTTTTTGACCGGCAATACTAAATAATTGTAGTACAGCAGATTTTGTGTTAATCAAACCCAAAACAGTAATATAATCATTATCAAGATATTTTTGAATTGTTATTTTATTTACCNCAATTTCGTTTAAGTCCAACCCTGATTCTAATTCGGAAGAAGTTATTAAGTTAATTAGTGAACTATTGTCAGGTGTATATGTAAAAAAAGGATTACATAAATCATTTTCCGATGTAGTTCGAGTACTTGGATTTGGGCTTTGACTTGTAACATTAAGATAGAAATCCGAATAATTACCCCCTGTAGAAAGACGGAAACCGTCGTGGGAGTCTGTTGGAGCACCACTTGGAAAAATTAACTCAACGACATAATCATTCTGATAATACGCTGAATAACCATTTTCTAAATAAAAACCCGTTGGGGCGTATTCAATTGGAACTGTCAAAATATTTTGATGATCTTCTGAAGATAACTGAATTTCAGCTGTTTGAGCAACCTTTGTTAGATTACTTAAATTTAATCCCCACTCTCCTCCAACTCCTCCATTATTATTTAGGTATAAATTACATTGAACACTAACTTCAGGTAAGTCAGGTATATTTATCCCATTAATATCAGTATACCAAACTCCAAACTGAACGTGAGTTATATCTAAAGAAGTTTGAAAACCAGTGCCATAATCATAAGGAACAAAGTGTCTGTAATAGATTTGACTATTAGTATGAGAAGGAAATTCAACTGAGCTAATCTCAGACTCGCTTGCAATTTTATATCCACATTGATTGAACCAAGGTCCAATATTAGACCAACTAGCAGAGATAAAATCACCGGCATTAGCAAAAAAAGAAAATTCTTTTTCCCAATTACTATCAAAATCAATACCAACATTTTCAAGAACTATTTGACCATTAACTGAGATATTGAGTGTAGTTCCAAACCAACCATCTCCAAAGACATCACTGATTCTTAAAATATAATTATCTGTACTTTGAGCAAAGAATGAAAACGGTGGACAGGAATAATTTGGATCGTCCCAAATTCCTTCACAGAAATAATCCCAATCAATGTCACTATCTTCGTAAGATTGGCATAATTTTGACACTTGGTCTGTAATTTCTTGAGAAGAATTATGCGTCATAATTGTCTGACAATCTGTAAAAAAATATGAAAATAAAGTAAAAATTGTAAATAGATATTTATACATGGAATAGTATTTAGTGAAAAATTNAAATGGTTAACAATTATTTATAAACAAAAAAATATAAAACTAAAAAGCTTTTATAAATTTATAATAGTAAATCCTATAACTTAACTCTTTTCTTTAATAATGATTCAATTTGACGGACATCTTTAGTTTTAAAATTTCTAGCATAAATAGAATGAATACTTCCAGAATTAATAATCAAATCCGATTTGTAAATTTCATAATTAAAATCATATGATATTATATCAAAATATGATATAAATATTGATTCCCTTTTAAATAAAAGAAATTTAGAATTATACAAAACACCTTTGGAATCAATAATCAGAACCTTAGTGTTAAAAAAAGATTTAAGTAAGTGATTTATTTTAGAAAATATAAAGATATATTTCTTTTTTGAATTAGTATTAGATTNAAAATCAAACAGAGTGAAGGAGTGATACTCATATATTTTATCACTATAACTTTTTGCGAGGCTGTGCTTCTTAAGACTATCGTCGTTTAACATTACTCAATTACTTGTAATACAAAATTAAAAAATTTAAATAAATAAAATAAACATATATTGAGATAATAATTTATTTTATTATTTTTTCAATATTTTTTTATTTTTATTGAATAAATATTAAGTAAATAGTCTTATCATTAAATAATTACTATATTTTAACGAGTAATTAATTTCAATTATATAATATTACTTTAATATAGTATTATTATAATAATACTATATTAAAAGTGTTTAATTACAGATATATAATGTAAATTAGAATATGTATATTTTTAAAAAGGTTTTATTTATTTTTTTGATATTGTTAATTACAAATTGTAATGAAAATGGCAATAGCCTAAATTTAACAGTATATAATTCAGAACTCGATATTTTAGAAAATCTAAATAATGGTGTACTAGTATTAGATATAGTAACAAATGTTGGAGTTGACGCACTTTATGGTATTGAATATGGTGGTGGTTATATATTTCATTTTGATGAACAAAGTAATACTTTAATTGTAGCAACTGATTATTCTCAAATAGGAAATATTCCTTGGGGTGATACATTTCCATTAGATACATCCTCAATTATAGGCTCTGGAGATGTAAATACTCAGCAAATTGTAGATGGTAATCTTAACGATAATAGTTTAATTGGTTTTGAACACGGAAATGATAATTATGCGTTTAAAATTGTAAATGATTTAGATCATAATAATTTTAATGACTGGTTTATTCCTAGTAGAGATTCAATGACCTCTATTTATAATAACTTACATTCAATGGGCCTTGGCAACTTTTCCGAAAATATAATATATTGGTCCTCTACAAAAATAGGATATGATCCATACGTTATGGGATTTAATTTCGATTCATGGGGGGGAGAACCTTTCTTAGGTAGTTGCGCAAGCCCCAACGGAATTATGATTGCTAGGAAAATTAATTAGTTTATATCTGTTTTTGAGTTTAGAAGATTTTAAAAAAAGTTATCTTCTTTGCCTATAAAACATAAATAATTAGCTATTTTTTAATTACTCTTTTTAAATAAGTATTTCCATTATCAACTTTTATCAAATAAATTCCTGATGATAAATTAGAAAAATCAACTTGATCATTATTTATGACTTCTTTTTCTAATTTACCTTTTATTGAGTAAACCTTGATAGAAATAATATTTTCAATTCCACTTATTGATAAAATATCTTTTACAGGATTTGGAAATATTAGTTTACCAACCATATTAAAATCTTCTAAACCCAAAACTGCAAGCTCAGTCCCGTTCAATATAAAGGAATCATAGCAAATATTAGAGCTACTAAACTGAAATCTTACAGCGCGATCAAAAGCAACTGCATTTACATTTAAAAGATTATAACCAATTGATAATGGCTGAGCACTTCCAAAATTCCAGTTCCCGTTGGCAACGGTTTTACCGATACGATAATTAGCTCCTCCATTAGGTAAACTTGTAATATTAATCTCTAGGGTTTGTTGTGAACCATTATTACCATCACCTATTGAACAAGCTGAAAAAACGTAAGGGAAGTTTGCGTTAACACCTGAAGTGTATAAATCAGATGAACCTATACATTCTTCATCTCCACTATCGTTATCATTGTTTAAAAAGAATTGTAAGGCATCATTAGCCATAACTTGTCCTTGATGATTAGCCCCCAAAACATCGTGCTGTTCCCAGTTAAATGGTGTGTTTAAATCTTGGGCATAAGCTTGACCAGTGTTAAAAAAATAGTTTCCTCTCACATAACGATTTAAACCTTGTTGATTATCAACCACATCATTATGCCTTAAACCTGAAGAATTTGGATCAGTATCATTAGTACCTAAATGAACAATAAGTTTTTTAGAAAAAAATTGTTCTATATTAACATTTAATCCATTAGATGTTGATTGTAAAAAATCAAATATATTATTAGCAGAACCAAAGGGTAGAGAATTTCCATAGGGGTAATGTATTTCATTTTCAGGAACTGTATACCATCCGGCATTAGAACACACAGCAGTTCCTAAACTACTTTGAGGAACAAACATTGTAAAACGATGTAAAAACTGTGCCCCACCAGAATGCCCCCATCCATCGTAAGTCTGTTGAGTACCTGATATGTCGGTTTTTATATAATTGAACAGTGGTTCTATTACAGAAAATGTCCATTCCTCTGGGAGATTATACTCAGATTCTTCAGGATTATCCCCATCATCAAAAATATTTCCCATCAGGTAATTATCTCCTAAACCTGGATAGTTAGAGCTTGAAAATTCTGGTGCAAAAACCATAAACCCATTTTGGTTAGCCATTTCAATCCAAAAATCACGGTAATCATTACCATTTCTTCCAGCACCATGAAATGAAAATAAAATAGGCATACTAGATAAATCTCCTGAAGGAATATGATAAAAAACTTCAACTGATGGTCTATCTATGGGTGATTCAGGGTTGAATATAAATGACCCTGTTGAATTAGAAGTTAGATTTTGACTGGATGTAAATCCTGAAATAATCAAAAAAATAAATAGTATAAGATTCCTTTTCAATTAAAAAATAACTTGTATTAAAAATTCTCCAAAACTCTGGTTATTGCCATTTTCTAGGCCTAGTTTAGAATATGAAGCCTGCATTTTAAGATTATTATTATCAAAATATTTGGTTAATCCAAAAGTATAACTGTTGGCATCCTTTAAAACAGAACTTGAATTAGAATTAAATTCTGGAGTTGAAGATTCAAATCTTAAATCAAAACTAAGTCCTTTTTTTGTAACATATCCAGTTTGAATATTATAACTATCTCCTAATATCAAAAAATTACTTATTTGACCTGGAACTAAAATAGTACTTGTCGCTTCGTCTGTATATAATAAATCTAGATTATCAGCACTAGCATTAACGTACTCTAAAAGAAGTGAAAAGCCACTGTATTTAACCAATAAATCTAAATACAATTGTGAATAATCTGGTAAACGTTCTTCACCATTAGTATTATATAATAAAAAGTCTCCGTGGCCTTCACCACTAGAGTTGCTTGCTCCTGTATTTTTACTAATGGCACCCCCTAATACAAACTTAAGTGTTTTTTCATGAGCTAAATCTGCAGTAAAAAGGTCATTACCACTTGAAAAATATCCCAGAGGATATAAATCCAGACGCCCACCAATTTTTAATCCGCCTATATCAGTATCACGAGAATCAGAGCCAAAAGAATTTCTTCCATCACCTGATGTAACAGCAACCATAGGAGAAATACCAAAATTTGTTCCATATTTACTTTCAAAAAATACTCCAAATTCACGACCCGTATCACTGAAGTTATGACTTAAAATGCTTCGATCAGTAAATTGTAAACGGTCTTCACGATACATCATTTCTCGATTATTGACAAAGGTTTGCTTTTGACCGATAGTTATAGTTGATTTTTCAGATGGATGATAAGCAATCCAAGCATCTAAAAGTGGTTCAGATCTACTGTAATCAGTTTGAATCAAAAAGCTTACTTTTTCATTAATAGCTTTTCCGCTGATAATCAAAAAAGCACTTTTTGAGTTAAACTCATTTTCAGAATCGTAACCATCGACTTTAGAATAATTGTAAGCAGGCTGAATAAAACCTCCTAAGTTAAATTGATAATTTCCTTCGTTAAAGGAGAAATTTAATCCACTACCTAACTCAAAACTTGCTATATTTTTATCGGATTTTTCTTGAGAAATTGCAATTGAAGCAGTACTTAAAAATGCTAGTATTAGTGCTATTTTTTTCATGTGTTTATCTTTTACATTATTTAGTTTGATAATCTATAAATTGGCAATATTTTATTTTTTTCTGTTTTTAGTATACCAAATGAAACAAAACTATTTGGCGACTCTGGTTCTAAGACCTCGGCGATGATATTACTTCGCCTTTGTTTCATTGAAACTTTATAGGTCCCCTTTGGGAAAAGAATATTTTTATTGGAAAGGATCGTTTTTATCGTCTGAACATTAACCTTTTCATATTTTTTTGATGCTCTTTGATAATCTGTTACTTTATAAGTCTCTATGGTAAATTCTTGAGCATTTAACAAGGAATCTACTTTAACCCCAAGGGTTTTAAGTTTATCAACGATAAATCGTTGATCTGCATCAATTAAGTAGGCATTAGGCCGTTTCCTGACAATATCAGGCTTAGCTTTTAAGCCATCTCTAATTGTAACTTCAAGATCTATAATTTTATTAGTATCCAAATCAATGGCTTCAATGGTATCTTTATATACAGATTTTGAACTTGTGACCACAATATCTTTATTATCTAAATTAGCTTTTTTGATGGCATTTTTTATGAGTTCTAAATTATTATAACTAGACCTTAAATATGAAAAAGCAATTAAAGAGGTGATGTAAACACGACGCTTAAATGCAGTTTTACCAATTCCTACTCCTCTTATTTCTAATAATGTAGATATAGTATTAGTAAGTGCGAAATTTGTAGCACTTGAACGTGCATTGGTTGAACCTTGATTAAAATGAATTTCGCCAGCTACTTTTCTAGTAGATATATATGAATGGTGATTAAAATTATATTTATCTAATTCTTGACGAGCATTTTCCACAAAAAGAGTATCTGTTAATATCCTTAAGTTTTCTGGAACATTTAAATTACCGCTATTCAAAAACATAGCATCATAAAGAGCAGTAATTCCAAAGTTACTTAGTTGAGCAAAATCTTTTCTGTATGGCCTGTATTCATGAAAATCTAATCCAACGTCAGGGTTAAAATCGGAAAAAGCTTGTTTCAAAACTATACTCTCTTTAGCCACTAATTTAGTTTGATCTCTATTTAAATCCAGTCCATTAGCTGCATAACGACTCTGTTTTAAATACCCGTCAATATTAGCCATTGGAACAATTCGAAGTTCAATTTTATCTAATAAATATGTATAGTTATTATCGTTTATGATTTTATCTAATACATACAGCATTCCTTCTGTACTGGCTGGCTCATTACCGTGTAATCCACCCTGCATCCAAACCTTTATCTTTGGTCTATTATTTTGATTATTTAAAATTAATAAGGGTATTTTTTTTCCTTTTTGACTTTCACCGATAAATTGTAATTGAACCAAATCGGGGTTTTGGTCAACCAAATTATTTATAAATATCATCAATTCAGAATAATTCGTATAACCTTTCTTCTTTTTGAGCCCTGGTGTTATGTTTTCTAATTCTTCATAATCTGGAAAAAATGAGCTTGTCACTTTTTTAGATTGTGGACTTATTTGCGACCACAAGTGTGCAGAAAATATAAAAATATATATGAAAATAAATTTTTTAATCATACTTAAAATGCAAATGTTAGCATTAATCTTGTAATAGTTTCATTTCCAATGATAGGGTCACCATTCATATCATTGATACCATCTCTTCCATCAACATAAGTCCAGGAAGCTTGAATTTTAGCCCCATAATTTCGAGATAGGTATTTACTGACTCCAAAGGAATAATAGTTTGGCCTGTTATAAAAGGTAGCATTATTTAAAAAAGAATGTGTGTCTGCTTTGAGATGTGTATACCTTCCATCAAGAGATATGCCGCTTTTAAATAAATAACCAAATTGAATATTATAAGCCTCTCCCAACATCATTCTACCTTTTACATAATTTTTAACATTTTGTTCTCCATCAACAGTAAAAGTTGACGAAGTAGTACCATTATTTCTGACACGTTGAGAAATATCATCAGGAACGCTTGCATCTGTATTGATATATTCTGCTAGAGCAGAAAAACCATTAAATTTAAATAATAAATCGACCCCAAATTTCATGTAGTCGGGTAAAGATTCTTCACCTAAATCATTTAAATATATAATATCCCCACTGCCACGACCTCTGCGACTACTCATACCACTATTGTGACTAAAATGTGTTCCTATCACTAACTTTGGAGCTGTTTCTCGCATAACATCTGCTTGTCGAAATTGTCCTTTGTTAGTGAATAATCCAAAAGGAAGATAATCAATTCGCCCCCCTATTTTTAGGCCCCCATGGTCTTTACCTGTAACATTACCTCCATCTCCATTAGTTAAAACAAAATAAGGCCTTAAATAAGAACCTCTACCAGCTCTAAGAGTACCTTGTACAAATAATCCAAATTCCCTAATACTTGCAAATGCCGATGTAACTCGACTACGCTCTACCAATTGAAGAGTATTAGAGTTCATAAATAACTCTCTATTATCTGTGTAAGTGGAGCGTTGTCCAAAGGTTACTTTTATTCTATTAGTGATATCATAGGAAACAAAGGCATCAAGCAAATAATTAGAAGTTACATCACCTGCCTCGGAAGTACCACTTAAATCAAATGCAAACCTATATTTGAATCGTTCATTTTTTAAGTTTCCGTCTAAGCGAAACCTAGCACGACGAAGCCTAAAACGATTTTGTGTTTTGTTTTCATCTAAGTAAAGTAAAGATTCAATAAAATTAGAGTCACCAGTATAATGTTTGCTATCCATGTAAGGTTGAATGTATCCAGTAAACCTAACTTTTGCTCCATTATCATGAGAAAAGATTAGGCCTTCTCCTAATTTATATGTTTCTAATGTGGTATTTTGAGCAATGCTATTTTTACTTACAAACAACGCTAAAAAAAGAATCGTTAATTTAATGATTTTCATATCTTATATTTAGTTTTAATTTTCAAAATTTCCTTTGACAAGGATATTTCCATTTTCCATCATTTGCTGGCCTTTAGCAAAAACATCTTTCAGTTCAAGCTCATGAGTAAAACAACATAAATCTGCATCGCACCCTACTTCTATGCGGCCTTTGTCATATAATCCTAAATTAATAGCAGGATTAAGCGTAATTAATTTCAAAGCCTCTTCGATTTCGATCCCACCATCTTTAATCAAGGCAACAGTTTGAGCCAGATTTTGATCTATGGGTGCTTTTTTTGTACCAATTATTTTCCCTTTTTTATCAAATTTTGTCAAACCAGCATTTCCATCTGAGCTAAAAGTAATATTATCAATATTAACTCCTTTTTTGAGTGCGTATAAAACAGATTTATAAGGATCCGTATATTTAGAAGCTCCTGTTGTTATATCAATCATACCCCCTAATTTTGCAAAGTCTATTGCTTGGTCAAATAGTTCTTTAGTTCTGCCTACATGGGTAGGAGAAATATGCTTTATTGGAAATTGATATTCCTTAACTAATTGGAACAGAACATCCATCTTGGTCTCAAGATTTCCAAGGTGAACATGTAAAATCCCTTTTTTATTTCCAATGAAGCCACCTACCATAACATCTCGAAGCTTTCGTATTAAATCTAAGCACGTTGGATAGGATGAACGTATATCACTTATGGCGATTTTACAGCCCAATACCTTGTCTATAAAGACCATATCCCCTTGAATATCATCTGTTATTGTAAGTGAGTCAATGCCGTAATATCCACAAAGCATATATGCTGAAATACCTTCCTCGTCCAATGATTTAGTTTTTGCATAAAGTCGTTTAATTGATCTCGCAGAACCATCGGTTCCCATTAGACCTATTACAGTTGTAGTTCCACAAGCAACTAACTCACTAAGATTAATTTCTGGAGTCATAGATGAAAATCCGTATTTTCCACCAGCACCTGTAATATGTACATGTTGATCAATAAGACCTGGAGTTACAATCTTACCTTTAGCATCAAAAAGGAAAGCTTCATCTTTAAAAGCATCTAAATTATCTGCAATTTTAATAATCTTTTCACCAGCAATAAGTATGTCCTTATCACCTAAGTAAGCAGGTGTATATAATTTTGTATTTTTTATAAGTTTTAGCATCTCGTTAAATAAAGTGATAAAATAACATGACTAGTAATGCTACCCCCAATGGAATAATATTTCTTTTTACAATATCAATTGTCGAAACCTTTGCAATTTCTGCAGTTGCAATTAAAACTCCAGAAATAGGAGAAACTGTCCGCCCCATTGAAGCTGATAACTGCATAGGTAAAATAATTTCAGTAGCGTCTGCCCCTAATTTATTTGTGATTTTGGGTACTAAAGGTCCAAAAGCAAAAAATGATGCATTGCCACTACCCATAAGCATTGATGCTAAAAATATCATAATAGTCATAACAATACCAATCCCTACAACTCCAAAACCAAAACTTTGAGATAAATCAAGAAGTCCTTCAATTAATCCAAGACTAATTAATCCTTTAGCAAAAATGTCTGCTGTAATAATCAATGTAACTACTGTTTTGAAAATATTCCCCATACCATTCCAAAACGTTTTTAATGAATTTAAAACCTGTCTAACATCTCTAGTCCTAACTAATTCAAATATAAGACCTAAAAACAAGCTAATAAACATTGCTGTTGTTGTATCTAAAGTAATAGCTGTATTGAAAAGATTTAAAATTTTTGAAAAAATAATTAAAAGAAAAATTGGAAAAACAGGAACAAGTGCATAAATAAGAGGGGAATTAACTTGTTTTTCTTCATTACTATGACTTTGTTTTTCAATTTCTAATTGTTTATCAAAATGTCGATTCAAAAAGTAATAGGTAATCATCATAATAATACTCAATGGAATCACCATAGGAATCTGCTCATTTAAAAAAAAGGAAATAGTGTCAACTTTAGCAATATTAGTTGCACTAGCGGTTATTGCAGAGGCAGGACCTATTCCAAATGCAGTAGTAGCGGTAATTACAGATACAGCTGACAATTTACTTACACCAAGATTTACTAATATAGGAAACATAGATGCCATTAAAAGCAGTCCAAGGCCAGCAGCAGATGGAATGGCAATAAATAATAACTGTCCAATTGGAATAACTAACGAAGCAGCAACATAAGGGTATTTTTTTAATAATTTCAAGGGCTTCATTGCAACATAAACTAAAGCATCTGATGCACCAATTTTATCAATATATGCAACAAAACCTCCAATAGCCATAATCATTAGCCCAACACCCGCATTAGTTTTACTAAAGGATTCTTTGATATATCGAAATAAATCAAAACCTGAAAATCCAGTAGGAACCTTAAGAGATGGTAAATTATAATTTAGGAGGTTCGCTATAATTAACATCAACAATCCTGAAACCAATAATACTGCATGAGGGTTGTACTTTTTTAATAAAAGTATGCCCGAAAAAGCAATGAAAATTAACGATATTATAGCTCCCATATATTCCATTATTAAGATATACTCATATTAGAATGATGTACCGTCAACTCGAGTTCCTGGAGAGAACAAGGAGCCATTAGCATCAGAAACAACAGAATGCAACTGAAAATCACCTGTTAAATCAGGGTAACGAGTAACAGATTGGTTACTCCCGTGATTAACGCCTGTATCAGAACTATTATAACTCAAAACAACTTCATCGTTAGGGTCCTTAATTATAACACTATCTCCAGCATTTTGTAAACTTAACCTAGTTTGAAAACCATTTGCAGTTTGAACTATTGCGCCTCCGAAATCTCCAGTAGGATTTCCACCTCCGAATAAAACCAACACACCATTTGAAGGCATTATAGTTCCTGGTGGAAATGTATGTCTAACAGCTGCAGCATCGGAAACTGTATAACCACTTAAATCTAAATCATTCTCTGTTGAATTGAATAATTCTATAAATTCATCATCATCTTGTGCATATAATCCATCACCATTAGTATCTCCATTTAGACCTTGATTTGAAGGGTCATAGTTAACTTCATTAATCAAAAAACCTAACCATGGACAACCATTATTGGCAATTTCACCTAATTCATTAGGGCAATTATCTACATTGTCAGGAACTCC
>NZZM01000043.1 GCA_002698705.1 Formosa sp. | reverse complement strand
ACGGCTGGGGTAATTTCCATAACGGGATTTATAGTTTTTACCAAAATCACTCAAGCCCTCGTTATAATTATAGACCGACGGGAATTGAAAATTCAAATTTGACAAATCGCTATTGGATATGTGACTGCCTTTAAAAGCCTTATTGTGATTGGTTGTCATTAGTATAAGCTCGCGCTCGACCTCAATCTCGACTTCCTCTTCAGCCTCATTTTCAGCTTCTTGTAATTCCAATGTAAGGCCGTTTAAACCATTGAGCATACTTGTGACATTGGAGGCGAAGCTCTCATTATTGGTTTCCAAAAACACCAGTGTCCTCCCTGGTGAAAGCGCTTTTTGTACCGATTCGAATTCTATATAATATTGTTCTTTACCTTCAATGTCACGCTCAGATGTCAAAATTTTCAAATCTGGATAGACGCTACGGATTTTGGCAATCCGATTCATAGATTTAGAATCTGAGATTACGACTGTTTGGTGAGGAATGCTGTCTTTTTTTGCATAGGTCAATAATTTATCAGCCATCCATTGGTCACCGGGAATGCTCTGTATAAGATTGGAATTCCTGCTGTCAAATTTTACGAATGGAGAGACCACAGCTGTATTGGTCGTTTTTAAAGATTCTGCAACCAATTGGCAATTTTTCAAAGTCATTGGGCCAAGAACAAGATCGTATTTTGAAAAATCCTTGGAAACAAGCAATTGACGGATTATTTGAGGTTTGGCCTCAGTGTCAAAAACATCTAAATTTGTGGAGATCCCCAGTACTTTTGCAGAGTCCAAAGCCATTTCAACTCCAGCGTAAAACTCCGTGGCAATTCGGATGTAGCCATCGCGCTGAATCTGCTGTTTGGCCAATTGAATGGAATCAAAATCGATAGAATTGGACTTAAAAGGCAACAGCAAAGCAATTTTTTTGGGACTTAAATATTTTATTTGTTTACTGAGGTCAGTGCTGTATAAATCCACTCCTTCTGTGCTTGCTTTGGGAACTTTTAATACCATTCCTTGTTTTAGGCCTGTTTGTTTTAAGTTGGGATTGAGTTGTTCCAAGCTGTCTTGACTGATGCCTAATTTTTTATACAAGCGATAGTATCCTTCTTTTGGTAATACTTTGTAAAAGTCAAAACCCACCTTTGTAACAGTTTGTTCTTCTGCAGCTTCAATATTGGGAACAAACAGAGTTTGCCCCAGTTCCAATTCCAGTCCCATATTTGGATTTAAAGCTTCTAGTTCTTGTACTGAAATTCCAAACTTATAGGCAATACGCCATTTTCCCTCCTTAGGTTGTACCTTATATGCGCGAAGGGCCTTGGAGGTCACAACAACGGTTCGCATTTTAAATTTTGGAATGTAAATTTTATCTTTAAACTGAAGCGGCGCTTCAAAAAGTTGTTGATTATTATCTTTTATGGCCTCAACTGTCACATTGTACTTTTTTGCGATGCTGTACAAGGTTTCTTTCTTTTTAACGCGGTGAACTTTATAAGAAACGACTTCTTGAATCTCTTCTGTCTTAGAAGCTTTCTTTTGTATGGGGTTGGGAATGACCAATAACTTCCCAGGGTTAAGTTGGGCCTTAGCTTCGGGATTCAAAAGAACTATATCTTCTGGGAGAACCCCATAACGTTGAGCAATACTTTCTAAAGTATCTTGGGCATCCACACGGTGCTGACGCAATACCTGGGCGGAAACCAGATTGATAAAAAGAATGAAGATGCTGCTAAAAATAAATTTATTCATGCTGTTGAGTGGGTTCTATGGGATCTTAAAACTAATGCCTCAAGTCGAGATATGCAAATCTTATTCCCATTCAATGGTGGCAGGTGGTTTAGAACTGATGTCATAAACAACCCGATTGACACCTTTGACTTTATTGATAATGGCATTGGAAGTTTTTTGTAAAAATTCGTAGGGTAAATTGACCCAATCAGCAGTCATTCCATCCGTACTTTCCACAGCTCTGAGTGCAACGCATTTTTCATAGGTTCGCTCATCGCCCATGACCCCAACACTTTTAACGGGAAGTAACATGGCACCTGCCTGCCATACTTTGTCATATAAATCCCATTCGCGCAAGCCATTGATGAAAATGGCATCGACATCTTGTAAGATGCGCACTTTTTCAGCGGTAATATCTCCCAATATTCTGATGGCCAATCCAGGACCAGGAAAAGGATGTCTTCCCAGTAGTTCTCGATCTATTTCCAAGGAAGCGCCGACACGACGCACTTCGTCTTTGAACAGCGCTTTTAGGGGCTCAACAACTTTTAATTTCATGAAATCTGGTAAGCCACCAACATTGTGATGGCTCTTGATGGTGGCACTGGGCCCACCAGTGGCCGAAACACTTTCAATAACATCTGGATAGATGGTGCCTTGTGCCAACCACTTGACGTCTTTTATCAGCTGGNCCTGGTCATCGAAGACCTCAATAAAGACACGTCCAATGGTTTTTCGCTTTTTTTCAGGGTCATCAATGCCTTTTAAAGCCTCCAAAAAACGTTNAGAAGCGTCCACCCCCTTAACATTGAGACCCATTCCCTCGTACTGCTTTAAGACGCTGGAAAATTCATTTTTACGCAACAATCCATTATTGACAAAAACACAATACAAATTATCTCCAATGGCCTTGTTTAGTAAAATAGCAGCAACCGTGGAATCCACCCCGCCAGAAAGGCCTAATACCACTTTATCGCTGTTTATTTTAGATTTCAAATCGGCTACTGTTTCTTCAACAAAAGAATCTGGTGTCCAGTCTTGTCGCAATCCTGCAATATGAACTAAAAAATTTTCTAAAATTTTTTTTCCATCGGTCGAATGGTAGACCTCAGGATGAAATTGAATGGCATAAGTGGTCTCGCCCTTGATTTTATAAGCGGCATTTTCAACATCGTGGGTGCTAGCCAACAACACTCCATTGGTCGGTAGGGTTTTAATGGTATCGCCGTGACTCATCCAGACTTGACTGCCTTTGGAGACCCCATTAAAAAATAAGTCTTGACTTTCGACATATGACAAATTTGCCCTGCCGTATTCTCTGGTATTGGAGGGAGCGACATTGCCGCCAGAAAAATGGGCTATATATTGGGCACCATAGCAAACAGCCAACAGCGGTTTTTTAGAACGAATTTCGGATAAATCGGGATGCAAAGCATCTGCTGCACGTACAGATTGTGGACTGCCTGAAAGCACTACAGCTTTATAACTTTCTATTTGAGTTGGAATCTTATTAAAGGGATGGATTTCACAATAAATATTCAGCTCTCTGACACGGCGTGCAATGAGCTGGGTGTATTGAGATCCAAAATCGAGAATTAATACCTTGTCGTGCTGCATAATCAAAAGTACCACTTATCTGTAAATTCTAAATAAATTTTTTATAAAAACTTATAAAGAAAGTATGTAAAAGCCTTGTTGAAAAGGCTGAAAATCAGCCCTCAGGGATTTTAAAAAAGTAGGNCCATACAAGCTGTAAAAGGAAGAGAAATTACTGTGGCGCTCTTGTAGTGTATTTTGGGGAAACAAAGCTGCTTTGAGTTTGAGAGCTTTTTCAAGCTGGACAGCATGTTTTCTTTTTTCCGCCTTTAAAAGTCTTTTTTCTAGATTTGAAAGGCCTTTGATTTGCTTCTGTTCTTGGGCCGCCACGGCTCCATAAAAGGAGGCATCTGTTTGATTTGCAATTTTATAAAGGTTTTGAAACTGCTGCTTTAAATGGTTTTTTTGAGGGGTCAAGTCTATTGATATTTGAGTGAGTGTATTTGTTAATTTAGCAGTCAATTCATGATCAGATAAAAANAAATCGCAGGCAGACAATCCTAAAACGTCTAAAGTTTTCTGTTGTTTTTCTGTTATCAACAAAGCCGAATTTCGATGGATTAGAATGGGGAAATCAACTTTAGAATTTTTAAAATAAGACTTTAATTGCAGCCAGTAGGCCAATTCTCCGCCGCCGCCCGTGTAACTCAAGTTAGGCAGGATTGTTTCTTGGTACAGTGGACGCATCAGCACATTGGGCGAAAAGCGTTCGGGGTGTTGATCTATTTCGTTAAAAATTGATTTTAAGCCAAACTCCATCTCAGTGTTGTTGACCCGAAAAATACCATTTTCTTCTACAATTCGTTCCCGCAATCCATCCAAAATATAAAATAGGTTGAGCTCACGTGGATTGGATTGAATTTTAAACCCACAATCAATACTTTTTAATTCCTTATTGGTAGAAGATACCGATTTGAAAAGAAGCGCCGTCTCCAGTTCGTTTTTTAGCTGTGGAATAAACATGCGCTTGAGCCCAGGGTCGTCTCCGTCAACTACAATAACGCCGTCCTGACCAAACAATTGATACAGCAAGCTTCGAGTCGCATCGGCCAGATTGGTCTGTAAAAGATAAGCGGTTTTAAAAATCTTCTTTAGGGAAGCAGCCGCAGGGTCATTGCTGATACTGTTAGAAAAATTTTCAAACATTGAATCCAAGCCCTTTGTTGAGAGCCTGCCAACAGGGCCCGCAGCATCTAAATCCCATTCAAAACACTCATCNTTGTGATAGAAATGATTAATTTCTTTAAAATCGTGATCCTCTGAAGCCATCCAAAAAACAGGAATAAATCTATTGTTTAGATATTTTTTACTCAGAGCCTTAGATAAATTAACAACCGAAATAATTTTATAAATAAAATACAGTGGACCTCCCATTAAATTGAGCTGATGGCCTGTTGTGACACAAAAGGTCGAAGTTGACTTCAGAGCATTTATCTGGGACTGAATTAAAGGATCTGGAGCTAAAGTTTTATATTGATGCTGTAAGCAATCGGCTAACAACTGCCGCTTTTCTAATGAGTACTGAACGGATTTAGCGGCCATTTGGGCTTCAAAATTATCAAGTTTTGGGGCGCGTCCATAAAAATCGGCCAAAACAGNATGCTCCTCCAAAAACGCTTGAAGGAGTTTAGACAGTGTCTTGGTTTTTGCATATGAAATATACGGCCCAGTCATTTACTCATTTTGTGGTTGGTAAAGATACTTTAATAAATTAGATAGAAAAAACCTAAACCACCTCAGCATAAAGGTCAAAATCAGCAGCATCTGTAATGCGCACTGTGGTGTACTCACCGGTTTTTAGATATACTTTTGAAGCATCAATAAGCACTTCGTTATCCACATCAGGAGAATCAAATTCACTGCGACCAATAAAGTGTTGTCCTTCTTTGCGATCAATCACTACAGCCATGGTCTGTCCTATTTTAGCTTGATTTAACTCCCACGAAATTTGTGATTGTAAGGCCATAATTTCATTGGCACGGGCCTGTTTAATTTCTGCAGGAACATCATCTACGAGCTTGTATGCATGGGTGTTTTCTTCATGGGAGTAGGTAAAACAACCCAGGCGCTCAAAACGCATGGCTTCAACCCATTTTTTTAAGATTAAGAAGTCTGCTTCGGTTTCTCCTGGATAGCCAACGATAAGGGTGGTTCTAATGGCCATATGAGGGACAGCATTGCGAAATGCTTGAAGTAATTTGGTGGTTTTCTCTTGTGTTGTACCACGGCGCATGCTCTTGAGAATCTTATTAGAAATATGCTGTAATGGAATGTCTAAATAGTTACAAATTTTAGGCTCCTCTCTCATGACATCCAAAACCTCCATAGGAAAACCTGTAGGAAAGGCATAATGCAAGCGAATCCATTGTATACCCTCGACTTTGACCAAAGCCCTTAGCAATTCTGCAAGACTTCGTTTTTTGTAAAGATCTAAGCCATAATAAGTTAAATCTTGGGCAATTAATATGAGTTCTTTGACTCCGTTGACCGCCAACTTTTTGGCCTCAGTCACTAAATCTTCTATGGGTGTGGAGCGGTGTTTCCCTCGCATCAGTGGAATGGCACAAAAACTACAAGGACGATCACAACCTTCTGCAATTTTTAAATATGCATAATTTTTGGGAGTGGTAGTCAAACGCTCTCCTATGAGTTCATGTTTGTAATTGGCACCCAAAGCTTTGAGCAATTGAGGGAGTTCAGTGGTGCCAAAATATTGATCTACGTCTGGTATTTCTTTAATTAAATCCGGTTTATAACGCTCACTAAGGCATCCCGTTACAAAAACTTTATCCACTTCTCCAGCTTCTTTTTTTTGAACGAAATCTAAGATAGTATTGACACTTTCTTCTTTGGCATTGTCAATAAATCCACAGGTATTGATCACTACAATATTGCCATCCTCTTGATGAGCAACCGCTTTGCCATTGGCTTTGAGTTGACCCATCAGCACCTCGCTGTCATATACGTTTTTACTACAGCCTAGGGTAACAACATTGATCTTATTGGTCTTGCGGGATTTCGTTCTCATTAAAATGTTTAATTATAATTTTTAGGTGTAGGACGTGGTTTAGAGGCCATTTCGTAATGATATCCCCAATTATATAGATCGGTCTCACAAAAAGGTTTTGCAATAAAAGTAAGCCCTTTTGGTTCCAAATTTAACGAAAGCCCCATAGGAACAGTCAGTGCTGGATATTCAGCCACTGCAGCATAGCCAGCGTGATAGTTGTTTATGGACAAAATACCATCAAGCTGATGAACTTCCATCATTTGGTCAAAATAGGCGCGTCCATTGGCTTTGAGAATGTTTTTTATTTCTTTAAACTCCCTTTTTGAAGCTTTGTCGGAGACAATACCCTGGAAAAATTTTTGTCCATATGGAGCTCTGTTTATGCTATCCCCATTGTTAAAATCAATTATCGATTGAACCCCGTTAAAATAAATATTTTTAGAACTAAAATTTTCAAAATACAAGGGCAAACCAGCTTGCATATCTAAATTCAAAAGTCTTAAAAATCCTGAAAGTGATTCTTCTTTTGGATCAACAATAATAATTTCTGCACCCTTTGATTTAATAAGATCAACTGCAACATTGTAAAGCGAGTCATCAAGAAATCCTCGAATTACTCCAAAACGCTTTCGTTTATATGCTGGATTTTTAAGTGCTTCTAAATCAATTTTGGGTATTACTTTAGATTTAAAATCACTAGAATCTTTTCCAATCAAAGCATTAAACACCAATACATTGTCAATAATATACTGAGTGATGGGTCCTGCGGTATCTAGAGTGGATGAGATCGGGACGATGCCGCTTCGACTTATTACGCCTACAGTAGGTTTAAGACCAACCACTGCATTTTGGCTAGCAGGCGATAAGATAGAGCCTGAAGTTTCACTGCCAATAGCGGCAGCACAAAAGTTAGCAGCAACAGCCACAGCGCTACCAGAACTTGAACCCCCAGTATCCAGAGTTTTTCGTCCAAAAGGATTGAATGTTTGACCTCCAACCGCACTGTATCCGCTTGGGCAATCACCACAAAAGAAATAAGCCCATTCGCTTAAATTTGCCTTTCCTAAAATTAAGGCCCCCGAGGTTTTCAATTGCATAGTCATGAAGGCGTCATCTGTAAAATTATCTAACAATGCTACCGCCCCAGCAGTCGTCACCATCCCCTGACAATTAATATTATCTTTTAAAATCAGAGGCATGCCATACAAGGAAAAGTTAGAGAGATTTTTGGGTCTGTTATTATCTTTTTCCCTGGCTTGGTTGATAATTCGTGTGTTTAGCGAAATGACTGAATTAAGTGATTTATCGTTCTTTCGATCTAATGATTTAATTCGGTACAAATAAAATTTCACTAGCAACTCATAGCTCAACCTACCCTGGTCAATGTGTTGCTGAAGTGTTGGAATATCTTGGTTTAAAATAATTGGTTTTAAACTGTTATATGTACTGTCTGAAAAGTTATAAAGTGCAGTTTGAAATGGCTCCCACAAAGGTTTTAAATCAATAAATTTTGAATCTTCAACTTTAAAAGTTCTAAAAGATTTTTCAGAAATATCTCCAAGACTGGTTTCTGAAACTTTGCGGTCATTTTTACATCCAAAAAAAGTAAATAACAAAAAAAGAAGTATCGTTTTTTTCATCAATGCTTATTTAAAGAATGAATCTACAAATTCAGTTTTATTAAAAACCTGGAGGTCTTCAATGCCTTCACCCACACCAATATACTTTACTGGAATCTTAAATTGATCACTTATGCCAATGACTACACCTCCTTTAGCTGTTCCGTCTAGCTTGGTAATGGCCAAGGCATTCACATCTGTAGCAGCTGTAAATTGTTTAGCTTGCTCAAATGCATTTTGACCAGTTGAACCATCGAGAACCAGTAAAATTTCATGCGGTGCATTGGGTACAACTTTTTGCATTACACGCTTTATTTTAGTCAACTCGTTCATCAAATTCACTTTGTTGTGCAAACGCCCAGCAGTATCTATGACTACCACGTCAGCATCAGAACTAACAGCACTCTTAAGTGTATCGAAAGAAACAGAAGCAGGGTCGCTACCCATAGATTGTTTTACAATCGGAACGTTCACGCGTTTGGCCCAAACTTGCAGTTGGTCAATGGCTGCTGCTCTGAAAGTATCAGCAGCACCCAAAACCACTTTATGACCTTGTTTTTTAAATTGGTGTGCCAATTTTCCAATGGTTGTTGTTTTTCCAGCGCCATTGACCCCAACAACCATGATAACATAGGGCTTTTGGTTGGAGGCTAAAGAAAATTCTGTATCGTTGCCTGAATTTATTTCGGAGAGTAAACCCGCAATTTCTTCTCTCAAAATAAGATTTAATTCCTCTGTACCTAAATATTTATCCTTGGCAACTCGTGCTTCAATGCGATCGATGATCTTGAGCGTTGTTTCAACACCTACATCGCTAGTAACCAATACTTCCTCAAGATTATCTAAAACACTATCGTCAACTTTTGATTTTCCGGCAACTGCTTTTCCTAGTTTTTCAAAAAAACTGGATTTAGATTTTTCCAACCCTTTGTCTAGGGTTGCCTTTTTTTCGGATG
>NZZM01000042.1 GCA_002698705.1 Formosa sp. | reverse complement strand
TGCCAACCAAATGAGTGGTGGTATTGAAGGTGGTTGGGCATTAGGTTACATGGGTGCTTATTTAAACGAATTGGGAAGTTCGATAGGACAACCAGGTTTAACAGGCGGACTAGGATCAGTTATTTTTGACATACAAAATGGGTCCACATCTGCAGGAGGTGGTCTATTTGCTGGTATTAATAGTGATGCTCACAACCTTGCTAGAGCTTTTGCAGACTCACAAATGCTTAACCCTGATGGGTCAAATGCAAATGCTTTAGGAACTACCTTTAGTCAAGCATTAGCGAACGCTACAAATGGCGCTATATTATCTTATCAAGACGTTGATAGCCCATTTGGTGATGCAGCGAACGGAAATCTTGATTGGTGGGAACCGCTTGGAGCAAGAATCATTGATGTTTCTACTGTTTCTACATTTGAGGCAAACTATGACTTTGAAGACAAAATTGATTTTGCAAACTTAATTGTTGGTGGTTTAGTCAGAAGCTTTAACCTTGATACTGAAGGAACACTTTACACTGATTATGATGAAGCAATTGAGTTTAATGAATTTGGTGTTTATGCTCAAATGCAAAAAGACTTAATGGATGATAATTTATCTCTTACTGCTTCTATGCGTTATGATAAACAAGATGTAATGGAAGATGCTAATATAACTCCAAGACTTGGATTACTTTACAAGCTTTCAGACAACTCAAACATTAGAGTTTCTGCACAGGTAGGGTATAGAAACCCAACAAACCAAGATAAATTTATTGGTTTATACAATGGAGAAGAAGTATTGTTAGGATCTACAAAAGAGAATATTGACAGATTTAGTACTAATTTAGGAGGTTTTGATTGGACTGGTAATCAAGTTTTTGATACAGCACTAAATAAAAGCTCTTGGGATAATGGAGGTAATGTTGTTTCCGAATCATTGGATTATGTTGAAGCTGAAAAAGTAACTTCCTATGATATAGGTTACCGCTACAACAGCAAAGACTTCACACTTGATATGAATGCATACTATAGCCAATATGAAAACTTTATTGGAACAAATAGTGTTTATGTCCCAGCTGCTATTGGACAGCCAGCTGAAGTGGCTATGGCACTTGGTGCATTTGCACAATTTGGAGTGGATGCCAATTTAGATGTTCCTTTTGATACCTATGGATTTAGTGTTGAAGCTATTAAGCGCTTTAACTCAATGTACTCTATGAACCTTATTTATGAATACAATCAATTAGATTATACTGCTGAAGCAAATTCTGATTTTGAGTTATCATGGAATACACCGGAGCATAGACTAAAATTAGGGTTTACAGCTAACCTTGCAGAAAATACAAGTTTCTCAGCTAATGCAAGATACAACTCAGAATACTATTATGAGTCGTCTTTCATAGATGCTACAATAAGAGAGAATACTGTATTAGATGCTAAGTTTATGTTTGCTATACCGGAAATGGACAACATCCAATTTGAACTTGGTGGAAATAACATTGCTGGAAGAAGCTATGTTAGTATTCCAGGATCAGGACAAATAGGTTCACTATACTACTGTGGAGCTAAAATAGCGTTCTAGATAAAGTTTAAAATTTGTACTAAAAAACCCAGACATTTGCTCTGGGTTTTTTAATTATATTATTTATCTTTGCTGCGCAAAAACAGATTGTTTTTCAACACATTTAGCTAAATTTTAAAAGTATTTAAGTAATGCCAAAAGTTACAGGAAAAGTCTCTCAAATCGTAGGTCCAGTTATTGATGTAGTGTTTGAAGCTGGCTCAGAGCTTCCAAAGATTTATGACTCATTAGAGATCAACCGTGAAGACGGATCAATTCTTGTCTTAGAGGTACAATCGCACATTGGTGAAAACTCAGTAAGAACCATTGCAATGGATTCATCTGATGGATTAAGCCGTGGAACAGAAGTTAACTCAACTGGAGCGCCTATTCAAGTCCCTATTGGGGATGATGTATATGGTCGTCTTTTCAATGTAATTGGTGATGCTATTGATGGATTAGGAAACTTACCTAAGGCAGGTAAAGATGGACTTCCAATCCACCGTGAGGCTCCAAAATTTGAAGACCTTTCAACTTCAACTGAAGTCTTATTTACTGGAATCAAAGTAATTGATCTTATTGAGCCTTATGCTAAGGGGGGAAAGATTGGTCTATTTGGTGGAGCTGGTGTTGGAAAAACTGTTTTAATTCAGGAACTTATTAATAATATNGCAAAGGGTCACGGTGGACTTTCAGTCTTTGCTGGTGTTGGAGAGCGTACACGTGAAGGAAATGACTTATTGCGTGAAATGCTAGAATCCGGCATTATAAAATATGGAGATGACTTTATGCACTCCATGGAAGCCGGTGGATGGGATCTTAAAAAAGTTGATAAGAATGCGATGAAAGAGTCTAAGGCTACCTTTGTATTTGGGCAAATGAATGAGCCTCCAGGAGCTCGTGCTAGAGTTGCTTTATCAGGACTTACAATTGCAGAATATTTTAGAGATGGTGCAGGCGATGGTCAAGGTAAAGACGTGTTATTTTTTGTGGATAATATTTTTAGGTTCACACAGGCCGGTTCTGAAGTGTCTGCATTATTAGGACGTATGCCTTCTGCGGTGGGTTATCAACCAACACTAGCAACAGAAATGGGAGCTATGCAAGAGCGTATTACATCAACTAAAAAAGGTTCTATTACCTCAGTGCAAGCTGTTTATGTGCCTGCAGATGACCTTACTGATCCTGCTCCTGCCACAACCTTTGCGCATTTGGATGCCACTACAGTACTATCGCGTAAAATTGCAGAGCTAGGAATTTATCCTGCAGTTGATCCATTGGACTCAACCTCTCGAATTCTAACGGCAGATATACTTGGCAGCGAACACTATAATTGTGCACANCGTGTTAAGGAATTACTTCAGAGATATAAAGAACTTCAAGATATTATTGCAATTCTAGGTATGGAAGAGCTTTCAGAAGAAGATAAACTAGCAGTTGGGCGTGCACGTCGTGTACAGCGTTTCTTGTCTCAGCCTTTTCATGTTGCAGAACAATTTACAGGAATACCTGGAGTTCTAGTTGATATAAAAGAAACTATTAAAGGTTTTAATATGATTATGGANGGCGAANTAGATCACTTACCTGAAGCTGCATTTAACCTTAAAGGTACAATCGAGGAAGCTATTGAAGCAGGTGAAAAAATGTTAGCTGAGGCTTAAAAACTAAACTTTATGTACCTAGAAATTGTATCCCCTGAAACAACCCTATTTAAAGGAGATGTTGAAAGTGTTTCAGTCCCTGGAGTAGATGGTGATTTTGAAATGCTAAATAACCACGCCTCTGTTGTTTCTATCCTCAAAGACGGGTTTGTTAAAATTAGAGGTCAGATTAAAATTGAAGAGAGCAATATTTCGAAATTTGACAAAAAAGATGATTCATACTGGTTGGCAATCAGCTCTGGAACAATTGAAATGAATGACAATAAAATTATTGTATTAGCAGATTAAATTATTACAATTNTAAAGTTAATTTTTTAAGTTTTTTATAACTAGTCACCACTAAAATTCGCTTTTCGCTTTTCNAGAAATGCAGAAATTCCCTCTTNAAAATCCTGAGTCCCAAAACACTTTGCAAATTCTGAGATTTCAACATCAAAGCCATTTACTCCATCTTTTAAATTTGCATTTACAGATTTTAAACATGCCGATACAGCAAGAGGTCCGTTTACTGTTATTTTTTCNGCTAAGGATAAACAATAAGGAATCAATTCCTCAACTGAAGTAACAGAGTTTACTAAACCCCATTCCGCTGCTTTTGTGGCGTCAATCATATTTGCTGTAGTAATAATTTCAATAGCCCTGCCCTTACCAACTAATTGTGTTAAACGCTGAGTNCCCCCATACCCAGGAATTAATCCAAGACTAACTTCTGGTAAGCCCAAACGCGCATTAATACTTGCAACTCTAATATGAGCAGCCATTGCTAATTCGAGCCCACCTCCAAGTGCAAAACCATTAATTGCAGCAATTATTGGGGTTGATAAATTTTCTGCATAATCAAATAATAACGTTTGTCCTTCTCTGGATAATTGAGCAGCTTGTTGAATATTAAAATTTGAAAATTCAGTAATATCAGCTCCTGCGACAAATGCTTTATCTCCACTTCCAGTCAATAAAATCGCACGTATTGAAGAGTCTTGATTCAGAGCCTTCAACGAATTATGAAGTTCCAAAATTGTTTCCTTATTTAGAGCATTTAATTTTTTGGGGCGGTTTATAGTAATGATACCAACACTCTTTTCGATCTTTATTATTAAATTATTAAAATGCATATTATGTTTGTTTTTTTGGAAAAGAAACTAAAAAAAGTGTACCTTTTTTTAAGCTTGTTTCATAGGATATTTCTCCTTTGTAAGCTTCAATTATACTTTTAATCATAGGAAGTCCTANACCCATACCACTTGTCTTTGTAGTAAATTTGGGTTCAAATATTTTCTTTTCAATAGAAGGGTCTACACCAATTCCGTTATCTTCTACGTGAATATAAATTTTATTAATATCATGCGATAGTTTAACTTTAATTTNGGGAGTAATTCCCTCAGGTATAGATTGAATAGCATTCTTGACTAAATTCGTGATAATTCGATTAAGTTGATCTCTGTCAAAATATATTTTTAATGGGGTTTTGGGCTTATGAAATTTAATGAAGGAATTCGGGAAAATATCAAGAGCGTGGTCTATAACCTCGACGAAATCCAAATTCTCTATTTTTTGAGCAGGCATTTTTGCAAAGCTAGAAAAAGCCTCTGCAATTTTACTCATAGTGTCAATTTGCTGTATCAATGTTTTGCTATATTCATCTACTTTTTTATGAACATCTTTGTCTTGGGGATTAAATTTACGCTGAAAGCTTTGAACACTTAGACGCATGGGTGTTAGAGGATTTTTAATTTCGTGAGCTACCTGTTTAGCCATTTCTCTCCACGCTTGTTCTCTTTCAGTTGAGGCTAACTTTAATGCACTTTCTTCAAGAGCATCAATCATATTATTGTATGACTCTATAATAGATTTAATTTCTGTGAACGCTCCATCTAACGGAATTTTCTTATTTCTTTTTTCAAAACGAGCTTTGTGCATCTTGTCACTAATAGCTTCCAAGGATTTAGTTATAAATTTTGACATAACATATGCAAATAAAATGGCTATAATGATCATCATTATGTAAGCATAACCTATTCTTACCAAAAATTCCTTAAGCTCTACCGAACTTAGAGAGTCATCATCAAAATAAGGGACATTTAAAATAGTTAACGGCTTTGAGTCAGGGCCATTTAATATGCGATAAGAAGAGCGATAATTACCGTCTAATAGTTTATTTTTTTCAACAAATCTTTTTGCCGGTAAAGAACGTAAAGTNTCAATTATNGAAGTTGATAATTGCAATGGGACGGGGTCATTTTGTCGCCAAGGCTTAGANGACTTAATNAATTGTCCNCTCAAANTATAAAGATTGAAAGCAACNTTATGAATATTTGATATTTCATATATTTTTTGTTTGAAAATATCATCTAAATTTTCTTGCTTAATTTCTAGGTCTGATTCTTTTAGGACGTAATTGATACTCGAAATTAGTTGGGCTTCTTTACGTTCTAAACGCATTCGATGGTAGTCCTGTGATTGTTCATTAAACTGATAAACGGTAATAGAAGCTATTAGAATTGAGGCTAACACAACTAAAAGAATCATATAAAAGAAGATTCTAGAACTTAATGACAAGCTATGATTCCTCATGAAGAAATACTTTTTTATAAATATAGGAAAAATGCAGTATTGTTATTACTTCTAATTACGAATCCTTTTATATAATCGAATCGCAAATACTAAAACAAATGCAAGGCCTAAAAGGCCTAACAATCCCAAAACCATATTAAGTGTATTTTTTAGAATTACCAAAAATACAATAGCGAATAAAAGTAACGTTGCCCCTTCGTTCCAAATACGCATAAAATTTGAAGTATAATTTATTTTATCCGTTTGAAGCTCTCTGAAAATAAAATGTGTTTTAAGGTGATAAGCTATAAGTAAAAATACAAATGCTAATTTTACCTGCATCCAAGACTGCTGAACCCAATAAGGTGATAAGTATAGCAACCAGAGCGCGAACATAGTTGCTAAAATAGCCGACGGCCATGTAATAATATACCATAGTCTACGAGCCATTAACTTTAACTGATTAGATAGAATTGTCTTTTCAGGTGCAGGTTTTTGTTGCGCCTCAATATGATAAATAAATAGGCGGGGGATGTAGAAAAGCCCTGCAAACCAAGTAATTACAAAAATCAAGTGAAAAGATTTAATATAATTATAATATTCCATCATATTATTTTTAAGTTTTGTTTTATCTCTTTTCTCAAAAAATATCCGGTTAAAATAGTAGATAATAAATCTGCTACAGGAAAAGCAATCCATACCCCTAGTTCACCATACCATAAAGGTAATATAAAAATTAAAGGAATAAATAAAAATGCTTGACGTGAAAGTGATAGTAACAAAGCAGACGTTGCTTTGCCAATAGCTTGAAAATAGGCCGCACCTATCAGTTGGATTGCAATTATCGGCGTTGCTGCAAAAACCCATCGCATGACATTAGGAGTTTTTTGAATCACCAAAAGATCTGTAGTAAAAGCCCGAGTAATAAGCTCCGAAAATACAAACAATAATAAAAAAACTATAGTGGCTAAAGCTATAGAGTATCTTAACGAAATAGTTATAGTTTGTTTTACTCGTTTATATTCTTTTGCACCATAATTATAACCTGCAATTGGAATAAATCCTTGTGTTATACCAAAAATTGGGAACAAAGCAAACATCAACATTCTTGAGACAATGGCATAAGCTGTAACCGAGGTTTCGCCTCCAAAATCATATAAGATATTATTCATCAATAAATAAGTCACACTTACTACAGCCTGGCGAGATAATGTGACTGAACCCAAACTACTAATCTCTAAAACAATTTGTTTATTTAGCCTAAAATCATGTAATCGTAATTTCATTTCAGAGTGCTTCGAAATAAAAAACCATAAAATAAATAAAAAACATAATAAGTAAGAGCCTGTGGTTGCCCATGCTGCACCATACATCCCTAGATTTAAAATTTTTATTAGTATGATGTCTAAAATTAAATTTGTAATTGAAGGTATAATCATAGCATACATTGCAAATTTTGGCTTCCCTTCAGCGCGTATAACTGTATTGCCCATCATAGAAAGGGCTAACAATGGAACTCCATAAAGTATAATCCTATAATAAGTCTTAGCGGGTGTATATATGGAACCTTTACCTCCAAAGATTGGGACAATTTCATCTGTAAAATAAAGTCCAAATATAACAAGTGTTAGAGTAAGTATTAATGTCAAGGTAATCTGGTTACCAAATGTTCGAATTGCTTTTGATTTAGTGGTAGCTCCAAGTGCTCTTGAAATAATAGAAGCTCCTCCAACTCCAATAGACATTCCTAAGGCAGCAATAAAGAACGATACTGGTAAAACTACATTAATTGCGGCAATAGCATGAGAGCCTATCCATTGGCCTACAAAAATAGTATCAATAAGAATGTTTAATGACATAACCAGTATACCTACTGATGCTGGGACAGCTTGGCGAATTAGTAACTTCCCAATAGAATTTGTACCAAAATCAGAAGCAACAGGGTTATTCATTTACGAAACCGTTAGGGCTTTTTTATTCCAGGCCTGAATCCATTTTGCAAGCAATGCTACCCAATTAGGATCATCATTTAAACATGGTACCGTAGTAAAATCCTTACCGCCGGCTTCGTGAAAAATTTCTTCCCCCTCCATTGCAATTTCCTCTAATGTTTCTAAGCAATCACTAACAAATGCAGGAGTAACTATAGCCATATTCTCTGTACCTTTTTTACCCAGTCGTTCAATAGTACGATCTGTGTAAGGCTGCAGCCATGGATCAATTCCAAGTCGGGACTGAAAAGATGTAGAAAACATCTCTGGTTCCATCTCAAGAGCAGCGCCGACCAAACGAGTTACCTCAACACATTGGTGCTTGTAACAATAAGCATGGGCTTCAGAAGAAGTGCTACAGCATGATTTATCTATTTTACAGTGAGATTTTGTAATATCACTTTTGCGAATGTGCCTCTCTGGGATACCGTGGTATGAGAACAATAAATGATCATACTTTTTACCCTTTAAGTGATTCTTAATAGAAGCTGAAAGTACTTTAATATATTCAGGGTTGTTGTAAAAGGGTGGTAAGCTTTCCAAGGAGATATGCGGGAAAAATTCCTTAGTCAATTTTTCTGCTAAAACTAAAATAGTTTCAGTTGTAGCCATTGCAAACTGTGGATACAATGGAATGATTAGAACCTCATCTACTCCTTTATCCACCAAATCTTGAAGGCCATTTTTAATCTTCATACTGCCGTAACGCATTGCTAAAACCACAGGAATATCTACTTGTTTTTGCACCTTTTCTTTAAGGCGCTCTGATAAAACAATTAGTGGAGAGCCTTCTTTCCACCATATTTTTTTATAAGCTTTGGCAGAGGTCTTGGGTCGAGTGTTTAATATAATACCTTTAACTAACAACGTTCTGGCCCACTTAGGGACGTCAATTACGCGTTCATCCATCAAAAACTCTCCTAAATATTTTTTTACGTCTTTGGGGCTTGGGCTGTCAGGAGAACCCAGATTAACTAATAAAATACCTTTCATTTTTTAAGTTTGATTAATTTGAGGATTGTATATATTTTTTTGGAGTCGTACCATATTGTTTTTTAAAGGCCGCTATAAAATGACTAGCTGTGCTGTAGCCAACTTTTAAGCCAACTTCATTTACATTATGAGTCCCTGATTCTAATAATTTTCGAGCTAACTCCATTTTGTAATCAAATAAGAAGCCATAAACAGTCGTCCCATAAATTTGTTTGAAACCTTCTTTAAGTTTTTTTAGACTAAGATCAATTTCAGAGGAAAGGTCAATTAAGCTGGGTGGCTCTGCAATGCGTTGGATTATAATATCTTTAGCCGCCTTTATTTTAATAACATTTGATTCATCCGCTAGAAAGGGGCATTGTTCTATATTGACATCTTCGCCACGATTAAAATATAAGCTTAAAAGTTCATAAACTTTAGCCTTAGAATATAGTTCACGAAGATTTGTATTAAGGTTATAATTTATGATTTGGTTAAGTACAATTGCCATCGATGGAGTAATGTAACCATCTTTATAATATTTTTTTAATTTGTTATCATCCTTTAAAAAAGAGATATAATTAGCTTCATGAGAAAATAGAGCGTGGAAGTTTTTAATTGAAATTAAAATAGATACCATCCAAGTTTTAGGGCCAGCAATAATATTAATAGGTAAATCCCTTTGGGGGTTGTATAACAGAAGAGTATTTTCTTCAGGAATATCAAGTGTGTAATTATTGTTATTAAAACAAAATTGCGTATTCCCCTTTAAGCAAAAATGGAATTGAATAAATGAGCTATCTATATCTTTTTCTAGCACTTTTAAGTCATCAGAATCATTTTGAAAGGTCAACACAAAAAATCCTTGTTCAATAGGAGTTTCTAAAAAAGAACCTGAAGCGATACTTTTGGCAGCAGTAGGGTCCAATATTAAATTTTCTTTATTTAGATTCATTATAAATAAAAATTGTTTTTTTTTGTGGTTTAAACCTGATAATTTAATACAATTTACAAAAGTAGGAATTTTTTTGTGAGAAACCTCCAAACGACAAATAAAGTTCTTCTATCGTTACTTTTTAGTTCTATTTGGACTTATTTTTGTGATCACAAGCAATTGCTCCCAAATATATGCAGTTAAAAAATAACGATTCTAATCACTCTTTTTATGTCATAGGAATCAGCTACAAAAAGGCAGATGCAAAATTGCGAGGTAGTTTTAGCTTAAGCCCCACAAAAAAAGCAAATATTCTTAAACAAGGAAAAGCTATTGGCTTAAACGGATTAATAGCAACCTCAACCTGCAACCGAACAGAAATTTATGGATTAGTTAAAGATCCTAATGTGCTCATTAAACTTTTGTGCGAAAATACTAAAGGACACTTTGATGTGTTTAAAAAAGTATGCTATATATTAAAAGGCAGTGAAGCTATTGAGCACGTGTTTAGGGTTGGTGCTGGACTTGACAGTCAAATATTAGGAGATTTTGAAATAATAAGTCAGCTTAAGTTAAGTGCAAAAATTTCAAAAAAGTATAATCTATTAAATAGTTATTTGGAAAGACTAGTAAACTCTGTACTTCAAGCGAGTAAACGGATTAAAAATGAAACTGAACTATCTTCAGGCGCAACATCTGTCTCATTTGCATCAGTTCAGTATATTTTAAATACAATAAAAAATGTCCAAACTAAAAATATTTTACTGTTTGGTACTGGTAAAATTGGTAGAAACACCTGCGAAAATCTTATAAAACATACTAAAAATGAACATATAACACTTATAAACAGAACTAGAGAACGGGCAGATAAATTAGCTGGAAAATTCAAAGTTCACGCCAGAAACTACAGCCAACTTCGAGAAGAAATTGCAAAGGCCGACGTTTTAATTGTTGCTACAGGTGCCCAAAATCCAACAATTGACAAGCAGCTCATTATTGGGAAAAAAGAGCTATTGATTTTAGATCTTTCAATTCCTAAAAATGTCGACGAAAATGTCAAAACCCATCCAAATGTTACCTTAACCCACCTTGACGAGCTCTCCACTATAACAGACAATACACTCCAAAAAAGAGAAAAAAATATCCCAATCGCTGAAGGTATTATAAAAAGTATAAAAGAAGAATTTGAGTCATGGGTTGAACAGCGTAGATTTGCTCCAACAATTAAAGCACTTAAAGAAAAATTAAAAGTGTTTGCTGAAACTGAGATTAATAATCAGGGTAAAAAAAATGCTGGTTTTGATTTCGATCAAGCAGATTTAATCAGTTCTAATATTGTTCAAAAAATTACAAACCATTTTGCTCTTCATCTAAAGGAAGATACGGCTACTTCAAAAGAAAGCTTGGATCTTATTAATAAAATTTTTCAACTCAAAGCTTAGTCATGCAAAAGCTAATACGTATAGGGACTCGTGAAAGCGAACTAGCGCTTTGGCAAGCTAAAAGTGTCCAATCACAACTTGAAGGTCTTGGCTGTAAAACAACTTTAGTTCCAATTAAATCTATTGGTGACTTAGCACAAAATCAACCAATATATGAATTTGGTATCACTGGAATTTTTACTAAGACATTAGATATTGCACTACTTAACGATGAAGTTGATATTGCTGTACATTCGCTTAAAGATGTTCCTACATTGCTACCCAAAGGCATTACTCAGGCAGCTGTTCTTAAACGTGGCAACGTTAGAGACACATTAGTATTTAAAAATAATGAAGAATTTTTAGCACAAAGGAATGCAATAATAGCTACTGGAAGCTTAAGGCGAAAAGCCCAATGGCTTAATCGCTATCCTTCACACTCTACTGTAGCACTTAGGGGTAATGTTAATACTAGACTTGAAAAATTAAATAACTCAAAGACATGGAACGGAGCTATTTTTGCTGCTGCGGGCCTTGGAAGAATAGGGTTGACACCCGAAAACTCTGTTAATCTAGAGTGGATGGTGCCTGCCCCCGGGCAAGGCGCTATAATGATTACTTGCCTTAATTCAGAAAAGGATATCCTTGAAGTGTGCCGCAGACTTAATGATGACGAAACAGAAATTTGCACAACCATGGAGCGTGAATTTTTAAATAAGCTAGAAGGTGGGTGCAGCTCACCTATAGGAGCTTTAGGATTTATTAAAAACGAAGAAGTGCATTTTCATGGTATTATCTTGAATGAAGATGGTACAAAAAAAGTAGAGGCAAAACGAAGTGCTCCCCTTGGAAAACATGAGTGCCTAGTAGAAGAATGCTTGAATTTTATTGTTGAGCGTGGTGGTAAAAGCCTAATTAGTAAAGCAGCAATTAAGCCACAAGATACTACTATAATTTCTTCAAAAATATTAAGTGCTGGCCAATTAGATTTATTCCCTAAATCCATAAAAGTAGAGAGCATCGATTTTATTAAAACTACTCCAAACAGAATTAAGCCTACAATATTAAAAGCAGCACACAAAAATGTAGTAATCACAAGTAAAAACGGTGTTGAGGCAATTTTAAATAATTGTACATCTGAAGACCTAAAATTTGAAACAATTTATTGTGTGGGACGACGAACTAAAAAGCTAATTGAGCAAAAAATTGGTCCTGTTAGACACAGTGCAAAAAATTCAAAGGCTCTAGCTGAATATTTAATTAAATTTTTAGAGGGAAAAGAAATAACATACTTTTGTAGTGATATTCGAATGGACGAACTGCCGGGAATTTTAGAAAACAATAACATTACAGTCAACGAAGTTGAAGCTTACAGCACAAAACTTGAGGCACCCAAACTCTCAAAATCAGTAAGAGAGGTTTTATTTTATAGCCCCTCAACGATAGAAAGTTTTTTGAAGAAAAATACTCCAACATGTATAGCTTACTGTATTGGAGAAACAACTGCAAAAAAAGCTAGAAAACATTTTAAAGATGTTTATACTGCCAAAATTCCAACGATAGAAAGTGTTATTGAATTAGTCAATCAAAAACACATTATAAAGGATAAAAAAAATGATTAAAAACGATTTATTTTTACGTGCCCTAAAAGGTGAAGTGGTTACTCGGCCACCCGTTTGGATGATGCGCCAAGCAGGGCGCTATTTACCCGAATTTATGCAAATTAAAAATAAATACGATTTTTTCACACGTTGTCGGACACCTGAGTTGGCTAGTGAAATTACATTACAACCTATTCGCCGATTTGGGATGGATGCCGCAATATTATTTTGTGATATCTTGGTCATACCACAGGCTATGAATATCGAGGTCGAAATGAAATCTAATTTTGGACCCTTCTTGCCAAACCCTATTAGAACGCAAAAAGATCTAGACAGAGTTATTGTCCCGGACGTAAATATTGAACTAGATTATGTGTATAAAGCTATCAAAGCTACCAAAGAATTGCTGAATAATGAAGTCCCCCTAATAGGGTTTGCTGGCTCGCCATGGACTGTGTTTTGCTATTGTGTTCAAGGGCAGGGAAGTAAAAATTTTGACAAAGCTAAGGCTTTTTGTTTTTCAAATCCCATAGCAGCACATGTGTTACTACAAAAAATTACTGAAACCACTATAGCCTATTTGAAGGCAAAAGTAAAGGCTGGTGTAGATGTACTTCAGATTTTTGATTCATGGGGAGGTATGCTATCCCCTAATGATTACCAAGAGTTTTCATGGAAATATATTAATCAAATTATAGAAGCACTCAAAAATGATGCTCCTGTGATTTCCTTTGGCAAAGGATGTTGGTTCGCATTGCACGAAATGGGGAAATCCAATGCCGCCGCCATTGGAATCGATTGGACATGCTCAGCTCGAAATGCACGCTATCTTACAGGTGGGAATAAAACATTACAGGGAAATTTTGACCCTTCTCGCTTATTATCGCCCCCTGATGAAATAAAAAAAATGGTACATGAAATGATTAATTCATTCGGTAAGGACAAATACGTTGTAAATCTAGGACACGGTATCTTACCTAATATCCCAGTGGATCATGCTAAGGCTTTTATTGATGCTGTAAAATCGTATAACGGATAAACTCTATGCAGCCTATTACAGAAACCTTCTATAAATACATCGAAGCACTTCAAAATAAAATCACAATGGCCTTTGAAGCAATCGATGGTTGCGCTACATTTGACGAAGACATTTGGGAGAGAGAAGAAGGAGGAGGAGGGCGCACACGCATACTCCTTAATGGTAATGTTTTTGAAAAAGGTGGAGTAAATATTTCAAAAGTTCATGGAGCTCTGCCAAAAGCTATGCAAAGCTATTTCGGAGTTGAAAATGTTGATTTTTTTGCTTGTGGCTTAAGCCTTGTAATGCATCCCAAGAATCCTATGGTGCCCACGGTTCACGCAAATTGGCGCTATTTTGAAATGTACAATAAAGATGGGTCTATCATAGACCAGTGGTTTGGAGGAGGTATGGATTTAACCCCTTATTATTTATTCGATGATGACGTTAAGTATTTTCACATGCAGTGTAAGAGTGCCTGTGACCGCCATAATAAGAATTTCTACAAAAAATATAAAAAAGATTGTGACTCCTATTTTTACAACAGCCATAGAAACGAAGCACGAGGTGTAGGTGGCTTATTTTTTGACTATTGTAAGGGAAATGACTCCATGACAATAGAGCAATGGTATGATTTTGTTAAAGATGTAGCTGACAACTTTTTAAATTCTTACGTACCGATAGTCAATAAAAGGAAAAATATTACCTATTCTGCGACTGAACGGCAATGGCAAGAAATTCGAAGGGGTCGGTATGTAGAGTTTAACTTAATTCACGATAAAGGCACCTTATTTGGTCTTAAAACTAATGGAAGGATTGAAAGCATTCTAATGAGTTTACCTCCACAAGTACAATGGTCTTACGGATATAAACCAGCCCCAAATAGCAAAGAAGAAGAGTTAATTAAAGTATTAAAAAAACCTAAAAACTGGATTTAACATGTATCCCTTAAAACGAAATCGACGCTTACGAGTAAATAAATCAATAAGAAACTTGGTGAAAGAAAATAATATCACTTCAAACGATTTTTTAGTTCCTCTTTTTGTTGTGGAAGGCAAAGGAATTAAAGATGAGATACCTTCAATACCAAATTACTTTAGGCACAGTTTAGATACCCTTGAAAAAGAGGTTGTTTCACTGTGGGGCTTAGGAATAAAAGCTGTATTATTATTTGTTAAAGTTGAAGACACTCTCAAAGATAATTTCGGCAAAGAAGCGATTAACCCAAACGGACTTATGCAGCGCGCCATCAAAACTATCAAAAATAAATGTCCAGAAATTTTAGTTATGACAGACGTTGCTTTGGACCCGTACTCTATTTATGGACATGATGGGGTAGTTGAAAAAGGACAAATAATGAATGACCAAACCATCGAAATTTTAGCAAAAATGAGTATCTCTCATGCTAATGCTGGAGCAAACTTCCTGGCTCCAAGTGATATGATGGACGGCCGTATAAAAACCATTAGAAAAGCTTTAGAAAGAGAAAATTACAAAGATGTGGGGCTTATGAGCTACAGCGCTAAGTATGCCTCATCGTTTTATGGGCCATTTAGGGCCGCTTTAGATTCAGCTCCTGTAAATAAAAAAAACATCCCAAAAGATAAAAAAACATATCAAATGGACTATGCAAACCGCTTAGAAGCTGTAAGAGAAGTAGAAACAGATATAAATGAAGGAGCCGATATTATTATGATTAAACCTGGTATGGCCTATTTAGATATTATTAGAGATGTTAGAAATAAATTTGATATACCAATTGCGGCCTATCAGGTAAGCGGAGAATATGCAATGATTAAAGCAGCAAGTGAAAAAGGGTGGTTGGACCAGGACAAAGTAATGCTGGAAACAACAATGGCTTTTAAGCGTGCTGGCGCTGATATCATCGCCAGTTATTTTGCAAAAGACATCATAAAATTGATTAGTTAAATACAACGAGGCTTAACTATTATTTACCTTTAATGTAAACTTTAAACAAAATGAAATTAATGATAAAAGTAATCAAATGGATAATCATGAGTCTTGCTGCCCTAATAATGTTACTTTACATCACTGATACGGATTACTTGATTAAAGCTGTCCGAGTTGTTTATTTTAAAGGGCATACAACTGCCTCAATTGATGACTATGTTTATTTTGATAACTCTACAATAAAGGCTGGAAGTCCAAAAAAATGGCCTCTACACAAGGATTATAATAAAATATCTAGTACTGATAGGTTAATGGATTTACACCGTTCAAAAGGAACTGTCGCATTTATGATTATAAAAAATGATAGTATTATTCATGAGGACTACTTTGATGAATACAATGAAAATTCAAAAAGTAATTCCTTTTCAATGGCCAAAAGCTATGTTTGTGCACTTCTAGGAAAAGCTATTATGGAAGGGCACATAAAAAATCTAGACCAGCCAGTTGCTGACTTTTTCCCAAATTATAACGGATTACTTTCCAGTAAAGTTACTGTTGGAGATCTTGCCTCAATGTCTTCTGGCTCTAGTTGGATAGAAGATTATTATTGGCCTATTAATATTACTGCACAAGCATATTACGGAAAAGAGCTTGAAAAAACTATTTTGGGTTTAAAAACGATTAAGTTACCTGGACAATCATTTGAATATTCAAGTGGAGATACCCAACTGCTTGCAATGGTCATTGAAAAGGCGACTGGGAAAAAAATATATAACTACTTGTCCGAAAGTTTTTGGATTCCATTAGAGTCGGAAAATGATGCTATATGGCAAGTAGATAGTAAAGAAAATGATCTAGTTAAGGCATACTGCTGTATAGGAAGTACAGCAAAAGATTTTGCAAGACTAGGAAAGCTTTATAAAGATTACGGTAAATGGGGAAAGAAACAGATTTTAGATTCTACTTTTGTCGCTAAAAGCATTAAGCCTAGATTTCAAAATAGCCCTGAATATGGTTACGGTTTCTGGCTACTAGAAAACAAAAAGAAATCTTTTTTTATGATGGAAGGACACCTAGGACAATGTGTTATCGTGGCTCCAAATGATAATCTTATTATTGTTCGTCTAGGCCATGGAAAAGATTCTTTTGGGAGAAACCCCTACAATGGAGATATCAGTATTTATATTGAAGAGGCCTACAAAATGCTAGCTAATTATAAATAGAGTGTGGTGAGATTTTACTGAAAGAATTATTTTGTTAAACTACAAACTGAAAAATTGGAAAAAAAACTACTTCTTAGTGTAAAAAAATTATCTATTAGTTTTAATAGTAATAATGTACTAAGCAAGGCTGTTAACTCTATTTCTTTTGATGTTTACGAAAATGAAATAGTAGGTGTTATTGGAGAAAGTGGTTCCGGTAAATCTGTAACAGCATTGTCACTAATGAGGCTAATCCAATTTAGTGAAAAAACTAAATTTTCAGGTACCGTGACATACAAAGGTATGGACATAAAAGAGCTTTCTGAAAAAGAGATCCAATCTGTTAGGGGGAGAGAAATTGCTATGGTTTTTCAGGAACCTATGAGTGCATTAAACCCCTCTATGACGTGCGGATCACAGGTTAGAGAAATATTATTGCACCACGATGTTGTCAATAAAAAAGATCTTAATGATGAGGTTCTCAGGTTATTCAATAGTGTTAAAATACCTGATGCACATATGGCGGTACAAAAATATCCACATGAACTCTCAGGAGGGCAACAACAGCGTGTAATGATTGCTATGGCAATAGCGTGTAAACCAAAAATTTTAATTGCAGATGAACCAACAACAGCCCTAGACGTTACTGTTCAAAAAGAAATTATCGCATTACTCAGTTCAATTCAGAAAGAAACAAAAATGAGCATAATCTTTATAAGTCACGATTTAGCTTTGGTTTCAGAAATTTCGAATAGGATTCTAGTAATGTATAAGGGTAGGATTATTGAAAATGGAGAGACAAACACAGTTTTAAAAACTCCAAAAGAGCCTTATACTAAGGCTCTTATTTCTGCAAAACCTAAAACAGGAAAAAGACTTAAAAAATTACCAACCATAAAAGATATCTTATCTGGTTCTAACAAACTTGAAATTATTACAAAAAAAGAGAGAGAAAAAAGACATAAAAAAATTTATAACTCTCCACCAATATTAAGAGTTGAAAACCTTGAAAAGATATACTTTAAAAGATACGGTTTGTTTTCTGGAAAGACATCATTTAAAGCTATTGACAATGTAAGTTTCAAATTATTTGAAGGCGAAACTTTAGGACTAGTAGGTGAATCAGGTTGCGGAAAATCTAGCCTTGGAAATGCCATTTTACAATTAAATAGAGCAACTTCTGGTTCTGTTTTTTACAAAGGGAAAAACCTACACAAATTATCAAAAAAAGATCTCAGGCATCTAAGAAAAGAAATTCAAATTATTTTTCAAGATCCTTTGGCGTCTTTGAATCCTAGGCTTACAATTGGGGAGGCTATAATTGAACCTATGGTAGTACATAAATTGTATGACAATTATAGCTGTCGTAAATCTAAAGCACTTGATATCCTTGAAAAAGTAGGCATTGACAAAAATAGTTTCGATCGATACCCTCACGAATTCTCAGGAGGGCAAAGACAACGTATAGTGATTGCAAGAACAATAGCAGTAGAGCCAAAATTAATTATATGTGACGAATCCGTTTCAGCTCTTGATCTTTCAGTCCAAGCACAGGTCCTAAATCTTTTAAATTCCCTGAAGGAGGATTTTAAATTTACTTATATTTTTATTTCTCATGACCTCGCCGTTGTAAAACATATGTCAGATAAAATACTTGTTATGAACAATGGGAGAATTGAAGAGCAAGGAGATGCTGATGAGGTTTATAAAAATCCAAAACAAAAGTATACTAAACGTTTAATAAGTGCGATTCCCAAAGAATTATAGCGACATTTCTGGGATTTCACCGTCAACTATAAGATTACCCTGAGTTGCATTTTTAATTGTCTCGATGCTGACACCTGGAGCGCGCTCTAAAAGCTTAAATCCTAGGTCAGTAACTTCAATTACTGACAGGTTTGTGACTATTTTCTTAACACAGTTAACCCCTGTAAGTGGTAGATTACATCTTTTCAAAAGTTTAGATTCAGCTTTTTTATTGGTATGCATCATTGCCACTATAATATTTTCAGCGCTAGCAACCAGGTCCATTGCTCCACCCATACCTTTGACTAATCGGCCTGGAATTTTCCAATTAGCAATATCCCCGTTTTCGGCTACTTCCATGGCGCCCAAAATAGTTAAATCTACGTGTTTTCCTCGAATCATTGAAAAACTCATAGCAGAATCAAAAAAACTAGCTCCTTTTAATGCTGTTATGGTTTGTTTACCTGCATTAATTAAATCAGGGTCTACATCCCCTTCAAAAGGAAAAGGCCCCATCCCTAAAATTCCATTTTCACTTTGAAAATCAACTTCAATGTCTTTTTGTACAAAATTAGCAACTAAAGTTGGAATACCTATTCCAAGGTTAACATAATATCCGTCTTTTACTTCCTTTGCAATTCTTCTTGCTATTCCATTTTTATCTAACATATATTAATTATAAAGTTGGCATTGTTGTGCGTTGTTCTATTCTTTTTTCATAGTTTTTACCTTGAAAAATTCGTTGTACAAAAATACCTGGTACATGTACTTGATTTGGGTCTAAGGATCCGACAGGAACTAACTCTTCAACCTCAGCTACTGTTATCTTGGCCGCACCACACATATTTGGGTTGAAGTTTCTTGCTGTTCCCTTGAATATTAAATTACCTGAAGTATCACCCCTCCATGCTTTTACAAATGAAAAATCTGCTTTAAATGCATATTCTAAAACATACATCTTGCCGTCAAATTCACGAGTTTCTTTTCCAGTAGCTACTTCGGTACCAAAGCCAGCAGGAGTATAAATTGCGGGAATACCTGCTTGTGAAGCTCTACAAAGTTCGGCTAAAGTACCTTGTGGAATGAGTTGAACATCTAGTTCTCCAGAAAGCATCTGTCTTTCAAATTCCTCATTCTCCCCAACATATGAGGAAATCATTTTTTTAATTTGATGCGCCTTAAGTAATCGACCTAAGCCAAAATCGTCAATACCAGCATTGTTTGATATGCAAGTTAAATTCTTTACGTTCATATTTACAAGTTCTGATATAGCGTTTTCTGGTATACCGCATAAGCCAAATCCTCCTAAAAGTAAAGTCATCCCGCTTTCAACACCATCCAAAGCTTTGTGAACATTATTTACATATTTATTAATCATAAGACATATTTTGGTTTAATACTTAAAAATCAATTTCCGGATTAATCACTTCATTTACTTTAAACACTTCACCTTCTTCGTTATATTGCTTACACTCAGTGATAATAGATAATTCTTCGGGTATTGAAAACTCATCTTTTGAGATTCCTAAAGCATCAATAGTATAGCATCCTTTCATGAAATTAGCCCAAATTGGTAACGCCATTGAAGCGCCTTGCCCGTAAGTAATAGTTTCAAAATGAGTGGCGCGGTCTTCCCCTCCAACCCAAACACCGGTAACTAGATTAGGAACCATTCCCATGAACCAACCGTCGCTTTGATTTTGTGTGGTCCCTGTTTTTCCAGCAATTGCGTTATCAAATTCATATGGATAGCCAGTTACTATCTCTTTATATACCGTTTGTTCTTTTGCGAAATTGTGACGTAAGCGCTGTCCTGAACCAAATTTTGTAACACCTTCCATTAAATTGACAACGACATATGCAATTTCTTCACTTAAAACATCACGTGATTCGGGAGTAAACTGATACAATAAAGTACCATTTTTGTCTTCAATCTTAGTGACCATCACAGGCTTAGTATAAACCCCTTTATTTGCAAAGGTTGAATATGCTGCCACCATCTCATAAACGCTTAAATCAGGTGTTCCCAAGGCTATTGATGGGACTGCGGGAAGGCTTTGTTCCACTCCCAAATCTTTTGCCATATTTATTACAGGCTTTGGTCCAATTTCATTCATTAGTCTTGCAGTGATAGTATTTCTTGAATTTGCTAGAGCAGATTTTAAAGTTTCAAAACCAGAGTAATTATTGCTAGAGTTCTTTGGGGCCCAAGCCTTCACGTTTCCGAATTTAAAAGCCGGAATGGTAATTTGAGCTTTAGGAAATGTATCACAAGGAGATAGGTGAAGTTGATCAATTGCAGCTGCATAAACGAATGGTTTAAAGGTTGAGCCTACTTGTCGTTTCCCTTGTTTAACCATATCGTATTGAAAATGCTTATAATTAAAGCCTCCTACCCACGATTTCACAAAACCAGTTTGAGGCTCCATTGACATCATTCCTGCACGAAGAAAAGATTTGTAATATATCATAGAATCCATTGGAGTCATTACTGTATCAATTTCATTATTTGGCCCATCCCATGAAAATATTTTCATTGAAATAGGCTTATTAAATGAATTGACAATTTCATTTATTGGTTTTTTTAGGTCATAACGCATTTTGCGCCATCTTTCAGAGCGCTTCATCCCTAAATTTAAGAGCCTTTCAACATCTTCCTCTTCCAGTTCAAGAAATGGTGCTGTGGGATTTCTTTGTTTGGTATTTTGAACAAAAAATTCTGCCTGTAGGGCTTTCATGTGCTGTGAAACGCTAGTTTCTGCAATAATTTGCATTCGAGAATCAATTGATGTGTACACCCTTAAACCATCTCTGTAGATATTGTATTTTTTTCCGTCAGCCTTTTTGTTGTTATCTTGGTTAACCCAGTCCTTTAAAAACTCCTTTAAATAAGCGCGAAAATATGTAGCGATTCCTTCGCGATGTGATTCTGGGGTATAATTTAAATTAAGTGGGGTATCTTGTAGAGAATCTTTTGTTGCTTCATTTATAAAACCATATTTAAACATCTGCGAAAGGACGACATTTCTTCGGTTCCTAGTACCAATGGGATTTCTTTTTGGACGTGGATTGTACAAAGACGAATTCTTAAACATCCCAACTAACATGGCTGATTCTGTAATATTCAAAGCTGAGGGCTCTTTACCAAAATAAATTCGTGCAGCACTTCGAATTCCGTCAGCATTATTCCCAAAATCATAGATATTAAAATATTGAGCTATTATCTCTTCTTTTGTGTATTGCTTTTCGAGACGTATGGCAATTATCCATTCCTTAATCTTTTGAGTGATGCGCCCAAATGTTTGTCTTGATCCTTCACCATGAAAAAGTTGCTTTGCAAGTTGTTGAGAAATTGTACTTCCACCACCGCCTTTCCCAAGTTTATAAATAGCTCTAAGAGTGCCTTTAGCGTCTATACCAGAATGATCAGAATAACGATAATCCTCAGTAGCAATGAGAGCATCAATTAAGTGCTTTGGCAGTTCGTTATATTCAATTGGAGTACGATTATCTTCGAAGTAAAATTTGCCAAGGGTTACACCATCAGAGGAAATTATTTCAGTGGCTAAATTTGTGCTGGGGTTCTCAAGAGTTGTATGATCTGGCATAGTACCAAAAACGCCAAAGGATGCTAAGACGAAAATAATTGGAATGGTACAAAAACCTAAAAAAAATAAACCCCAAAACCATTTTTTTGGCTTAGTAAAATCAGACCTAGATTTTTTTCTTTTAACCATAATTTAGAGATCAACAGATTCAATACTAAAACCCACATCTACCACCCCTTCAAGCATCTTCAAGGTAACCTCATTACCCTGTTCTCTCATAGCATGAGATATACTCAAATTATATTTACCAGACTCATAAAAAATAAATTGATTTTTGTGCCCTTTGTACCACAATTTATGTTCTTTTAAAAACATTCCACCTTGGCCAAGCATAGATCCGTCTGGACGAGCCATTTTATATTCCAAAGTATCTTTTTGAATTTTACCATTTGGATACTGTAAGGTAACCTTCAAAAACACATTACTAAACTTATAAGATTGGTTGGTTCTTAACTTTATAAATAAATTTTGTGGGCTAACTGTGTCTGTAATTCTAAAATCATAAACAATTGATGTGTCTTTATCCCAAAATGGTTTTACAGAGCTATATTTGTCAAAAATTGTACTTTTATTACATGATGTGACCATAAAAAGGAACAAAATATAGATTAGATTTTTGAGCCAAACCGCCACGTAGCTTTGACACTCAAAAAACTTAAAGTAGGGTGTTTTCAAAAAGGGGAAGTCAAAATACTGCCCTTTATTATAATTAATAAATGTTAGAGTGCTAAAACTCATAGATTATTATATTTACAATTCAAATAATATCAAACCTCAATAAAATATTTTATGGTTTTTTTAGTATTGTAAATATAAGTTTATTTAAGAACTTAAAAAATTAAAAAGGCGTTGCGACTAACAATCAATTCTTTGAGTTGAGTCTTGTTTTAAGGAGTCAAAAATATATTATCGTCCTTATACTTAAGATTCTTTGAGCGGCCTTTTTTAAAGATGTCATTGCTATTACCTTGTCCTTTACGTAAAGTTTTTTGCTCCTTCGCAGGTAATCGATTAATATCCATACATTTTAAAGAACAACAATTTTCCATTTCTACTTTACATAAATCGCACTGAATAAATAAAAGATGGCAAGCTTCATTGGCACAATTAACATGTATGTCAGCGGGTGTGCCACATTGGTGACATTGCGCAATAATATCGTCACTAATTTTTTCAGCACGTCTTTCATCAAAAACAAAATTTTTACCAACGAATTTATTTTCTATTCCTAGCTGATCTACTTGGCGTTTATAGTTAATGATTCCTCCTTCCAATTGAAAAACATCTTTGAAACCTTTGTGCTTATAATAAGCACTTGCTTTTTCACAACGTATGCCTCCAGTGCAATACATTACTAATTTCTTAGAGCTTTTATGTTCTTTCAATTGCTCTTCAATGAGATTTAAGGAGTCTCTAAAAGTATCAACGTTAGGGGTGACTGCATTTTTAAAATGGCCAATTTCACTTTCATAATGGTTACGCATATCAACTATAACCGCATCTTCATCTTCAATGAGTTGATTAAACTTTGCTGCGGCTACATGGGTTCCGATATTAGTAACATCAAAACTAGAATCTTCAAGACCGTCTGAAACAATTTTATTTCTAACTTTAATTTTGAGTTTTAAAAAAGAAAAAATATTATGTTCTACAGCAATGTTAATACGTACATCTACTAAAAAAGATATAGAGTCCAAGTGATTCTTAAACAATTTAAAATTCTCAGCAGGAAGAGATAGTTGTGCATTAATACCTTCATTGGCTACGTAAATGCGGCCAAGAACATCAATAGAATGCCAAAAAACAAATAAGTGATTTCTAAAAATTGATGTATTACTAATATTAGCGTACTTGTAAAAAGAAATTGTTAAACGATCTTTGCCAGCTTTTTGGATCAATGAAGCTCTTTCATTATTGCTCAAGTTGTTGTACAGTTGCATGCCATACGTATTTTAAGTTAATAATAGTAAAAAAACAAATGTAGTGTTTTTTCGTTCTTTTGAATTTTTTTATCAAAAAACAATATTACAATTCAATTAGTTAAACTACATGAAAAAGACAACTTCAATTGTGTAAATTATATAAAGAAACATTATTTTAGCAGTAGTTATTTAAACCAAAAAAAACAATGAGTAAAGAAAAAGATGCTAAATTAAAAGCCTTAAAATTAACACTTGACAAGCTTGATAAGGCCTACGGTAAAGGAACTGTTATGAAAATGAGTGATGCCCCTGTTGTTGATGTTGATGTTATCTCATCTGGTTCATTGGGACTTGATGTAGCCTTAGGGGTTGGGGGTTATCCTAGGGGTAGAGTCGTTGAAATTTATGGCCCAGAATCATCTGGTAAAACAACACTAACTCTTCATGCAATAGCTGAAACACAAAAAGCTGGAGGCATCGCTGCATTTATTGATGCAGAACACGCTTTTGATCGTTTTTACGCAGAAAACTTAGGAGTCGATATCGATAACCTCATCATATCCCAACCTGATAATGGCGAACAAGCTTTAGAGATTGCCGAAAACCTAATTCGGTCAGGTGCAATTGACATGATTGTTATTGACTCAGTAGCTGCTCTTACTCCAAGAAGTGAAATTGAGGGAGAAATGGGTGACTCTAAAATGGGGCTACATGCACGTCTTATGTCACAGGCACTAAGAAAACTTACTGGCACTATTAGTAAAACTAACTGTACAATGATTTTTATTAATCAACTGAGAGAAAAAATCGGAGTTATGTTTGGCAATCCAGAAACCACTACTGGAGGTAATGCATTAAAATTTTACGCTTCAGTCAGGTTAGATATTAGACGTTCAACTCAAATAAAAAATACTGATGGGAATGTTCTTGGGAATAAAACAAGAGTGAAAGTTGTAAAAAATAAAGTTGCGCCGCCTTTTAAGCTAGCTGAATTTGATATAATGTATGGAGAAGGAATATCGAAGGTTGGAGAGGTATTAGATATTGCTGTAGAATTCGATATCATTCAAAAAAGTGGCTCCTGGTTTAGTTATGATGAAACAAAACTAGGACAAGGAAGAGATGCGGTTAAAAATATGATTAAAGATAACCCAGATTTAATGGACGAGCTTGAGGGAAAAATTAAAGAAACTATTAAATCTCAGTTATAAATTCTAAGCTGTATTTTCCCTTAGATTATTTAATATTTGATTGTAAACGTTATCACTCATTAGTCTGAGCGAATCAGTATTGTAATCTTCGGGGTTTAAAAAATTATGAGATTTAGCCCTCATCCTACCTGGGCTTCCGCTAAAAAATGTAAAAGAAAATCGTTTTTTATTATCCAAAAAAGTAATTGGAACTAAGGGCAACTTATGTTCAACTGAAAGTTTAAAAGCACCTATTTTAAAACGATCTAACTCGACCGACTCCTTTGGGACTCCTCCTTCTGGAAAAATACAGATACTAAGTCCTTGCTGGATGCGTTCTTGGGCATAACTAAACACTTTTTTTCTACTTATAGCATTTCCACGGTCTACCAAAATAGAAGTGCGTTTGTAGAAAAAACCAAATAACGGAATTTTTGCCAATTCCTTTTTTCCTACAAATACAAAAGGATTATTCTTTATAATTGAAAACATCAACATAATATCAATCATTGAGGTGTGATTGGCAACAAAAATATAGCTCTTACCAGGCATTAAATCTTCTTCCCAAACCACGGACCAACAAAAACCCATACCTGCTAATATTGATTGCGCCCAAAATCGGGCTACTTTAAAAAAGTAAGGATACCAAGATCTCTTTAGAATGGATAAAATTAATAGCGGAGAAAGAAGAAAAGTGCATAAACCTACCAGAACATAGAACCAGATCCTATAAATTAACCAAATTGGATAGCACATAAATTTCATCACAACCAAAACTACTAAAAATATTGAGCGATTAGCTCAAAAAAATTACCTTTGTATTTAAATCAGATAATCTAGAGGCTAATGGCTAGAGTTTTAACCGGCATACAAAGCACAGGTACTCCTCATTTGGGGAATATTTTAGGGGCAATACTCCCTGCTATTGAAATGAGTAGAAAGCAATCTAATGATTCTTTTTTATTTGTTGCCGATTTGCACTCACTTACACAAATAAAAGACGCTAAAACTCTTTTTCAAAACTCTTTATCGACTGCATCTGCATGGCTAGCTTGTGGATTGGATACAAAGAAAACGGTTTTTTACAAGCAAAGTGATGTTCCCCAAGTAACAGTACTCGCTTGGTTTTTAAACTGCTTTTTTCCATTTTCAAGATTAGAACTAGCTCACAGCTTCAAAGACAAAGTTAATCGCTTAGAAGATGTTAATGGCGGCTTATTTAGTTATCCAATGCTAATGGCTGCCGATATTTTATTGTACGATGCTGATATAGTCCCTGTTGGTAAAGACCAGCTTCAACATATTGAAATGACCAGAGATGTTGCCTCAAGGTTTCATGCAAAAATGGGTAAAGCCTTTGTAATACCAGAGGCAAAAATTCATAAGGAAACTAAATTAATTCCTGGAACAGATGGCCATAAAATGAGCAAAAGTAAAAACAATGTTATAAATATTTTTCAAGGCGATAAAGACCTAAGGAAACAAATAATGGGTATAAAGACGGATAGCGTTTCTCTTGAGATGCCAAAAAATTGGTCTACATGTAACTGCTTTGCTATTTACGAATTAATAGCGTCAAATAAAGACGTTGAAGCAATGAAAAAAAATTATGAGTCAGGTGGTTATGGCTATGGAGATGCGAAGCAAGCATTGTTTGAGCTTATTTGCGACAAATTTATTGATGAGCGCAAAAAATACAACTACTACATGGCGCACCCGGAGGAGGTTGAAAAAATATTAAATTCTGGCGCTGCTAGAGCTTCTGTTGTTGCCAATAAAGTTCTTAGTCGTGTTCGAAAAAAACTCGGATATTAAAAAATTTCCTGAAAATTCATCTTCATTTTTTTAGTGATTTTAGTAAAATTGAAAAAAAAATTATAAATTTGAAAGTATGAAATTAAGCGATCATATAAATACTCTTTTGTACCGATACGAATGTGTTGTTGTGCCTAACTTTGGGGCATTTCTGAGCCATAAGATTTCTGCAGAATTGATTCCAAGACCCAAACGTTGTACCCTCCAAAAAAAAGATTATCCTTCAACGAACAACTAACATCCAACGATGGAATCTTAGCCAATCACGTGTCTGAAAGCGAGAAAATTTCATATGAAAATGCATTAGCTAAAATAGCTAAGCAAGTCAATGAAATGCAAAGAATTCTCAATAAAAATCAAACTTTTGTTCTTAACTCTATTGGAAATTTACAGCTAAATAAAAATGGGATTTTAATCTTTGAGCCTTGTTATAAACTAAATTACCTTACAGATGCTTTTGGTCTTAGTGAATTTCTAGCTTCAGAAATTTCAAGGGGGAAAATTATTAACTTTCAAAGAGCAAAAAAGAATCCTACAAAGTCATTAATTAAATATGCTGCTGTTGGAATTCTTCTAATAAGTTTAGCAGGAGTATTTAACTTTAATTATAATCAATATATTGAAGATCAAAATATTATAGCCCAAGAGAAAGCCAACGTTTTGTTAGGTAATCAAATTCAAGAAGCTACATTTGCTGTACGTACACCGCTACCACCTTTAACTTTAAATTTAAAAATTAATAAGGGAAATTTTCATGTCGTAGCTGGGGCTTTTAGAGTTAAAAAAAATAGTGAGCGCAAACTCCGTGAATTAAAACGCTTAGGTTTTAATGCTAATATCATTGGCCAAAATAGTTATGGTTTATATCAAGTAGTTTTTGAAAGTTTCCCTACACGCGAACAGGCCATTCGCAAACTTTACAAAATAAAAAAGGAACAAAATCCGGAGGCCTGGCTATTAGTGAAGGATTTAAACTAAGTTTTAATTAAACCTTCTTTATTAAATTGAAAACTACATTTACAATTTTCATGAAAAGCCAATGATTTCAAAAAAACCCTCTAATTCGAAAACCGTTGTAACAGATTTAGTACTGCCAAGTGAAACGAATTCAATTAATACTCTATTTGGAGGTGAGCTTTTGGCAAGAATGGACCGTGCCGCCAGTATTGCAGCCCAAAAACACTCTGAAAAAGTTGTTGTTACTGCATCAGTAAATCATGTCGCCTTTAACCATACTATTCCTTTAGGCAGTATTGTAACAATTGAAGCTAAGGTTTCTCGTGCATTTAACACATCAATGGAAGTTTATTTAGATGTGTGGTATACAGACAATAATTTTAACACTCCACTAAAAGCAAATGAAGCGATATTTACATTTGTAGCTGTCGATCAAAATAGAAACCCGATTCAAGTTCCTAAGCTTATCCCTGAAACTGAAGAAGAAATAAAACGTTTTGATGGAGCTCTAAGAAGACGTCAATTAAGTTTAGTATTGGCTGGGAAAATGAAAGCAAATCAAGCTACAGAACTGAAGGCACTTTTTGTAAATAAATTATAGCTTATAAATCCAACTTGAAGGGTTTTGAATAGAGCTATCCTTATAAATCCCAAAGCTTAAAATAGATTCGCCTGTTGCTTTATTTGTAATAACCTCTCCAATAATTTGTTTGGTTGTAACTTTATCCCCTTTTGACACATAAAACTTAGACAAGTTTTTATAAACTGTAATGTAGTTGCCGTGGCGAATCATAATGGTATTGTTACCATTTTTTGGAGTCATAATACCCTGAACGACTCCTTCAAAAACAGTTCTTATTGGCTCACCTTTATTAGTTGCAATGCGAACGCCATTGCTCCTAATTTTAATACTTGGGTCAATAGGTGATGGGTTTGTCCCAAAGCGCAATTTCACTATCCCATTGGCTACTGGCCAAGGTAATTTTCCTTTATTAGATGTGAAATTTTTAGCTAATGCTTTTTGTTCTGGTGTCAGAGAGAATACGTTCAAATCTTCGGATTTTCCTGCCTTCCTATTTGATGCTGCAATTGCTTCTTGAATTAACTTTCGGATTTCTTCATTTAATTTTTGGGTTTCTTTTTGTTTGGTTTTAATTTTAAGTGAAAAGGTTGATAAATCTTTTTGAATTGACGCTATCAAAACTTTTTGTGTATTTCTCTCTTCATCCAAAGCTTCTTTTGCAAATCGATTTTCATTAATTATTTTTTTCTTTTCTTCTTTTTTACTTACGAGATCTTGATTGAGTAATTGTAGCTTTTTTGTTTCTTCTTTAATAAGCTTTCCCTGATCTTTCTGATAATTTGCATATTGCTTAATATACTGTAAGCGCCTAAAAGCCTGCTGAAAGTTTGAGGAAGATAATAAAAACATCAGCTTATTTTTGCGATCGCGGCTTTTGTAAGATCTTAAGATCATAGCAGCGTAATCTTGTTTTAATATTTTCAACTTATTTTGTTTATCTAAAATTTTATTTTCATTAAAATTTATTTCTCTGGTCAATAAATTCGCTTGTTGGTTTGTTATACGAATTAAATTTTTTCTAACACTAATTTTATAACTCAAGTCATCAACCGTATTTATTATAGATTTCCTTTCCTTCTTGCTTGCAAATAATAAAGCTGTTATTTGTTTTATTTCTTTTTGTAATTCCCGTCTTCGGCCTTCTAATTCCTGTTGGCGTTGGTTTTGCGCATTAACTCCCCACGAGCCTAAGGCCAAAAAAATGAAAAAAATGAAAGATAAATATTTAAGCTTTGAGGCCATTAGAGATCAATCTGTTTATAGCCCGAGGGCATTTTAAATGGAAACCGTAAGGGCTGGTTTAAAATTACGGATTTTAAATTCAATTTCAAGTTAGTTTCGTTTTGGTTTTCCAGGACTTTGATTGTTATTGATTTGGGGAATAATTGTTTATCAATATCTTGAAAACTCTGGTAATTTATGTCAAGACTTCGATTTTCAAGAGGCTGGTATACGGACTGACCTTCCAGTTTAAAGGAGCGAGGGTTGATAAAATACAAGACTTGTAATAATTCATTAACTTTTTTTGGTGTCAAGACATAAGACGTTTGGTTTAATTCTTTTTTTAAAGCATTTGCTTTGGGGTTAAAAAGAGCATCTCCAAGCAATACATTTTCAAGGTTAGAAAAATTGAGTGTAATGCCTAAGAAGTCTGTTATAATTTCATAGTCTCCATCAAAAAACGTACGGTCTAATTTATTATACATTTGAACTTTTTCTGGCGTTATTTTTAAACGTACCATATTTAAAAAAGCGTTGACCCATATCGTATTACCACGCTCCATTCGAAGTGTTAGCGTATGTGTCTGTGATTTATTGCCTTCCGTCAATTCCAACTTAAGTCGTGATTGAAGGGTTGTAAAGTCCGTCTTTTGTTTTTGGTGTGTTTTTAATATTTGCTTTGCTTTCAATTTTGAGTCTAGCACTGGCTCCACACCAATTTTTTTTACAATCCCACAACTAAAAAATAAAACTGCTATTAAACTATATATGAACTTTTTTATCATTGCCTATTAAGTGCTTTTGCTTTATCATTAAACGTTTTTGCTTTTGCAATATTGTTGTTTTTGGAGTAAAGATCAGCCATTAAAATATAATATCTTTCAGCTGTTTCATTGTCTTCAAAAATATAATCTAATCCGATTTCAAGCAAATCTAAAGCCGCTCCCCAACGCTGCAATTGAAATTGAGCCTGTCCACAAATTAAATACAGCTGAATTTGTGTCGGAAAAAACTCCAATTGTGTTAAAGTAAATTCAACGGCGCGTTCATATTGCATTGTTTCCAAGTAAAGGCTGGCAATTGTTTGAATCAGTCCTAAATCTTGAGGTATCTTTAGCAGCTCTTTTTCATAAAAGTTCAAGGCTTTAAGCGGTTTATTTATTTCATTGTAGTAAGCAGCCCATTCTAAATTGGAACGGTTTGAAACATCCAATGAAGAAGTGGGCTCCACTTCAGCCAGTACCGCTTTATAGGCAGGATTGTCTTTAACAAACTGAAGGAAATCACTTAAAACTTTGGCTTTTATGTATGGCGCCAATACATTGCTACTCGTTACTATTTTCATAGACTTAATTGCTTTTTCGTAGGCCTTGTCGTCTAGATAAAACTTATACAGGCCCACATGTGCAAAGTGAGATTTGGGGTGGGCTTTTAAAAAAGATTTGGAAGTTATGAAGGCTTCGTTCTTTAAACCATACTTACTTAAAGTATAAATTAAATTTAAAAAATGTTGGGCGTTTTCTGGCGATTCACTAAGGCGTTTCTTTAAAAACTGTATATGTGCATTTTGATTGTTGGTTTGCAAATAAATATTGACGCGGAATTGATCGCGTTCCAACTTATAACCATACTGTAAATCCAGTTTTTCAATCTGCTTCAAAGCTACTTCATAATGACCTGCGCTAACATTTAAATGTACCAAGTCCTCCTTTAAGGCTTGGCGTTTGAAAAGGAGTGGTTTTACCGCTGCTATTGCTTTGTTATAATCATCAGTATGGACATATAGTTGATATAATTTTTCTTTGTACCAAAAATTATTTTTGTCTAAAACAATAGCTTTTTGTAGATTATTTTCAGAACGAGAATACGCTTTTGTTTTGTAATAAAGATCTCCTAGTAGATAATAAACTACAGCGCGCTCTGGGTATAATTTAGAGCAGCTTATTAGAGCGTCAATCGCTTTAGTATAATTTTCAATTCCTTTTTGTTTTAAGGCTTCGTAAAATTTGCCTTGAAATTGCAGTTCTGCATTAGTTGTTACTAAGCCCGGGATACTGTCATGCTTTTTTTGTTCAGAGGCCATTGCGCCTAGAAAAAAGCTGAAAAAAAATAATATTAACCACTTTGGATGTGTCATTGGCTTCCTGTGCTTCCAAATCCACCAGCGCCGCGACTTGTATCCGATAAACTTTGAACGAGATTCCATATGGCACGCTCATGCTTGGCAATGACCATCTGAGCGATGCGTTCACCATTTTGTATTGTGAAATCTTCGTCAGAAAGGTTAATTAAAATTACCCCAACCTCACCTCTGTAATCAGCGTCAATAGTCCCAGGACTGTTCAGAACCGTGACCCCGTGTTTGGCAGCTAAACCACTACGAGGCCGAATTTGGGCTTCAAAACCTACGGGGAGTGCCATAAAAAGTCCGGTAGGAATAATGTACCTTTCAAGTGGCTTTAGAATTATATCATGTTCAATGTAAGCGCGTAAATCCATACCAGCTGAAGCGATGGTCTCATAGTTAGGAAGTTCGTGAGAAGATTTATTAATGATATTAATTTTCATAATTAGGATTTAATAAGTTGTTTTAGATCGTTTTTCTCCTTAACCCATACAACGGCTATCAACATAATAATCAAAACGCTTCCAACAATGTATTGTTCTCTGAAAACATAAAAAGACAAGGCAGAAAACCCAATAGAAAGCATTAAGTAAAGCCCTATTTTTTTTAAGTTATAAGGGACTTTATAATGCTTTTGCCCAAGTATGTAGGAAATAAAAGCCATAGTAACATAGGCGGCCAGTGTGGCAGTGGCCGAAGCCATATAACCAAACTTTGGAATAAACAAAAGGTTAATAAGTATTGTTAATAGGGCCCCAAAAATAGAGATATAAGCCCCGAATTTTGTGCGATCAGTTACTTTATACCATACAGACAAGTTGTGATAAATCCCTAAAAATAAATAAGCGAGTAACAAGATCGGCACAACACTCATAGCATCCCAATAAGCTTCGTTTGGAATCAAAATTAATTTTAATACATCAACAAAAACGACAACAATCAAAAGAATCAATGCTCCGAATATGACAAAAAATTCTAATGTTTTGGCATAATTAGTTTTGGCCTCTTCCTCCTTTGCAGTACTAAAAAAGAACGGCTCAATCCCCAATCGATAGGACGTAGCAAATAAGGTCATGAATAAGGCTAATTTATAACAAGCAGAGTAGGTTCCGATGGCGGTTTTAGATAGATTTTCAGGTAACAGCCACTCTAATAAAATTCGGTCAAAAGTTTCATTGATGGAAAAGGCAATTCCTGCAATAAGTACTGGGGCTGCATAGCGCAACATCTGCATCCAAAGTTTGACATTAAAATTATAATTGAGCTGAAAATAAAACCGAATTAAGAATAAAAGAGTGGCGACGCTTGCTATCAAATTGGCTATAAAAATATAGTGTACTTCAAAATTCGGACGGTAAAACAATTCCCAAAACGAGGACGTTTCGGCCCATGATTTTAAAAATAATAACAAGACAATATTAAGCCCTAAATTGAGCGCTACATTCACGAGCTTAATGACTGTGTATTTGGCTGGCTTACCTAGGGCGCGTAAATATGCAAATGGAATGATTACCAAGGCGTCAAAAAATAAAATCCACAAAACCAAGACTATATAATCGGCATCGATGTTAATATAGCTTGAGATCTCTTGTTTCAATAGATAGCCAACAATAAAAATCAGTGAGGAGGTCAATAACAAGGAAATTGCAGAAGTGCTTAAAACTGTTTCTTTTTTGTGATTGCTATTAAAAAAGCGGAAAAAAGCGGTTTCCATCCCATAAGCCAAAAGTACATTGAACAATACAAAATAAGCAAAGATTAAAGAGACATCACCATAATCAGCTACGTTTGCTAGCACTGATTTATCCGTATGCAAACGCACCAGTAAAAAACTGAGCATTTTAGGAATCACCGTAGCCAACCCGTAAATAAATGTTTGCTTATAAAGTGTTTTAAGCTGTGTCAAACTACTGGATTTATAGGCTTAAAAATACACTTTTTACGGCAGATATAATAATTATTAATGGGAAGGCAGTAGGGTGCTGGATTCAGGACTGTTTGTGTTTGCAGCGCTTACTTTAGTTGTTCAACGCCTCAGCACCACCAACAATTTCAAGAATCTCATTGGTAATGGCTGCTTGTCTTGCTTTGTTGTAGGTCAATTTTAATTGATCTCTTAGCTCTGTGGCATTGTCCGTAGCCTTGTGCATGGCTGTCATTCGGGCACCATGTTCACTTGCAAAACTGTCTCTTACGGCTTTGAATAACTGTGTTTTTAAAGACTTTGGTATTAAGGTTTCGACAATTTCCGATTTAGAAGGCTCAAATATATAGTCTTGATTTAAATTTACAATTTCCGTATTTGGAACAATGGGTAAAAATGGCTCCGTCAAAATAATTTGAGTAGCTGCGTTTTTGAATTTATTGTATACTAACTCAATTTTATCAACCGCACCCGATTCAAACTGTGCCATCAACGTGTCAGCAATTTTTGCGACATTTTCAAAAGTCAAATCCTCAAAAACATTACTTTGATTTGAAATGACTTGGTTCTCTTTCTCAAGTGCATCATTGCCTTTCTTTCCAATGGCCAGTACAGAAACTTTTTGATCCGCATATGCCCTTGCTAAATGGGTTACCTGTTTGATGATGTTGGAATTAAAGGCGCCACAAAGCCCTCTATTGGAGGTAATCGCTACAATAAGTACTGTTTTTACCTCGCGTTGTTCTGCAAATTTACTCCCGTTGCTCGAGTCCAAGGTAGCGCTTAAATTTTGTAAAAGCTCTGTAAGCTTGTCCGCGTATGGGCGCATCGCTGTGATGGCGTCTTGGGCCTTCTTTAACTTGGCGGCAGAAACCATCTTCATGGCACTTGTGATCTGCATCGTAGAGGATACAGACGAAATTCTGTTTCTTATTTCCTTTAAATTTGCCATGCTTTAGACTAATTGTATTTAGCAGACATGTTTTGTGCTACTTTTGTTAGGGTGTCTGTGACCTCATCTGTAAGCTTGCCAGATTTAAGAGTAGACAGAACTCCACTGTGTTTTACTTTTAAAAATTCTATGAATTCAGCTTCAAACTCTTTGACTTTATTAACAGGAACATCCCGCAATAAGTTTTTAGATCCTGCATAAATAATCGCAATTTGATCTTCTACTTTAAAAGGGTCATTTTGGGCTTGCTTAAGGATTTCAACGTTTCGTTTTCCTTTTTCAATAACATTCAATGTAACGGCATCCAAATCTGAACCAAACTTGGCAAAAGCCTCTAATTCACGGAATTGTGCTTGATCAAGCTTTAATGTTCCAGATACTTTTTTCATGGATTTAATCTGTGCATTTCCTCCCACACGAGACACAGAAATGCCGACGTTGATCGCCGGTCGAACGCCAGAATTGAATAAATCACCATCTAAGAAAATCTGACCATCTGTAATCGAAATCACGTTTGTAGGAATATAAGCAGATACATCCCCCGCTTGCGTTTCAATGATTGGAAGTGCTGTTAAAGATCCCCCGCCTTTCACCAAAGGCTTCAAGGATTCAGGTAAATCGTTCATATCCTTTGCAAGGGTGTCATCGTTGATCACTTTTGCAGAACGCTCCAACAAACGCGAGTGTAAATAAAATACATCTCCTGGATAAGCCTCTCGTCCTGGTGGGCGGCGTAATAAAAGTGAAACTTCTCGATAAGCCACAGCTTGTTTTGACAAATCATCATAAACAATAAGAGCGGGTCGGCCTGTATCTCTAAAATACTCTCCAATTGCAGCACCTGCAAACGGTGCATAAACCTGCATTGGTGCAGGGTCTGATGCATTTGCTGCTACAATTGTGGTGTAAGCCAAGGCACCTTTTTCCTCAAGTGTTTTTGAAATTAAAGCAACAGTGGACGCTTTCTGTCCTACCGCAACATAAATACAGTAAACAGGTTCCCCTGCATCATAGAATTCTTTTTGATTTAATATGGTATCGATACAAACTGCAGTTTTCCCTGTTTGACGATCTCCAATTACAAGTTCTCTTTGGCCACGCCCTACTGGGATCATAGCATCAATAGATTTTATTCCTGTTTGAAGTGGTTCAGTAACCGGCTCTCGGAATACAACACCAGGTGCTTTACGCTCCAATGGCATTTGATAAAGATCGCCTTCAACAGGCCCCTTTCCATCAATGGGTGTACCAAGGGTATCCACCACACGCCCCACAATACCTTCTCCAACATTTATGGATGCGATACGGCCTGTACGTTTAACTGTTGAACCTTCTCTTACAACTTTAGAAGCACCTAAAAGTACAATTCCAACATTGTCTTCTTCAAGATTCAAAACAATCCCTTCAAGACCGCCTTCAAATTGAACCAATTCACCGTACTGTGCGTTAGACAATCCGTAGGCGCGGACAATCCCATCTCCTACAGTTAATACAGTTCCTACTTCGTCTAGGGACGCATTCGCTTCAAATCCTGAAAGTTGTTGCTTTAAAATTGCTGAAATTTCAGCTGCTTTTACATCTGCCATTTTAATTTATTTGAAATTTATTTTTTAATTCATTTAATTGGTTGGAAACACTGGCATTGTATTGCTGGTCCCCAACTCGTAAAATAAAACCTCCAAGTATGGTCTCATCTACCCTTTTTTTTAAGCTTAAATCTTTACTTGACAAAGTTTTAAGTTTTGCCATAATCTTTACTTCCATGGCCGAGGTCATTGGTACTGCTGTGATGACGATCGCCTCTTCCTTGTTGTTGAGCTGGTTAAATAACTGCTTGTACTGCAAGGCAATTTCCTCTAGTAAATCAATGCGCTTATTTTGTACTAAAGTTTGAAATAAAGACTTTAGTTCGGGACTAAAGTTATTAAAGACTTTATCTAAAACTACTGCTTTTACTGACAGTTTTACTACTGGAGATTTTAAGGCCTCGTTCAATGCGGCATTAGATTCAATCGCGTGGGCAATTTGATCCATTTCTAATTGGATTTTTTCCGAAGTTTGGTTGTCTGTCCCCACGCTTAAAATAGCTTTGGCATATCGAATGGCTGCTCTTGTACCTGACATAGTATTGCTTTAATTCAAAGTAGTTTCATCTAACATGGCCTCGACCAATTTCTCTTGCTTTTCTGGATTTGATAATTCCTGACGCACCACTTTCTCTGCAATTGAGATGGAGATTTGCGCAACCTGTGATTTTAAATCTGCAATCGCAGCTTTTTTCTCTGCTTCGATAGCAGCTTGAGCTTGTATTACAAGTTTACTCGCCTGTGATTTGGCGTCTTGCTTCGCATCGTCAATCATTTTATTTTTTAACTCACTTGCTTCTTTAAGCATGGCTTCCCGTTCGGCGCGAGCCTCCTTTAAAATACGCTCGTTGTCAGCTTTTAAGTTTTCCATTTCTTTACGAGCTTCTACAGCGGAGGCCAAAGCTTCTTTTATGCCTTCTTCTCTCTCACTGACAGCACCTAAAATAGGCTTCCAAGCGAATTTTTTTAAAATAAAAAGTAAGACCAAAAATGTTATCAAGGTCCAAAAAACAAGTCCAAACTCTGGTGTTATTAAATCCATTTGCGTTCTATTAAAATAACTTAAATTAAAAACTACAGAAACAACCAACCGTTGCTTCTGTAGTTTATTTTTTTAGCCTTGTAAGAAAGCAACAACAACTCCAAAGAGTGCTACCGCTTCTACGAAAGCCGCTAAAATTAATGCTGATGATTGAATCTTTCCGTGCATTTCCGGCTGACGAGCCATCGCTTCCATGGCAGAACCACCAATTCTTCCGATACCCATTCCAGCTCCAATAGCTGCCAATCCAGCTCCAATAGCTGCAATTCCTGTAATAGTCATAATTTATAATTTAAGTTAATGATGTTCTTCTTCTGTTGCCATTCCAAAATATAGAGCTGACAATATTGTAAATATATATGCTTGTATTGCGGTTACAATAACTTCGATGACTGTAATAAACAACGAGAATGCTACAGAAACTGGTGCGATTGCAACAGACTTAAATACAAAGATTAATGACATTAATGCTAAAATAATAACGTGCCCTGCCGTAATGTTGGCAAACAAACGAATCATTAGAGATATTGGCTTGACAAACATGCCAATAATTTCGATGGGCATTAAAAATATTTTCATAGGCACAGGTACGCCGGGCATCCAAAAAATATGCTTCCAGTAATTTTTATTACCACTAAATGTTGTTATGATAAAAGTGAGTACTGCTAATGTAAATGTAAAAGCTATATTACCACTTAGATTAGCGCCATTTAAAATTGGAATCAATCCAAAAATATTATTAATCCAAATAAAGAAAAAGATGGTTAACAAATAGGGCATATAAGGCTTATACTTTTTAGCACCGATCATCGGTTTACCGATTTCATCTCTTACAAAAACAATTAAAGGCTCTACAAAACTTGCAATCCCAGAAGGCACGTAGTTTTCTGCCTTTTTATAGCGGCGGGCGGCGGATAAAAATATAAAAAGCAAGAGTGCAATAGACACCCACATCATAAAAACGTTTCGTGTGATGGACAGGTCAAATTTGGGCCGATGTGCATTTATGGCGTATCCGTCTGCGTCCAGCATGACTTCATTGGCACCTGGATCTAAAACATATACCTTTTCATGAAGGTTGATGAAGCGTTGACCGTTTTTTTCAACAATTTCATGACCGTGATAGTCGTGGTGGAAAGCAGATGATGAGAAAACAGTAATCCCTTTTTTTGTGTATACTATGACCGGTAATGGAATTGAGATGTGTATTGGGTGATCTTCGGTTGCATTTAAAGTTGCAATATGCATCCCATAAGCATCTTTAACGTGGTGTAAAATCATCTCTTTTGGATCAAATTTTTTACCACTATCATGCCTTTCGTTAGCATCTTTAGCAAAACCGATAAAACCAAAAAACAAAAATAAAATTGTTATTAACTTACTTTTTAGGTTGATTAATTTCATTATTTACAGCTTTGTAATACCCAGTTTTTTATACGCTGCAAATTTACACACATTATATGAATTGACAAACATAATTTTGTGGTTAATTTTGAAAGTTTTTGGAAAAAAACTCATCCTTGAAGCAGGTTTAAAAATAAAACTATTCTGGATTTTGAAGCAGCTTTGTTAAGCTAAAAATTTCAAAGAAAAGAAAAAAGAAATAGGGTACAAAAAAGTTAAAAATATCGGCTCTTTTTGCTTCAAAATCAGACAAAAACAAGGGGAGTAAAAATAAAATCGACAAAATCATTTTAAGCAAAGTCATTCCCATGAATAAATTGAAAATTACTTTTTGACCAAAAGAGTACTTGTAGTTTATTATGCCATATATAGCTGTGGTTACAAAAACATGAAAGGCGTAAACCTGCCAAATCGGAAAAAACAGCGGATTTGAGTTTGAAAAATAATGGTGTAAATATGAGTGAGTCACAAGCAATACTAATGTGATAACAATCAATTGTAATAAAAACGAAACTTGTCTTTTCTTGAACACTTCCATTCGTGTTTATTCTATGATCTGTGGGCGTTTAAGAATCTTTCTAACAACACATACCGTGGCTAAAATAACGCCAAACAATACGAATCCTAAAGTATAGTAATTAGTGGTTGAATTTGAATAAAATGCATCTAGCTTTTGTCCCAGAAAGGTGCAGACTCCAATGATAGATACCATCTGGAAACCTAGACTTGAAAGCTCCGCAAAATTTTTAAGCTGTTTGTTCTGATTTAGCACCAGTTTCTAATGTTGGATTTAGATTTGTTTTGAGCGCTTTAACAGCATCTTTCATTTGGCAATTCGCATTAAATGTGGCACCTGGCTCTACTGCAAGTTTCCCGGTTTGAACATCTCCATCTACATGCGCAGATGCACGCAAACTTAGGGTCTCTGAAATAAACAGCTTACCTTTAACTTGGCCTTCAATATCAGCATTGTCACAATTTAAGCTGCCTTCAATAGTTCCTGTACTGCCTATAACAACCTTTCCTTTTGTAAAAAGTGTCCCCTTAATCACACCCTCAATCCTGAAGTCCCCTTCACTTTTTAAATCACCCTCAAAAATAGTCCCATGAGCAATCATATTTTGTTGGGATAATCCACTTTGTTGAGACTTGGGTCTTTTTGAATCTTTAAACATAGTTTTTAAAAATTAATTTTTTATTAGTTCTAAATAAGCTCCCAAATTTTTATGAATTTGAAGCGTTTTGTAATTAGATGATGAAATAGCAAAATATGATTTATCAACAATTTCGGGAATTTCAATATTCAAAATTTCCGTAAAGCCCATAGCGCCATCAATACTTTTTAATCCGTGAACAACAACAAAGGTAGTGTTTATATCATAAATGTCTTCTGATAAGCTTAGCTGAAAAATATCTTCTTTTTTAATTGCAATATTAAGTTTCGATTTAAATTCATTTATAACTTCAAGGTCTGAGGAAGGAAATTGAAAAATTGTTTTAAAATTACCTCCTAGTGAATCTTTTTCAAATGCTTCATTTTCCATAGATTTCAAATCATTATCAATAAGTTTTTGTGCTTTTTTTCCTTCACTATTGTTCGGGAAATTTAAAGCGATATAACTTAAGCCCTCCTTGTAAGCCTCAAAACCATACAGGCGTCCTTTTGCACTTGTTTTTAAAAGCTCGAGTTTAGGGACAATGTCATCACCCTCAAAGCGAAGAATATCTAATTCACATTCTTTTATTACTTTTTGATAATCCTCAAGTTCAAAAGCATCATAAAGAACCTTATAACGAGCCTGTGGGCTTTGATTGTTGTGTTCCAAAATAGCTAATGGGTTCATAAGAATTTGGGCATATCTTGATTGTGGGTAATTATTGATAATATTTTTCTTTAACGTTTCTGCGAGGGCTGTTTCTTCCAATAAAACATAGACTTTATAAAGATTATAATTAGCTGGAAGAATAAGTCGTTGCTCGGGGTCCCGCTTTAGAAGGGTTTCTAACTTAAGTCTAGAACGGCTATAATCTTTAAATTTATTTTTATAAATTAATCCTAGCTTAAAATAAGCAAAATTTCTCCTGCGTGAAATACTATCTATAATAGTAGAGTCTTTGGGCAGTCGGTTTATCAGTACAATAGGAGTGAGAGAATCTGTGAATTTGGTCTCCTTATTTATATCATAATATTTATCATTTGAATTTCCTGTAACTTTTTTTGAAGACCAGCGCCAATTGTCTTCTAAAGGGCGCTCACCCCAAAAGGTCTTAAACTCCCCCTTACCGTAAGCAACTGTAGTATTCTGATAAAAGTAAAAGCTGCCAGCTTTAATGTTCTTTTTATCCCCCGCACTATTGATAGTCATGCGCCTCGATTTTGTTCGCTTGTTTTTGGTTTTCTCGCTTTTATCTTTTAAGGCCGTTATGTAACTCTCAAAGTAACTTATTAATTCATTCTCTGGTAAAGAAACAAGTTCTAAAATACTGTCATTGACTTTTACAATCGATTCATATAAGATAACATCCTTTAAATTATCTAATCTTTTTTTGACAGCCCTGTAAGGCTTAGTTCTCTTCTTGTAGTTTGCCAATGTACTATCGTAGTATACTCCAGCTGAAGTATAATTGGAATTCTCATAATAATAATCTGCAATAGTATGGTAGTTAAGCGCATTTAAATACAAGTCTTGAGATTTTGTTTGAAGGGATTTGTTAAAATAAGAAATAGCGATGGAGTCCTTATTTGTCTTCAAATAATGTTTAGCTGTAGTGTAGTAAATACGATCTAAATAGGGGCGGTTTTCTCTATTTGATGCAATATCATCTAGGAAATCTTCCAAAGAATCTAACTTCTTTGAAGAATAGTTAAAGTTTTTTACTTGCTCTAGAAATGCATTAATTCTGTATGATCTTGGAACCTTCCGCTTTAAATTAATCACTTTCTGAAAAGCAAGGTCTGCGCTGTCTTTTTTACCTTCAATGTTGTACAACTGGCCCTGAATAAAACGTAGACGCCCTTTAAACATTTTATCCTTTGTTGTATTAGCGGCATTTTCTAAAGAATTAAGTGCATTTTTTAAAGAACCTGTATTAATATATAATTGTGCAAGTGATGCATGGGCTTGTATTTGATTTATCTCTGACAAATCCTCATTTTGAAGCAATTCCTTTAAATCATTTAAAGCAATAAATTCATTTTCTAAACGTAAATTTGCCTTGGCCCTCCAAAGTTTTGCGGTATTAATGTTATTGCTTGCTGGATGCTTGAAAAGTATATAGTTAAATGCCTCAATCGCGGGTATGAACCGACCGCTGTAGTAACGGTTTATTCCAAGCATAATATAAGCTTCATCAATTTGGTTATTTTTCTCTTTACCCTTAATTTTCATTCCATGGGTATGAACTGCTTTAATTGCTTTTTCTTCTGAGCGTTCAAAATTTGGATTTAAATTTTGGTCCTCAAAATCTAAAGTTTCTTCAAGAGTCAATCGCTCTACCGGAAGTGTGCCCCAGTAGTTGTCTTTATACAAAGCATCAAGTTCATTTATTCCTTCTTCTAAAGCAAGCCCTCCATTATATAAGACATTGTACTTAGTGTTTAAAGCATGCCAATGACGGTTTAAAAAACGATCTTTTTTTCTAGAACAGCTAGAGGCTAAAATAAAAAGACACGTAAAAACAGTAATATATTTAAAAGCGGTTTTCAACTGTGATTTAGTTTGTACTTTATAACTTAAAAAGTTTATGTATGTTATGCAAAGTTTGTAAAAATACTCATCTTTTTGAATAAATCTAATTTTTTGGCTCATTTTACCCCAATCTAAAAATCTTGATTAACCTGATCGCACATAAAATTTAGCGGTACATTAACAAACCTTTTAATTGCTCTTTGTTAATTTTACACAAATTTTAGTTATGGCATTAAAACAGTTATTGGCAATTAAAGAAATCGTTAGGGAAACTTCTATGTCTGTGAGTTTGAGTTTTGCACTGCCTGATAGCCTTAAGGAGGATTATAAATTTATTGCTGGGCAATATCTAACCCTAGAAACAATGATTAATGGAGATTTAACTAATAGAGATTACTCCATAAGCTCAAGTCCTAACAGCGGTGAATTAAACGTAACAATAAAAGAAATTAAAAATGGTTTATTTTCATCATATGCGAATAAATCTTTGAAAAAAGGAGATTTTTTAAAAGTAGCCACCCCTAAAGGTAGATTTATTTTTGAGCCGAGTAAAGAATCTTCAAATACAATCGTGGCTTTTGCTGCCGGAAGTGGCATAACTCCAATTATGAGCATCATAAAAACCGTTTTGACAGAAACTACAAATCAAAAATGTATCCTATTTTACGGAAATCAAACAAAGAATACAACTATTTTTCACAAAACTCTAACTGAACTTGAATCGCACTACAGAGACCGCTTAAAAATTCATTTTATTTATAGTCGCGAAAAATCACCTGGACATCTAAACGGCCGCATTGATTCCAAAAATACAATTCATGCATTAAAAAACATTATACCAAAAAAAGAATCTTGTATTTATTATTTATGTGGCCCAGAGGGAATGATTCATAATGTTAAAAACACTTTAAACGATTACAACATTCCTGAGAATAAAATTTTCTTTGAACTTTTTACCACCACCCAATCGAGCGAAGAAAAGATTATTAAAAAAAATATTACATCTACTGTAGCAACTATTTTATTTGACGATGAAACAGAAAGCATAACAATCTTACCGCAGCAAACAATTCTTGAGGCGGCATTGGAAAAAGATTTAGATGTTCCTTACTCGTGTAAAGGAGGGGTTTGTAGTAGTTGTATTTGTAGAATCAGAGAAGGTACTGCAGAAATGCGTCAAAATAGTATTTTATCAGAAAGCGAAGTTGAAGAAGGCTTAGTTTTAAGCTGCCAAGCAGTGCCAACGTCATCCAAAATAAATATAGACTTTGATGATGTTTAAAAACTTCTTTTTACTGCTTGTAAAATAGAATCTTCTGAAATTGTTGAAATTGCACCTTCATATTCCTTGGGGTATTTATTGCCATATACAGAAGTTGGAACTTTAGGGAATTTTTTTCTGTCAGCCAACAAGCAATTTTTAAAAGGTTGATTAAACGGTTTGAATCCAGCATATGGGTGTGTTACCCCCCATAACGTAATTACGCTCACTCCCATCATTGCCGCCATATGGGCATTGCCAGAATCCATTGCAATCATCCCTTTCAAGTTAGATATAAGTTTTAGTTCGTCTTCCAGCGTGTATTTCCCAGCTGCAGAATATGTCCCAGGAGTACAGCTTACAATGTTATTAATAGTTTTGATTTCGTAATCTCCAGCACCAAATAATATTATAAAATAATTCTTGGAAAGGGAGGATATCACTCGCTTCATTTGTTGTAATGGATACATCTTAGATTTAAATGCTGCAAAAGGAGCTATGCCTATCATTGGTTTGTCAAAGTAAGCTATTTGATTCTGAATTTCCTTACTAAGGGCTAACGGCTTTTTAATATAGTGCTCACTTAATGATAATTTAAAATCAAGATTTCTAATTACATCCGCATAACGTTCAAAAGTTGATTTTAGTGGAGTAAAAATTTTACCTTTTGTAAGCCTGCGCTTTTCATCCCTGCCTTTATCAAGAGAACTGAAATTTAGGCTAGGAAGTAAGAGTTTTAATAATTTTGTTCTTAAAACGTTGTGTAAGTCCGCAATGGAGTCAACTTCTAGCGTTTTAATTTTTTTAGCAAGGCTAAAAAGACTAATAAACCCTCTTATCCCCTTTTCGAAGCTAACATGAATCACCTCTACACCTGTCAAGTGGCTAAATAGTGGAGCGTATTGCTCCTTGGTAAGAATGGAAATTTTAACTTCTGGATGAGATCTTAAAAAAATAGCTATGACAGGAACTATCATAGCCACATCACCTAAAGAAGAAAATCTTATAAGTAATATGTGCTTTACAGGATCAGCCAAATGGTAGTTTTATTTATTTTTTCTCAAAACAGGGTTTAACTCAGAGTCATTATACATTTTCATTTGCTTATAAACCTTCATGTACTTGTCTCCATTAGAAATATCAATTAAAAGATTGTCAATAGCTAAAGATAAGTCTTGGCGTTGTTCGAAAAGTATATTCAACTTTATCTCACATGCATTCCTATGAGATTGAGTTGCGTCTTGTCTAACACTCTCTGCACGCATATGATAAATTTTTAATGCTAAAATAGATAGACGATCAATCGCCCAGGCTGGGCTTTCTGAATTTATAGTTGCGTCAACCCTAGGCTTAACATCCTTGTATTTCTCCAAAAAATAACTGTCAATATATTCAACTGTATCGGTTCTGTCCTGATTTGAGGCATCTATTTTACGTTTCAACTTTAATGCATCTAGGGGTTTAATACAGGGGTCTCTTATAATATCTTCATATGACCATTGAACAGCATCAATCCAACATTTTCTAAATAGCAAATGTGAGATTAAATCTTGATTTTTATCGTATTTGTTAACAAATGGTTCAACCAGGGAGCCAACCTCTTTAAATTGTATTATCGCATCAATAAAAATTTCATTTGCTTTTTTTGAAAACATAAACTCAGTTATTTAAAGGCAAATATAATGGAATTACTTTTTAAATTTCTAAAATAAATTTGATGTGATCATAACATCTTACAGCTACAAAAATAATTAATGTAAGTATAAACAATGTAGCGGTCCAAAGAGTTTTTTTCATTTGAGTAAAATTTGCTGCTATAACAGCCAGCGGAAAGGTTAAAAAAAGAAGGTTTTTGGGAGTTTTATCGTATGTTATTAAAAAAATTAAAACGCCTGTTAAAAACATTAAATATAATGTGATAAAAAGTGACCTGGTTTGAATATTTTTAAAAACTAATTGGTTAAGTGTGGTGAAAAAAGAACATATTGAAATTACCATAATAAGTGCCATACTAATTTTAAGTTGAAAAGTCAGTGAGGAATAAAAATCAATCTCTTGGGTAGGAAGCTCAAGCACTAAATCAGGTAAATCTGTATTAAGTATAATGTTTGAAATAAGTGTAATAACAAATACTGATAGAGCCCCAAAAATAATCACAAATAAATGTTTAACCTGGTCTGTTTTCCACAAAAAGATTGTTGCTAGTAAAGGAATAAAATAAAGAATTGCCCAAACATAAAACACAGTGGCAAGAGATAGCCAAAGCCCTGCATCAAAGTATTTTTTTTTTAAATTTATTTTAGTTTGAACGCTGAATATTCTTCTAAAGGCGAGCAATACAAACATGTTTGAAAAAATAACTTTTGGCTCTGCTATTGACTCAGGAACCAACAATATAAATAACGAAAAATAAAGAGCTGCAAAACTATTATTTTGTGTTAAGTTATTTTTGGTTATTATAAATATCATCAAAAATATTGAAACCAAAAAAGATGAAAATATAGCTAGCTCTAACAAAAAGTTTAAATGCTGAGCAGTATATAGATAATTCCCGCGCTGTAAAAAATACACTAAAATTAATGCCCCAAAAAAAAGGACATAGTGAAATGGCTTAGATATTCTAAAAAACCTTGTAATCATCTCAAGAGTTGATTATATTTGCTGTATAAATATAAGCCTATTCTTTAAAACTGTAGTTTGCTTACAAAATTTTTAACCTTTTGCTATGAAAGAATTTTTTACTGCTATTCAAGAGCTTTTTGAAACTGTTTTATTTGTACCATTTAATATGTTAAGGGAGATCGAATTAGATAACTGGTGGTTTGCAAATATTGTAACTTGGGTTTTCTTAGCTATTCTTGTTGTTAGTGTCACATATTGGATGTTCCAACTTAAAGCTTTCAGTGACAATAATGAAGAGGATAAAACTATAAGTTCTCACTCATTCTTATAAATCAAAACCTAAGTCTTTCCTATAGTTCATTCCCTTAAAATTAATTTTTGACACAGCTTGGTAAGTGGTTGCTAGTGCTGATTTATAATCTTCTCCAAGGGCTGTTACAGCGATTACACGGCCCCCAGAAGTAACAACTTTACCATTAATGTTTTCTGCGCCGGCATGAAAAATAATTGCATCGCTTACAGCTTCAAGACCTGAAATTTCCATTCCTTTAGCATATGCTTCAGGATAGCCTCCAGAAACAAGAACCACAGTGGTGGCTGATTTTGAGTTAATATTTAAGTATATTTTGTTTAATGTTTGATCCCTAATTGCAACGAATAGCTCCACTAAGTCAGTATTTAAGCGTGGTAAAACGGCCTCTGTTTCAGGATCTCCCATCCTAACATTATATTCAATAACCATTGGCTGATTATCAACAACTATTAATCCAATAAAAATAAAACCCCTATAAGGTAATTTGTCTTTTTTTAATCCATTAATGGTGGGTTTTACAATTTGTTCTTCAATTTTATCTAATAATATGTTATTGACAAAGGGAACTGGTGATATGGCACCCATGCCTCCAGTGTTTAGTCCTGTATCTCCCTCCCCTATACGTTTATAATCTTTTGCTGTTGGTAATATTTTATAATTTTCACCATCGGTTAGCACAAAACAACTAAGTTCAATACCATCAAGAAACTCTTCAATAACTACCTTCGCGCTAGCATCTCCAAATTTAGAATCAACTAACATTTTCTTTAACTCTGTTTTAGCCTCATCAATTTCGTCAATAATAAGAACACCTTTCCCTGCAGCCAGGCCATCAGCCTTCAGAACATAAGGAGGGGATAGTGATTCTAAAAAATCATACCCTTTTTTGAGTTCATTAACTTTAAAACTTTGGTAGCCTGCTGTAGGTATATCATGTCGAAATAAAAATTCTTTAGCAAATTCCTTACTCCCTTCCAATTGAGCTGCTGCCTTTTGAGGTCCAATCACAGTAACTTTTTTTAAAGAATTATCATTTAAAAAATAATCATGAATCCCATTAACCAGTGGATCTTCAGGCCCAACAATTACCATATCTATTTTGTGCTTGAGAACTGCAGCTTTTATGCCCTCAAAATCATTAACCTCGACTTGGAGATTAATAGCAAGTTCGGCTGTGCCAGAATTACCAGGTGCTACAAATAAATGGCTACATAACGGGCTTTTCTTGATTTTCCAAGCAAATGTGTGTTCTCTACCTCCTGAGCCTAATACTAAAATATTCATTGATTAATACGCTTTTTCATCCCCTTTGATGGCTTTTATTATTGTTTTAATTATAATTTTCAAATCTAAAAATAAAGACCAGTTCTCTATGTAATAAATATCAAACTTTACCCGTCCAATTATGTCTTTATCTGTTTCTATTTCACCTCTAAATCCACTTACTTGGGCAAGGCCGGTAATACCAGGCTTGACAAAGTGACGAACCATAAATTTATCAACTTTTCTAGCATACATTTCAGTGTGGCTTAACATGTGTGGCCGTGGACCAACAACAGACATGTCTCCCAAAAGTACATTAAGAAACTGAGGTAGTTCATCCATGCTTGTTTGACGCATTATCTTTCCTATTTTAGTTATGCGTTCATCAGCTTTAGAAACTTGTATAATATCTGCCTTGTCATTTAAAATCATTGATCTAAACTTAATGCAGTTAAAAGACTGATAACTATATCCGTTTCGCTTTTGTGTAAAAAAAACGGGGCCTGAAGACTCTAACTTAATAAGGATGGCAAGCAATGGAGTGAGCCAAGACATTATAAAAAAAATGACAAAAACTGAAAAAATAATATCGAAAATACGCTTGAAAGCTAAATTATAAGAGTCATCTAAAGGAATAGATCTAAACTCTAAAACAGGTGCTAAGCCATAAAAATCACGTTTTAAATCTTTATTTAAAATTGTATTTTCTTGAGGTATAAATTTTACGATCTTTAAATTGTTATCTGCAAATTTGGTAATTGCTTTAACATCTCTTGGTGAAATTTCTGATAAAGAACAATAAATCTCATCAACTTTTTCTTTTTCAATATACTTAAAAAGCTCTTCTAAATTTATTGATTTTGTTTTTTGAACAGTAACTAGTTTTGTGTTTATAAATCCAGATTCTGGTGTATCCTCAAAAAATCTTGCTACATCTTTTGCTTGTTTATTCGTGCCTAGAATAATAGTTCTTCTAATATTTCCTTTGAAATACGCACGATACCTTTTCAATAGAAAGAAAATTGTGTATTTAAAAATGAAAATAAAAATGAAACAAGTTCCTAGGTACTCAAAGTTTTGTAAAGGATTTATCTCATAAACTGGATAAAATCCAGAATATGCAAATATAAATAAGGCGAAAAATAAACTCTGCCGAACTAAAAGTTGAAAAACTCTTACCACACTAGAATATCGGTAAACTTCATAGAATTTTGAGATCATAGCTGTAGCAATCCACCCAAAAGAGCCTATAAAAATAAATTTCAAAAATGAATTTTGAGGAAAAAGACAAAATAATGCAACGCTTTGAATTATAGTAAGATCTATGGCATAAGAAATTGGCTTAATCATCCATGAATATCTGCCTTGTCTAAAATTACTCACTTAACTTTTAATGTGTTTTGAAAAGTCTTTGTTTTCGACTTTTAATAGTTTGGCTTTTGGTAAAGCTTTGAAATATTCAAATGTCTTGAGGATACCTTTATCTCTTTTAATTATCGGTTGCCAATTTAAGACTTTTTTTGCTAAACTGATATCTGGTTGGCGCTCTAATGGGTCCTCTTCAGGCAAAGGCTTATATTGAATACTTAAGTCTAAATTTGTCAAGGATATAATCTCATTTGCAAAATCTAAAATATTGATTTCATCTGGATTTCCAAGGTTTACGGGTAAGACATAGTCACTAAATAAAAGTTTATAAATACCTTCTATTAGATCGTCTACATAGCAAAAGGATCGGGTTTGACTTCCGTCGCCAAAGACAGAAAGAGCTTCGTGCCTTAAAGCTTGACCCATAAAAGTAGGAATTACTCGGCCATCATTCAAACGCATCCGAGGTCCATAGGTGTTAAATATTCTTGCTATACGGGTCTCTACGCCATGAAAACGGTGATAGGCCATGGTTAGAGCCTCTTGAAACCGTTTAGCCTCGTCGTAAACCCCACGTGGACCTATGGTGTTAACGTTGCCAAAATAATTTTCCTTCTGTGGGTGCTCAAGAGGATTGCCATAAATCTCTGAGGTAGACGCAATCAAAACTCTAGCATTTTTAGACTTAGCTAATCCTAGTAAATTATGACATCCTATGGAGCTTACTTTTAAAGTGTGGATTGGGATTTTTAGATAATCAATTGGACTAGCTGGAGAGGCAAAATGTAACACATAATCTATTTTTTCTGAAATTGAAATATAATTAGTAACATCATGTTCAATAAATTTAAACTTTGGTCTGGAAAGAAGGTGACGAATATTATCTGGATCACCTGTGATGTAATTATCCATTCCAATTACATTAAAGCCCTCTCCAATAAAACGATCACAAAGGTGAGAACCTAGGAAGCCTGCAGCTCCAGTAATTAAAATAGTTTTGGGCATAAAAATAATTTCTTTGCCCAAATATAATTAGTTTGTTTGGTTTAGATCGAGTGTGGCGAAAGAAATTAAATTAGCTTTAAAAATTTCTCTCTCAATACCAACAAAATAAACTTGCAGTTCCCTATTAAATAGCGCCTCCACATCCGCTTGGGCTCTTGATAAAGACGATAAAGCCATTCCAAGCCTATGGTCTGTAGCCACAAAGGTGCTCTCTTTACTTTACCAGCAATGACATCAAAACTACCTCCAACACCCATAATAAAATTAACTTTACTGAGCAATTTTCTATGCATATAGAGGAAGTTTTCTTTAGTAGGTGAGCTAATGGCTACAAATAAAATATTTGCGCCACTTGAAGCAATTTGTTTGGCAATATGTTTTTCCTCTTCTTTTTTAAAATATCCATTTCTAAAGCCTGCGATTATATCTTTTGAATATTTANTACTGTAGATGTTTATCAATTCAAGAAGCACCTTTTCCTGGGCTCCTAAAAAAAAGATTTTATAATTTTTTTCAGAAGCCAGTTTAACAAGATTTGTCATAAGGTCTATCCCTGTAACACGTCCTTCAAGGCCTTGTCCTAAAAATCTTGATGCCCAAACAACTGNTTGCCCGTCAGCATTTATTAAGTCACTACTATTTACACTTTGTCTTAATTGTGAGTCAGATTGCATTTCTACAATCTTACCCGCATTTACCACTGCATGATGAACGTGGGCGTTTTGTGATATTTTTTTTTCAATCAAACCAAGAGTTTGATCCATGGTCAAATTATCAATAGTAGTATTGAGAATAGTAATTCTATTCATCTATTTGTAAATAATAATAACTTAAGGAATAAAACATCCAAGCTTGAGCCCATCTAATATATGGAATTTTGGAAGAAAAAAACTGACGTTTTTGATAATAAAAATACCCTTTCTTTGATTGCATATTATTAATTGTCCAACTGATAACTTTTTCAATAAGCTCCAAATTGGAATTTAATTTATTGATTTTTGCTAATGTTACTAAAAGTTGAGCTGGTGAATGGATGTCTATAGGGTAAGTTTTATCATTATAATATTTTGAAATTCCTTCATGTGAAAAAAATTGAGTTAAATAAAAATTTAAACCAATTGAAATGTTTTTCTGATAAGTGTTATCTCCGGAGATACTTTGGTAAATATAAATACACTCTATATTGTACCCCGTATGAAAATTATCAATCCACTGGTGATACCGAAGTGAACTGTAATNCCANGAACCATCAATATTTTGCTTTGAACATACATAATCAACNATTTTTTTTGCTTCGTTTATTAGTTTACGTTCNGCAGTATATTTAAAAATTAAAGCGAGAGCTTTTGCACCCAAAAGCCCTGCGTTGTATACTTGAGTACTATCTAGTGGTGAATAAGAAAGTGTGTAATTTTCATTTGAGTCATAAGTTTTATTTAAGTCTCTCAAAATAAATTTTGAAGAGCTCATTGCTGTCTCTAATAATTTATCGTTTTTGGTTATTTCATAAGATTTCAAAAGAGCTTCGACTACAAAAGAAGTTGCAACCACAGTAGGGGTGAATTTTGGTTGGTAAAAAGCTCGTGCNTGCCAATCNAAATTATAACCCCAACAAGCTCCTGAAAAACCAGNTGATTGAAGTTCTAATAATTTTGANGAAAGAAATTCAATTTTATTNANATAGTGNCTNTNANGAGTTTTTGAGTATANATTGCAATATCCTNTCAAAAAAAGCCCGAGTCCNTTTGGNTTGTACTNNTTCNTAATTCCNAAAATGGTTCTTAAATTAATTGGATTACGCTTAAATAACTGAATCCACGCTAATCTAAAAATTCTTGATTTGCCTAAAAATGTCTTTTGAATTATCCAGCTATTTAATCCGTCGTAAGGGTCCCAGCCTTTAAAATTTTGACTTTCACAATGAACCAAAAGCTTATCAAAAGCAACATCTATAATATTTTTCATTCTTATTTATTAGCAGATATTTCTTCAAAAATAGATTCTAATTTGGATGCGACTTTAGATGCATAAAAATTATCTTTAGCGTATTTATAATTCAATTTCCCTATTTTATCAATAAGAGCTGTGTTTTGGGCTAATTCCATTAATCTTAATAGAAAAAGATCTTTATTATCTGAATTTATAGCCCAACCCATTTGATTGTTCTTAAAAAAGTCTTTTAACCCGCCGACAAGTTTAGTTATAATAACATGCCCAAAGGCCATTGATTCTAAAATCGTTGTGGGCATCCCTTCACCGTGATTTGTAGGGAATAAATTAATATTAGATTGACTTAAAATTTGTTTAAGATTTTCCCCATTAATTTGACCGTGGAATACAATATTTTTAATTTCTTTACTTGAAGCGTAATTAATAGCCTTTTTGAGTTCAGGACCATCGCCAATAATATCAAGGGTGGCTTTCGGATGTAATTTTTGAAATTCATTAAATACGTCCATAGCTATATAAACCCCTTTTGTATAAGTAATTCTTGCGAAGAAAATAACTTTAAGCTTATTATTAATAGGACTATAGGTAAATCCTTTTAGTAATTTATCATCTACTTTAGTGGTTGTTAGAAAAATAGGGTTGTTATATCCCCAGTGTCTAATTTTATTTTTAAATTCTTTTGCTAGAATAATTATTGAATCTGAAACGCCATAACTTTTAATAAAAGATTTCTTTGTTATTTTTTTTTCAAATTGTTTATCCCAGCCATGAAAAAAAACAACTACTTTAAATTGAAGTAATTTAGATACTTTTAAATAAATAGAATCTCTAAAATATGCCTTTTGATTAAGAGATGGGTTCAGCACTACAAGTTCAGGCCTAAACATTAATAACTTTATAATGAAAAAAATAATATCAAATGGTAAAAGAAAAAATCCAGGGAAATAAAATCGCCTTCCTATTTGATTATAAACAACATTATTTCTCCAATATTTCTTAAGACCTGTATAGTGATTCGACACCCCCCCAAGTTTATCTAATTTTGGCGTATTAATTAATATTTTCATGCTTAATTATTTTAGCTGGTACTCCAACAGCAATAGAGTTGCTGGGTAAATCGCTTAAAACTACAGCATTAGCTCCAATTTTGACATTATCCCCAATCTTTACAGGACCTAAAATCTTGGCCCCTGTACCAACCATTACATTGTCTCCAATAATCGGAACGTCGTTAAAGCTTGAACGACCTCCAATTGTAACATTAGAGCCAATATTACAATTTTTACCGATAATTGCTCTTTTATGAATAATTACTGAGATACCTCCATAAGCAAACTTGGTACCTTTACCTATTTTGGCCTCAAACGGAATGCTGCAATTGTACACTACAAAAATAAAAAGCTTGATGATTTTTGAAAGAAATACAAGATTATAGTTGTATAGTCTATGTGCGATTATATAAAATTTGTAAGCGTTTAGCATTATAAGATTAAGTTGTGGTTAATTCTCGATTTTTGCTATTGTTGATTATATCTACATAAATATACGCTAAAACAAAATAAAAAATATAATTAGCGTGTGGCCTAAATGCCATCCCATTACTAATAATAGATGAAAAGAAGCTGCTAAAAACCAATGCAGCGAAAATTAAATTAATTCTTTTAATTAAAATTAATAGCATTAGGTATGATAAAATAATCAGTGCAAAATAAATCAATCCATTTTCTACCAAGACCGTTATAAAATCACTATGAGCACCTTTTTTTGCCCACCACCAGACATCGGTTTGAATTAAGTCTGCTCCGGCTCCTTTCCCAATTGCCCAATCAACTAAATTAAAACCTTTAAGTTGGTCTATCTTTTGTTGGTACATTAGTGTCCTCCCTGAAGAAAAATTAGTCCAATCAAACTCTATTTTTACTAAAAAGAGAAAAGCTGCTAGAAAAGGTAAACAAAGTAATATTTTAAATACCAACAACTTAAAAATATCTGATGCAAAATAAATCAATGGCAGGCAAAATATTACGAACATAATGGTGGCTGTTCTAACTCCATAGCCTAGGTAAATTAAAAGAACTGATAAAATTAAAAACAGTACTAAAATTAAACGCTGTTGAGACCTATAAACCAAATAACTTAAACCTATAAGAGTACTTGTGATGATATAGCTGTTTGTATGAATATTAGCGAAATAAATAGGTAAATAATTATTAAGCCTATTAAGGCTTGGGTTAAAGAATAATATTGCGACAAAACTCAGTGATATACACAAAAGAAGGATCCTAATTAACCCTAATCTTAAATCATTATTTTGCCTTTTACTGTATATTATTAATGCACAAAAAAAATAGATTGGTGTAAAAAACTTTAGCGAAAGGGAAAGGGAATCAAATAAAGAAACTTTATTAATTATAGCAGTAAAAATATTTATTGAAACCGCCAAAGCAGATACTATAATAAAATAAATTGATTGCTTATAATGTTTATTATATATTATAATAAAAATTAATAATAATGGAGTAAGGATGAATTCAATCTTACTAGAAAAATTTCTATTGAAATTAAAAAAATTGAAGCGCTCATAATCTGGAATTAATTCGCTTTGAAAGTAATGAAGTTCCACAGAAAGATATGAGAAAAGAAGCTTTACTACTATCAGGCAAATTAAAATTCTAAAGAATAAATTGAATATATTAATCTTTAAGTTTAAGTTCGACATTACAATTTTAACTATTAATTAAATTTTTTGCTAACAAGTTTTGACGGGGATTAGATTTATAATACTGGCTGGTTGTTATAAAGCATAATTATTTCCCTTTCCATTAAATAGGTGTTAAATAACTTTAACCCGTGTATTGTTCCTTTAAATGGTAAAAGATAATTGTCGTTTTTAGAAACTATCGCTCCTAGGACTAAATCAGAAAAGGGCCTTTCTGATGGGCTTACCAAATCAAACGAGGCGTAAAGCTCTGATTCTACATAAATATCTATATTTTTACCATCAAAGTTTATTGAAATAAAATAAAAAATGTCTTTATCTAGTACAAAAGAATCATAAAATTTACGAGACATTTCGCCTTTTGGCTTATAATCTTCAGCCCACAGGGCTTGCTTATCATAAACTGCCGTTATACGATTTGCGGCTGTGTAAATAAAAAAGGGAATGCTTGATGGTGAAGAGAATTGATCTTGAAAAGATATAAGGGCCTGTGGTTTAGAGCCATCTCCAGAAAAAGTTTTATATGTAAAGCTAATGTTGAATGGTTTACTTAAGTCAAAGTCAACCTCATTTATGTTGAGGTAACATGGGTTGTCCTGAACACCAAAAGTAACCCCTTGTTCGTTAAAAAGTACTCCTCTGGGCTCGAAATCGTCTTGATTTTTAAACAATAAGCTTTGGTAGGCTAATAAACTATTAATATTCCTCTTAACTTTCACCTCGGCTGTAGATTCTATATTCACTTTTTTGGCCCCGATGTTGCAAGAAAAATAAAGCGCTATAGCTAATGAAGGGGCTAATAAGTTTTTCATAATCTGTTAATTATAGTTGTCTCTCTTGATTCAATATTAAAGAAATAACAAAAAATGAGACAAAAAGAACTGATGGATAATATAAAAAATTTCCTCTTAATAATATTAAAAGAACGATAAAGGATAAAACAAATTGCGTGAAAGGGCTGTAAATTTTTGGTAAATTATATTTAATAAAATATATATAAAAGAAGGTGCCTACCAGACCAAATGTCAAAAACAAATCTAATAATGCTGTTTCTGTAAGTGTGCCAAGCTTGAAAACACCCCCAAAAAGAAAATCACTAAATTGATAACCGTCGTTAATTGCATTAAAGACATTTATGACAATTATGTCTCTGAAAGAAAAAAAAGCGGTTAAAAACCCTTGCTCAGTCAATATTTGATTAAAAGTAGGGTTTAAAAAAAAGTAAAAATTTATTAATAAAAATGTTAATATAAGTCCAAAAACCGAACTAATCATGTAAAAGAATTTTTCTGAAATAATTGCTTGTCTTTTAGAAAGATATTTTATCAAAATCATAAAAAATATTAAAAAAAGAAACGCCAAGAGAGATTTACTACCAACAAAAATAGAGGAAACTAGTAACAATATAATCCAAGTGTTATCAAAAAAGCTTTTATGTGGCTTAAGGCAAATATAAGTCAGCGTAAACATGTAAAAGTATGACGCTACAGAGGTGCTTTTGAAAATTCCATTATAGCCAAACCTTTCACCTGTGTATGTCTCAAATATATAAATATCAAAAAAATATCCTGAAATAATACACGTGAAATTGATAATTGAAAGGCAAATAAGTGAATTAACTAAAATGTTTTCTGATAATATTTTACGGGTTCTAAAAATGAACAACATAATAATTATTCCGAAGACATACTTACCTATTATATCTAAGAAACTTCTAATTTCTACAGGGTTAGACAAAAATAAATGAATTATGGTGGGGGCTGTAATTAAAATTAAGACGTAAATATCTTTCTTCTTTATCAGCTTTATAAACCACAAAGCTGACAAAAACACTATTGCAATCAGAGATTTTGTAATGGGTAAAAATTTAATTGTTTCACCTATGTAAATTCGTGAATATTTAAAGCAAAAGTCTGTTACAATTACAAGAAAAAAGAAAAAAGAAACAATGGCCGTTAAAACTCTTTCTTTAGTCATATTTATTAAGATTTGAAAAGTTCTTTAATAAAAAGAAGCGAATTGATAAGCTAAGGAGGCTGGCTAATGCAATTCCGATTATTCCTAGTAAAAGGTAAAAGATATAGCTTAAGCCAATATTAAGAAATAAAATCATTAAGTTAATCTTAAGGTTAATACTAAATTGCTTTTGCACCAATAATAGTGCTCCATGTAAAACAGACTGAGCCTGAAAGAATTTAGCAAATAATATAACCATAAACACAATAACTGTTTGCGAAAAATCAAGGTAAAGGGTGTTTACTAATAAAACGTAGAAAAGAGAAAGAAATAAGCAAAAGGTTAAGCATAATTTAAAGATTCTAGATGCCTTTTTCCTTAAAGCAATATTTTTTTTTATTATTTCAATGTCTACCTGGACTAAAGTAAATGGAATTAAAAGTAACATATTTGCAATATTTAAACTAAAACTATAATCTGCAATTTCAGAGTTCGCTGATTGAGATATTAATTTAATTATTATAATATCAGCATATAGAAACATAATGTTTGCAAAATTACTAACTACCAATGTTAACGAACTTCCGAGTAAACAAATAAAAAGTTTGAAATAACGTTTAAAAAATTGAACACTGAAAGATGAATTCCAAAATAAAAAACCCAAGAATAAGATTCCTATAACTATTAGAAAATAGTTAATATAAATAAATGCATACTCTGGACTGGGGTGGAATTTTAGCAATAAAAAAACCCCAAAATAAAAAATTATCGAAGTTGCAAACTTATATATAGAGGCTTGGCGGCTTCCGAGACTTGTTAAAAAAAATACCGGAATAATGCCATTGTTAAAAAAAATGGCGTGAAAAAGTATAGGAATTAACAAGTAATTATAACCAAAAAAAGAGAGTACTGGAAAAATAATTAAGGAAAATAAAATTAAAAATAATAGAGATAGTAAGGTTAAATAAAATTTGCTGTTTTTACTTTTTGTATATGTAAGCAGTAAGGCTGGCAATCCAAATGCTAATAAAACTGCTAAAAGCTCAATTAATTTTTTATAAAACTCAAGCTCTCCATAGCGCTCCTTTGACAGGTAAACAGCTGAAAAAAATAAAATAAAATATTCAAGCCCTCGGCTAGCTACTATTGAGCTTGCATAAAAAATATAGTTCTTATGTTTTTTAAATAATTTTACCAAACTTAAAATCTTTTTTACGAGTGAAGCTAATTAGTAGAGAAAGAAATAATGAAGTATAAACAACTCCTTGAGACCTTTCAAAAACAGATTCTGTTATACAAGCTAAAAATAGCCCAATTGCTATAAATGTAAAAAACCCTTTTTTTAGCCTAAAAACCAAATAGAATAACGACGCAAAGAAAATAAAAAAGGCTATCCCTCCAATAATACCAAAAGTGCTTAAGTACTCTAAAAGTTGGTTGTGNGCATTGTAATTATTTTCATAAGCTATCTGATCTCGGTTACTTTTAAAAACTTCATTCCTAATGCTGTCTTCACTAGCTGTACCGTAACCATATATAGGCGATTTTACAAAAATTTCATAGGATGCTGACAGCCTATCAAAACGATCATCTTTTTTACTAAACTTTGTCGGTTTCTCCAAAAAATTTAGACTATTAAACAACCTATCCCTTAAATAATTATGATTTATGTTATATGCTCCAACAACACCCAATGAAATTATAAAATANCTCATGAACAATAGCCCCCACTTTCTTTTTGAAACTAGGAAAAAAGAAAATGAAAAAAATGAAAAAATTAAAGCGTTCCTTGAAAGCAGTTGGAACATAAATATGGTTAAAATTAAAGCCGCAATAAAATAAAATCGTTTAAAATTTTGATTAGAGTCTGAATAAATCTTGATTATGAATCCAATTGCTGTGTAAATACAAATAGAGACGTAAGCTGCGTGAAGGTCCAAAGGTTTGAGTAAATTATGATGAGTATAGAGGGGGCCTATAATTGCTGAAAAAGGGCGGTTTAATTGAGATATCTCGTAAAACGAGAAGGTCCAGCTAAAAAAGGCGGTCGANAGGCACCCTAAAACAAGAGCGGTACCCATTTTTTTGTAATTGTTAGAAAACAATTTGTTTGAAACAATTGACACCATAGGTAGCAACAAAAAAGGCAATGCTCTAATATTATAGTCAACAGCTAGGTTTAAATTTTTTGAATAAAAAAGACCGAAAAAGTTTAATAAAAAAGGANTGGAAAAAAGAATTATAATTTTAAGATTAGATTTAAGTGTCTCATTTTTTTTATTGTAATCTTTTAAGAAAAATAACAAAAAACTTGAAACAATAAATACTACCAAACTTATATTATTTAAATTTAAGTTTAATGGTAGAAAAAAAACCGCCGATATTAAAGAAAGTATTTGAAAAGATTTAAGAACCTTCATTTTAGTTAAACTTTAATTCCACAAAAATCTAATACTTCTTTAGTTTTTGATATCACCAAGCTTTTAAATTCATCGTGTGCAACTAAAAAAACAATAATATCGGCCTTTTGAGCTGCCAGTTTATAGTTCGTCAGCTTAAAAACCTTATGATCATCTATATTGGGCTCGACAACGTAGTGTGCTTCGTTATTCGCATTTTGTAGCACTTTTTGAACAATATATTTAGCAGGGGATTCTCTTAAATCATCAATGTTGGGCTTAAAGGCTAGCCCCATTAATGCAATACTCGGCTCTCTTCCATATTCAATTTGGAATTTTAATTTAGTACTCAGTATTTTTTCTGCACACCAAAACGCCTTATAATTGTTTACCTCTCGTGCAGTCCCAATTATTTTTGATTCTTTAGGATAATCTGAAAGAATAAAATATGGATCAACGGCAATACAGTGACCTCCAACTCCACACCCAGGTTTAAGTATATTAACTCTCGGGTGTTTATTAGCAAGGTCTATNAGCTCCCAAACATTTACTTTAGCTTTGTCACATATNAGTGAGAGCTCATTTGCAAATGCAATTTGAACATCCCTAGAAGANTTTTCAACAAGCTTACACATTTCTGCAGTTCTAGCATTAGTTTTGTGTAGGCTGCCATTAACAAATTTTTTATAAAAAAGAACTGCTTTTTCTGTAGATTCGTTATTTATCCCTCCTATTACTCTATCATTGTTGACCAGCTCTTTCATTGCATTACCTGGTAAAACTCGCTCAGGGCAATATGCTATGTAAACTTCATTTCTTAGCTCAGGTCGAGATGAATAAATATAATCCGCTATATTTTCTGTAGTTCCAATTGGTGAAGTAGACTCAATAATAAATAAATCTCCTGCTTTTAATAAATTCAAAACACTAGAAGTAGCTGCTTTAACAAATGAAATATCAGGTTTATTATCAGATTTAAAAGGGGTGGGAACTGCCAACAAATATGTGTTTGCAGCTACAGCCCTGGTTGATGCTTTAAGAAAACCAGCTTTAACTGCTTTTTCTACTGCAATGTCTAGCTCAGGCTCTACAATATGTACTTGACCTTTGTTAATGGTGTCAACAACATTTTGGTTAGTATCTACTCCGAAAACGAATTTATTTGTGTTTGAGATTAGCGCAGCAGTCGGCAATCCAATGTATCCTAGTCCGAGTATTACAACTTCAATTTTTTTGGCCATATTAAGAATTTAAATGCATGAAATAATATGATTAACAATCTTTAGACAGGCCCTACCATCACCATATGGGTTGTGTTTTTTAGACATCTTTTCGTAGGCTAAAGTGTCATTTAGTAACTTATGTGCCTCACTAATAATTTTTTTTGTGTTGGTCCCGACTAAGACAACTGTTCCTGCATTAACCGCCTCAGGTCTTTCTGTTGTGTCGCGCATTACCAAAACTGGTTTGCCTAAACTTGGTGCTTCTTCTTGAACACCTCCGCTATCAGTTATTATTAAATAGGATTTTGCCATAAGCCATACAAAAGACGGGTAAGATAGTGGAGGAATTAGATGAATATTTTCGGTTTCGCTTAATCGATCGCGTACTGGGTTTTGGACGTTTGGATTTAAATGCAAAGGATAAATAATTTCTACGTCCGGATTCCTTTTTATAATCTGCTTTATGGCATCACATATGCGAATAAATCCTGCGCCATGATTTTCTCTTCTATGTCCTGTTACTAAAATCAATTTTTTATTTGAATCTAATAAATCTGTCAACTTTCTAATTTCATCATTAGTATAATCAGGACTGTTCACTTTTTTAATACTAAACAAAAGAGCGTCAATGACTGTATTTCCGGTAACAATAATATGCTCCTTGGGCTTATTCTCAAGCATTAAATTTTGTTTTGAAATTTGTGTTGGAGCAAAGTGAATATTTGAAAGAACCCCGGTTACTGATCGATTCATTTCTTCTGGGAAAGGAGATTGCATGTTAGTTGTTCTTAGTCCGGCTTCAACGTGACAGATTTTTGAGCCGAGGTAAAAAGCGGCCATACTTGCTGCCATTGTTGTTGTCGTATCTCCGTGAACGAACACATAATCGGGCTTAAATGATTCTAATACAGGCTTTAATCCTAGCAATATTGAACTGGTTAATTTATTCAAGTTTTGATTGGGTCTCATTAAGTTTAAATCAAAGTCAGGAACAATTTCAAAAAAATCAAGAACCTGGTCAAGCATTTCCCTATGCTGAGCTGTAACACACACTTTGGTTTCAAAAATGTCCCCATGCAGCATGAACTCCTTTATTAAGGGGGCCATCTTTATAGCCTCTGGGCGAGTGCCAAATATTATTAAATTCTTAGTCATTCATAGATTAGTTTTATCAAGCTCTCATAAACTTCTCATTTAATAATAATTAAGAGATTAAAATAACAAAGCTTAATAAAGGGTTGGTATGAGACCTCAACATTTTAAACTATTGTGTGAGTGAAAATATATTTACTTGTCAGGGCTATACTTGTCCAAAAACTTTAAAAATTCAAAACATAATAAGGCCATAAAAACTATTGAAAAAATAAAAAATAAGTAAAACTGTTTATAAGGTAGCGCTATGCCAATAAAGTTTTTAGTGTTATCTACAAAGCCATTGTCCTGTTTGCTGGAAATAACGTCAATGATATTTTTTTTATCTTTTATTTCTCTATCAATATCAATAATACGCTGTCTTAAGTCAATATCGTTTTTATATAAATCGAATTCACGTGTTTTATCTTTCTCGTTGTTTCCCTCAAACGTAATTCCAATCTCAGAAGTAGTTTTTGGGTCTATCTGCTGCTCTAAAACACGCTTATAAGTCTCTTGTAATGAATCAGATTTAACTAAGGCTTCCTTCAATGATGTCTTATTACTTTCTAGCTCAGAAAGGTCTTTGAGTTGCTCATTAACAAAAAACAGGTTAGTTTCAATATTACCCACAATATTGGTAAAAACGTTATTAAAATCAGCCCTTGTCCGAGATTTTATACTTATTTGCTGGTATCTGTGCTTATAATCTCTAATATTTTTAGCATAATCCTTATAATCAATTTTAGATGCTGCTAATGAATCTAGACCTCCCATATACTTATCAAACATTACCAACATATCGTTATCTGTGATAATTGGCTCTATTTCAAATCCAACAATTTCTTTTGGGGATGATAATAAACCTAAAACTTCAGCAAGTATTTGATAGTCTCGATCCCTTAATAGCCCATTATAGTAGTTTATGGAACCATATAAGTTTTCTCCTGTTTGGTAATTTTGTTTTACAGAAATTGAGGACTTGTAAACTGGTGGTGAGGTTTTTTCAATAAGATATCCTGTAATTAACCCAACTATAATTGCGGCTATTAAAACAATTGCTCGTCTTCTTATAAAAAAAACTAGCCATACAAAGGCCATAAAAAACTGATTAAAAATAGATGCAATAAATTGAAAGAATTTATTAAATGTGTTTCCAATCATATTGAAAAGTTGNCCTAAATCAACTTCTTCATTTGAGGGTGTTTTATTAGTATTCATTTATTTAGTTTAGATATTTCGTAGCTGGTTTTTGTTTCCTCATAATTCATTGCTCGTCCGTNAAACGAAAAAAGCACAAATATATTGCATTATTAGGGCTAAAAGCAAATGCCTTTATAATTAATAGCTGGACAAATATACACTATTTGATAAGATTGTTTGAATGTAGGTGGTCCGCAATTGTTCGGTCATTGGATAAGCGAGGTATTTTATTTTGTCCGCCAAGTTTGCCTATTGTTTTCATGTAATGTTTAAACCCACCTAACGTTACAACGCTGATTTTCAATGGCCTAAGAACTTTTCCTACAATTAGATCTAAGTAGTAACTGTTTTGTTTTTTCATTTCGTTATCTATTTTTTCAGCAAATTGATTAATATTTTCAGGGGGGGCTTCGAACTCAATGAGCCATTCATGAAATGGTAAGCCGGACTCTGGATTAACTTCAGGGGCAACCGTAAACTCTGAAATACGGATACCTGTCCCTTTTACAGATGATATCAAGGCCTGTTCAACTTCTTTAGCTATTACGTGTTCCCCAAAGGCTGAAATAAAATGCTTAATGCGCCCACTAACAATAATTCGATAGGGAGAAATAGAAGTAAATTGTATAGTATCACCAATATTATAGGCCCATAGTCCTGCGTTAGAGGAAATAATTATAACGTAATTGATACCTATTTTTACGTCTTTTAATGTAATTCTTTTACGGTTTTCCTCAAAAAAAGTGCTGGATTCAATGAATTCATAAAAAATCCCTGAATTTAATTGCAATAGCATTCCCTTTTGTTGCTGATCGTCTTGGAATGCAAAGAACCCCTCGCTTGCTGGATAAAGCTCAATACTGTCAACCTTCCTGCCAATAAGACTTTCGAACTTTGACCTATATGGGTCAAAATTGACTCCTCCATAAATAAATAAGCTAAAATTTTTAAAAATTTCGCCTACTTTTTTTTGTTTCAATTCTATTAACTTTTCAAAGTACATTTGAACCCAAGAGGGTATGCCGGCAATGGCAGTCATATTTTCCACAACTGTCTCATCTACAATTAAATCTACCTTTTTCTCCCAATCTTCAACGCAATTTGTATCCCATGTAGGCATCCTATTTTTTAGAAGATAAGACGGGACATAGTGTGCTGATATACCTGAGAGTCTTCCGATTTTGATTCCATTTTCTTCAGTTAATGCTGGACTTCCTTGAAGAAACATCCACTTACCNTCTACAAAATCTGCGTTGCCTGTTTCATGAATGTACATCAGTGCTGCATTTCTCGAGCACTCAACCTGAGCTTTGATTGATAAATCAGTAATTGGTATATATTTAACCCCTGATGTTGTGCCAGAAGTTTTCGCAAAATATATTGGCTGCCCCTTCCAAAGAATATTAGGCTGACCATCGATCGCCTTAGTTAAGTAGGGCTTAAGCTTTTCGTAATCCCTTACTGGGACATTGTTTGTAAAATCTAAATAGGTTTTTATAGTTTTAAATTTATGGTCTTTGCCAAACTCTGTATCTTTGGCAGAACTTATTAAATCTGTAAATACCCGTTTTTGTGTTTCCAGTGGTCTCGATGACCACCTTCTTANCCTTCTTGCAATAAGTGCTGCAAAAATTTTAGCAAAATACGATTTGAAAGAGTTCATTCGGATATCTAAAAGTTAATAAACGTTTCAGGGTCAATCGGATTTCCATCATACCAAAGTTCAAAGTGTAAGTGTGGCCCCGTACTTAGCTCTCCAGAAGAACCAGAGTTGGCGATGACTTCCTGTGCCCTAACTAAATCACCCTGCCCCTTGTTTAAACTTGCGTTATGCTTATACACTGATAGCAACTGATTACCGTGGTCTATTATAATGACGTAGCCAGAGTCTGAGGTCCAAGATGCTAGCACGACACGACCAGCTGCCGCTGCTTTAACAGGAGTTCCCTTAGAAACTACAATATCTACAGCATAATGTTGCGTATTCAAATCGAAAGGCGAACTAACTGATCCATTAACAGGCGGAAAAAAGAGAAAGTTAGTAGCCGCTGTTGCGGATTCAAACAAATTATATTTATCTTCATTATCAACCTTAGCTCTTAATAAAGAATCTGCATTTGAGGTTTGTAGTCCAACAAGGTCTATCTCGCTCTCAACAGAATCATATATAGAATCCTTGTTAATGGATTCAAAAGCAGCCTCGCCACTTAAGGCTTTTTTTATTGAGTTGATATAGCGTTCATTCATCAATGAGATTTGAAGCAATGAATCTGTCTTCTTGTCTAATCTAATGGCCTGGCCCTGAAGTGCTGGCAAGGTATATCCCGGAATGTACTCTCTTAATGGGGTAAAAGCAATAAGAATNGTTGTTAAAAAGACTACAACAATGGCTAATAAAGTACTGACAATAAATACATTCAATCGAGTAAGTCTTATGGTAAGTTTTTCTTCAAATGTATCCTCATTAAGAATTACCAGGCGATATTTATGAAGCCACGTTTTCTTTAACTTTTTTTTATTTACTCTTTTTGGAGTCATCTAGGGCTAAAATAAATAAAAATTGTTCGATTGCTTATAATTATATGTACTAAAAATAGTTTTAAGCATCTATTTCAAGGAATATTATTAACTTTGTATATAAATTAAGAAAAAATGATTTTACACATGACACCCTTAGCGCTGGGCCCATGGCAAATTGTATTAGTTGCNGTTGTAATTCTTTTGCTTTGGGGTGGTAAAAAAATCCCAGAACTAATGAAGGGCTTAGGGGGAGGCATAAAGGAATTTAAAAAGGCAAGCCGAGAAGAAGAAGATGCCCAAAAAGAAATTGAAGAGAACTAAACGAAAGTGACCCTTTTCATTGTCATTCCAATGTGATTGATCTCATTATAGTTTCCAGCTCGAACATATAGTCTCTTTTCTTTCGTGCAGGCGCGTACACAAATCCTTCAGCTACTAAAAGACGGTTTTTAACCTTATCTTCAAAGCAATAATTCACAAAAGGCCCAGACATAAATGCGCCTTCTACCTTCCACAGGCTTTTAGTTACAAAGACTTTTGTATTTGATAAAGCCGTTTCTTCAAAAAGCGGGGTGTAATTTGTCTCAGTAATCATGTAGTTGCCATCTACGGGGCCAGGAATAAAAGCCTTAGATATTGAGTCTCTGCTGTGAGCTATATAGTCTGAAAAAGATTTGCTTAAATTAAGCTTGTTTTCGTTTAGACTATACAAAAGTAAATTCAGGCTTCCTGCTTTTATATCCTTCCTGATCCAAAAAAAATCTTTATTAGATTTTGCAATTCTATAGGCCGATGGTAAGCTAACTCTTATTTCTAAAGCAGTTTGAATCTGTTGTGAATTAAACGGGGATTTATTAATTCGGCGTTGCTTTTCCTTAAATTCATAAGATTTAAATTTTGAAATAATATCTGGAGCTTCTTTTGCAATAATATCTATTAATGATTCACGGTCTGGGGCGCTAATAACAACCATACTCTGGGGGTTTGCATATGGGTTTTTATAATATGAAGCGCCAATTTTCTCTGATATCTGAACTTTCAAAATAATTCTATTTAAGCGAACAAAATCTGAAAATACTGCTGACGGCACTTGATTAAAATCAAAGTACGCCTCTTTTTGGGGCAACCCGTACACTTCTGAGCCAATATTTAACCTCACAGCATTCCCTACTCGGCCTTGCCACAAATCATTGTCCATAACAACTAAAAGGCTATTAATATTACCTGAAGATGCGGGTTTATATCTTTTTTTTTCAACAGCCTCTTTGCAGGCTAACATTGTAAGCGTTAATAAAAATCCTTGTAATATCGTTCTCATCTTTCTTAATTACTTTTTGAAATAATTAGCCTGGTTCCAACCTTCAGTCTTCCACCTTTAATATCATTCCATTCTTGAAGATTTTGTACTGAAATGCCTGGGAGAAATTGAGCAATGGTCCACAAAGACTCTCCTCTTTGCACAACATGAATTCGTTGACTTTCGTTGCTTGAAACAGAAATTGAAGCCTTGGGCTGGGGCTGATAGTCTAAGCTTTTTGTGTAAATTAAAAGGCGATCGCCTGCATTCAGAAAGTCCGTTTTCATCCCATTCCAAATTTTTATATCGCGGATACTTACATTAAACTTATTGGCAATTTTACCTAGATAATCCCCTGGCCTAACTTGGTACCTTAACTTTGAATTCATCTTATAAAATTTAGGCATGGGTTTTTCTTCTAAATCATATTGCTGTTGTGCATAATCATAAATTTTCTTTTCATTTGAGACAAATTTGCCAACGAGCGCCGCAGGAAGCCTTAATGTGTAATTTCGTTCCTTTCTGAAAGGAATAATGTCTAGTTTATAAGANGGATTTAAAAATGTTAAAATCTCCGTTTCAATGTCTAAAACATCTTCTATGTATTCAAGGTGGATCGTTTTCTGTACTCTAATTGTGTCCGTTTCATTAATGGAAATTTGAGGATTGGCAGGTTTGAAGCCGTGCTCCTCAGCGTATTCAAAAATATACAAAGTTGCTAAAAAAACAGGTATATAATTAGCTGTTTCCCTTGGAAGAAAAGGTCTTATATTCCAATAGTTTGTATAGCCCCCCGAGCGTCTAATTGCCTTGGTTACATTTCCAGGACCAGCATTATAGGCGGCCAAAGCTAGCTCCCAGTTGTCAAAAATGCTGTGTAAACTCTTCAAATATAAAGCAGCGGCATTGGTTGACCTTAAAGGATCGCAGCGTTCATCAACATAACTGCTTACCTCCAAGCCCTGTTGCTTAGCAGTTGAATACATGAATTGCCAAAGACCAGTAGCTCCAGCGTGTGATTTTGCCTTTGGTCTAAGGGCCGACTCGACAATTGCTAAATACTTAATTTCAAGGGGTATTTTATGCTTGTCCAAAACCTGTTCAAATAAAGGGAAATAATACAAACTTCTTTGCATGAGGACATCAAAAGATGTCTTGCGGTNTTTAAGATATTTATTTATCAGTTGCTCTAGAAGAGGACTATAAGTAATGCTTAAAGGCGTTTTAGAGTTTAGTGTTTCAAGGCGCTCTTTTAAGGTTTCTGTATCAACTTGAGCGTTACTTATTGGTTGAGCGTGTTCAGAAGTACTCTTATAATTAGGTTTCAAAACGTCATTTAAAAAAAGGGAATCAATTAGGGCAGCATATTGAAATTCCTCTACTGAGATAGCTGTTGAGTCTAGCTTAATTTTTAAATCCTGACCAAAAGCGCTAACAACAGTAAGCCACAAAAACAAAAAAGTTAATCTCATGCTCAAAATAGCTTAATTAAAACTCATCGCCGAAATTCCTGGTAAAATTTTACCCTCAAGGCTCTCAAGCATTGCTCCGCCACCTGTGCTAACATAGCTAACCTTTTTGTCAAAATTAAATTGCTTANCTGCGGCAACAGAGTCTCCACCGCCAACAAGTGAAAAAGCTCCATTTTGAGTAGCTTTTACAATTGATTGACCTAAAGCTATCGTTCCTTGAGAGAAATTATCCATTTCAAAAACTCCTACAGGNCCATTCCATAAAATAGTTTTACATTGTTGTATCACATCATGAAAAAGCGCTTTGCTTCTAGGGCCACAATCTAAGCCTTGCCAATTCATTGGAATAGAGCCAATGTCAACAACTTTAGTGCTAGCGGAGTTACTAAATTCATTTGCTNCAATAACATCAACAGGGAGGTGAACCTTCACGTTCTTCGTATTAGCTAGTTCTAAAATCTCTAGGGCCAGTCCTTGTTTATCATCCTCGCAAATAGAGTCTCCAATATCTCCTCCTTTGGCCTTTATAAATGTAAAAGACATGCCGCCGCCAATAATTAAATGATCAATTTTATCCAAAATGTTTTCAATAATAGTAATCTTAGAGGAAACTTTAGCTCCACCCAAAATGGCTAAAACTGGTCTCTTACCTGAAAGCATTATTTTGTCAATACTTTCAATTTCCTTAGATAAAAGTAATCCAAAACATTTGGTTTTTGGAAAAAATTTCGCAATCACTGTTGTTGATGCATGCGCCCTGTGAGCTGTTCCAAATGCGTCATTTATATAAAAATCCGCTAGGNTTGATAATTCCTTTGCAAACTCCACCCCACCCGTCGTCTCTTCTTCATGAAACCTTAAATTTTCAAGCAACAGGACTTGCCCTGGCTGTAAAAATTTAGCGCTCTTATATGCCTCTTCTCCGATACAGGATGATGAAAAAATCACCGATTTCCCAATAAGCTCCTCAAGTGTTAAGACGATATGCTTAAGTGAAAACTTATACTCCATNCCGCTGGGGCGGCCTAAATGAGACATCAAAATACAGCTTCCTCCGTCCTGTAAAACTCTCAATATGGTAGGTTTCGCTGCTCTAATTCTTGTGTCGTCAGTAACATTAAAAGACTGGTCTAAGGGCACGTTAAAGTCTACNCGTATTAGGACTTTTAATCCCTTAAAATTAACATCTTTGATTTTTAGCATTGTTTTCTAAATTATTTAAAGAGTTTTCAAAAATTTATCTCAAAGATAAGTATTTATTAAGGTAGAAAAAACACTTCAATTTCTAATCATAATTAAGTTCACTGTTAGCGCTTTTTTTTGAAACAANTATGTTTTTGAAAGCACTATATTTGTATTATGGTATTTGGAAATATTGTTGGGCAAAATAATATTAAGTCTCATTTGATCAGTAACGTAGAGGCTGGGCGCACTCCACATGCACAATTATTTTGTGGAAAAAGCGGGTATGGGCCGCTTCCAATAGCAATAGCCTACGCCAAATATATTATTGAATTCAAATCAAATACAAAAGCCTCTGTTGACCCCTTAAATCATCCTGATATTCATTACTTTTTCCCCGTGGTTAAAAAAGGAAGCTCAAGCACTCCTCGCACTTCAAAAGATTATATTTCTGAGTGGAGAGAGTTTGTGTCAACATCATCATATGGCGNTCTGAGCGAATGGCACAAATCGATTGACGCAGGAAACAAACAGGGAATTTTTAATGTAGAGGAAGCCAAAGAGATTATTAAAGCACTATCTATGAAGGCGTTTTCTGGTGGACACAAAGTTTTAATATTGTGGCATGCGGAAAAAATGAATCTTTCTTGCGCAAATAAACTTTTAAAATGGATTGAAGAGCCAAACGAAAACACTTCTATCATTCTAATTACAGAAGAAAGCAGTAGCCTTCTTAAAACAATTGAGTCAAGGTGCCAAGAGATTAGAGTTGGTCGAATAAAGCCCTCAGATATTGAGTCTGGGTTGATAAAAATGGGGGCAGATAATATTATTGCAAAAAAAGCATCACTTTTAGCAGAGGGGAATTTTTTTAATGCATTAAAAATAATCCGCTCACTTGATAGCAATGAAAATTTTGAACAACTATTTATTGAATGGGTAAGGACTGCCTTTGGTGCAAAGTCTAATAAAAAGTCAATAACTAGACTTATACAGTGGAGTGATCGTGTGTCTAAGCTTGGGAGAGAATTAGAAAAAGATTTTCTAAACTATAGCTTAGAGTTTTTTAGACAAGCGGTGCTGTTGAATTATGGAGGGAAAAATTTAGTGTCGTTAAAAATTAATGATGATTCTTTCTCGTTGGAGAAATTCTCAGCTTTTATTGATGGTACAAATATTGAAAAAATAAGCGAAGAGATTGAAAGGGCCATCTTTCATATTGAGCGAAATGCAAACGGTAAAATTGTCCTCACGGATCTTTCAATAAAACTTACTCGCTTNCTCCACATAAAAAAGTAAAATAANTAATATCTATTGAATTTTTTAATTCAATTTGTTTAAGCTATCACTTTCGGCCTTCTAGGAGCGGCGCTATACTTACTCTTTTTAAACTACAATACCATTAGTCAACTTAAGTAGAGAAAAAGGCTTAGAGCTCATTAAATTAGTTGCTCTTGTTTTTTAACACGTACACTAGTGAAGAGTACTCTCCTGTAAAAAACGCCTTTATATTGGAGCAAAGGCCAATAAAAAGTGCTTTTATTATATTAATTTTTCCTGATTTATATTTAGTGGAAAGTAAGCTGACATAATAAGCGTCAAGGGTCATGGGGTAAATTTTATGTACTTCCATATTGTGTTTTTCAAATAAATTTGAAATAGCAGTTTGTGAGAAATGCCATAAGTGTCTTGGAACGTCGTAAGCGGCCCAGTAGCTTTTAAAATAATGAGCATCAAAACTTTTAAAGTTTGGTACAGCAACGATAATACTGCCGTTCAAAACCAAAAGATTTTTTAATGTTTGGATTTGAAAATCTAAATCTGGGAGGTGCTCTAAGACATGCCAAAGCGTTATTACTGATTGACTCTTTGGTTTGATTATTTCAAGTTGTGATGCCTCAAAAACAGTGTTTGGTTTATGGGTGTTAGCAAGGTCTCTTGCCTTGCGGTTTGTCTCAATTCCTATACACTCAAATCCTTTTGCCTGGACAGATCTAACAAAATATCCAACCCCTGCACCTATGTCTAGCAGGGAGCCGCCTGATCCTTTGTGTTTTAAAGCCCATAAAAGCTTTTTCTTAGTGGAAAGATACCTTGCAAAAAAATAAGCTCTTTGAAACAGCGATGTTTTTTTATCTTCGTGAGAGGGGTAGTCAGGGATGTTATAATAAGCTTTTAGCTCATCCTTGTTTGGCTGAGGGTCAGTTATCAACATGTCACAACCCAAGTCGTGCTTCAATTGAAAACGATCTCCCGTCAGCGCATGATCAGCGCAGGTTATATAAATTTGGTTATACTCTGTTTTTTGTTCCACGTGGAACAAAAATAAAAAAAGCATACAACCTAGCGCCCCATATATACTAATAAAACTGAAATATCGTTAGGCGATACGCCACTAACTCTAGAGGCCTGGGCAACAGTGTGAGGCTGTATTTTGTTTAACTTTTCGCGCGCCTCATGGCTCATTGACTGTATTTTTGAGTAATCAAAGCCNTGTGGTATTTTAACATACTCTAACCTTGTTAACTTCTCTGCATTGTTTTTTTCTTTAGCTATATATCCTGAGTATTTTACTTCTATTNCTGCCTGTTCAATTACTTCTGTCGTATAGTCCTTGTCTGTCATAAAGTCTTTTACTTTTGGGAACTTAACAATGTCCTCAATTGTAATTTTCGGCCTGGAGAATATCTTAAAAACCTTGTCTGACTGACGTATTGGGGCGGATCCTTTTGCTTCTAAAATGGGGTTAGCGATTTCAGGTTTAACACTTTGCCTTGTAAAAAAGGAAATTAACTCCTTGGTATCATTAAGCTTATTTTCCATGCGTCTAAGCCTTTCAACGCCTGCAATTCCTAAGTCGTATCCTTTTTGTGTTAAACGAATATCGGCATTGTCTTGCCTTAAGAGTGTTCTGTATTCTGCCCTTGATGTAAACATTCTGTAAGGNTCTTCAGTTCCTTTTGTAATTAAGTCATCTATTAAAACCCCTATATAAGCCTGGTCTCTTCTTAAAACAAAAGGTGGTTTATCATTGANGGAAAGGCTAGCATTAATCCCGGCCATCAACCCTTGGGAGGCAGCCTCTTCATAGCCTGTTGTTCCATTAATCTGGCCAGCAAAAAATAATTTTTTGATGATCTTAGTCTCCAAGGAATATGTAAGTTGTGTTGGCGGAAAGTAGTCGTACTCAATCGCGTATCCAGGACGAAAGAAACGAACGTTTTCGAATCCTTTAACTGCCCGAAGCGCTCTAAACTGTACATCCTCAGGCAAAGATGTGGAGAATCCATTAATATAATATTCAACAGTATTCCAGCCTTCGGGCTCTACAAAAACTTGATGGCGTTCTTTTTCTGAAAAGCGGTTTATNTTATCTTCTATTGAGGGGCAGTATCTCGGGCCAACACTTTGTATGCGGCCATTGAACATGGGCGATCTCTCAAAACCTTCTTTTAACAAATCGTGAACAACCTTACTTGTATGACTCATATGACAGGAGCGCTGGGACGTAAGAGCAGAAGTGGTATTTAGATNTGAGAACTTTTTGGGATCTTTATCGCCGGGTTGCTCTATCATTTTAGAAAAATCTAAAGAGCGNCCATCAACTCTTGGGGGGGTCCCTGTCTTCATCCTTCCTGAGTCAAAGCCAAGTTTAATTAATTGCTCTGTAATTCCTGTAGCAGCCCTTTCCCCTGCGCGGCCACCGCCGAAATTTTTTTCACCAATATGAATAAGTCCATTTAAAAAAGTGCCGTTGGTGAGGATCACGCTTCGGCTTTTAATTTCCAAGCCCAAAGAAGTTTTAACGCCAATACAACTCCCTCCTTCAATAAGAATTCCAGTAACCATCTCTTGATAAAAATCGAGATTCTCTGTGCTTTCGAGCATAAGGCGCCAATCTTCAGCAAAACGCATACGGTCACTTTGTACCCTGGGACTCCACATGGCAGGACCCTTAGATTTGTTTAGCATTTTAAACTGTATCGCAGANGTGTCACTTACAATCCCTGAATAGCCTCCAATTGCATCAATTTCCCTTACAATCTGGCCCTTGGCGATACCTCCCATTGCGGGGTTACATGACATCTGGGCTATGTTTTGAAGGTTCATTGTTATAAGCAGGGTTCTACTTCCCATGTTGGCAGACGCTGCGGCAGCTTCACTACCGGCGTGGCCGCCACCAACAACAATTACATCATAAGTTATATCAAACATGCTGGGAGATTATTGTTCCACGTGGAACAATTTTTGCAAATATACGCTTATCTATTTAGAAAATAGTTGCTGTAAATAAAAGTCCTCTTTGGATCTCATTTGCTTTTTTTCTTGGTCGTTATTGTCTGCGTATCCACATAAATGTAAGATACCGTGGGCCATAACTCTGGCAATTTCCTCAAAAAAAGTTGTATTGTAAGTCTCGGCGTTTTCTCTTACTCTTTCTGTGGAAATACAAATATCACCACTTAACACTTTTCCTATATTGTACTCAAAAGTAAGAATATCGGTGAGGCTATCATGAGCTAAAAACTCCATATTAAGTTTGTGTAAATAATCGTCATTGCAAAAAGTAATAAGCAGCTCTCCTTCGATATAATTTTCGTTGCGGATAATCCCGCTGAGCCATTTGCTAATCATCTCTGGCGAGTTTAACTCGAAGTTGTTTTCACTAATTAGNTTGATCATAGTTTAAATTAAAATAATCTAAAACTCGTTTTGAATATTCCTTTTGTAAAGGTAATAATTGTCTATTTAATTTATCTCTTGTGTTTAGCTTACGCNGTAAAAAGTCTATTTGATTCTGAGTGTCTCCATTAAATATTTCCTTATTTGTTTTTGAATTTCTTTTATCGCTTTTGCCTTGCTTTTTTAGGGCGGTTTGTAATTTCAGAAGCTCATACTTAAGAATTTCCCTCTGTGCAGCTAAATCTGGGTTTAGCCCCTGATTAATAATCTGTTGTTCTAACTTTTTCATGGCCTCCAAAGCACGCTCGCCCTCAGTGCTGAAACCTTTCTCCCTTAAAAGCTTTTCAAGTGAGTTGCGGAGCTGTTGCTGTTGTTGGTAAAGACGCATAACCGCTTGGCTTGACTCTTCGCTATCAGAAAATTCATCAGAGTCNTGTTGCTTTTTATTGCTGTTGCTTTTTGGTTTTCCTTGGTTACCGTTCTCTCCGCTACTATTACCAGGGCTATCCCCGTCTTTACCCTGTTTTTTACCTTTTTGATCAGAGGGTTTCGGCGGACTATCGGAAGGCATCGGTTGTTGTCCCTGGCCTTGTTTGTTCAACTCATCTTGAGTCATAATAATATCAGGTAGCTGCATGTCTCCTTCCCCTTCTCCAGGATTCATTTGCATTTCAATTGATGATAGTGTGCTGCTTAAAAGGTCTGCTAGGCTGTTAGTAGCGGTAACGGCATATTGCTGAGCGGCAACCCCTTGATAGGGACGATCGTTGGAAAACATGTCCAAGGCTTTGTCTATGTTGTAAAACACTTCTGAGATATCATTGTTAATTTTCTCCCCTAAAAGAGGCTGCCTAAGAGAGACAACAAGAAGACTGTCATCTATGTGTTCAAAATGAGTTCTAAGGGTTTTTTGCTTGATTAACTTTTCTGGCCNTTGAAGTTGGGTGNTCTGATCTTGTTTGAACCACATTAACAAGGCTTCTTGGTTAAATGAAAAAATAAGCAAGTTGTCTAAGATCCTGCGTATCATCTCTATATCCTCTTGAAGCTCTTGCTGCCCTCCTCCTGTCATTTTTTGCGCCATTTGTTGGGCCGTTTGACGCATCTTTTGGCTTGCTTTGGTTTGAGCTTTTTGCGCGTTCTTGTTTTCAGCATCCTTTTTGTTATTCTCTAGTANTCCTTCCTTTTTTTTAAGCGATTTCTGAGCCTCCTGTAGGTCTTTTTTTATAGACTCTTGTTCAAGTGTGGTGTCCNGGATGTTAACAGGGCTGGAAAGTGTATTATTTTTTTTCTTTAACTCACCGANCTGGTTAATTAGATCATCGAACTCTTGATTTATTTTATTTTGTTTACCACTGGTATTATCCAGATAATTTTGTTTTGCGAGTTCATTTTGCCTGTCGCTTAGTTGAAGTAGTTTTTCATTAAGCTGCTTTGTTTTCTGGCGAACATAGTATCTCTTTGTTAGCTCGAGCATTTGCTCTAAACTTCGTTTTTTATTTTTGTTTTGCTTGGCTATATTTTCCAGTCGATTAGCCAAATCTTCCTTGTCAATTTTTTTGGACAAGTCATTAAGTTCCTTTAAAATCTGTTCGTCTTTTTCTAGGCGTTTATTTTGTATTTCCAAACGCTTTTTTAACTCATCTTGTTTAGGGTCATCTAAACTTGGGTTTANTTGCTTCAAAGATTCATTGATTTTTTTATTAAAGTTCTTAATAATCTCATTTTGCTTTTCCTGACGTGACAAAAAGTCTTTCAATCTCTGTCGGTCATTAAACTCTAAGTTTCTTTGTTGCTTTTGCTGTTTGTTAAACAAATCTAAATCGAAGTCTTGATTTTCAATATTGGGTAGAAATTCTTCTAAAGATTCAATTGCGTCCTTTTGTGAGTCAATCTGTTCATTAATAATCGTCTTATCGCTTTTNCTTTGGTAAGTAAAAACCGGCGACCTAGACTTATTGGGAGCGGGGTAAGGATAATTATCAAAAACCTCAAAATATAGCTCATAAGCCGTATCGGGGTTAAGCTCAGTTTCACCAGGAAAAACAAATGAAAAAGTCAGGTTAGATTTATTAAAATTAGTGATTTCTACAATTGTTTTTTTCTTAGGGTTTGCTTTTGGATAGTATTGCGCTTGGAGTTTAGAGATATCGTAGTCGTCGCTCATTTGACCATAAAAAAATAAGNCCTCTTGTGGCTCGAAAGTTCTAGCGCATTCAACCTCAATTAAAGGAGGCTTGTCTTTAATCACATCGACTGAAAAACTCATGGTCTCATAATCCTTTATAAACAGGTTATTTGTTGAGATGCGGTATTCAAAATTTACAAAAACCTGTTTAGTATAAAAAAACCCTTTTTTTTCTGGAGTAAAATAATTAATTGTTTTCCCTTCAGAAAAGGACATTGATTCTGTTGCTTTCACTTGGTATGACCAGCTCAACTTAGAGCCCTCAGGAACAGTAATGTTTGTAAAGTTAGAAACAGCCTCATATTTTAGGTTGGTGTAAGGAGGAGAGACAATTTCAAGTCTAGAGTTAATTATTTTTGGTGTTTTGATGATCTCTAGGCTATAATCCTTAGAACGAACTTCGCCAGAAAAAAGGTTAAAGGAAAGATTAGTTTTGGGGTTTTCAAAAGTGTATGAGAAAAGATTATTTTGAGATTTTTTAAGAAAATACTTTTCATTGTTAAATTCTATCTGTACATCATCTGGGAAAAAACGCCCCCTAGTCTTAACCTCTAAGGTAAAAGACTGGTCATCAGTAGTTTGTAATGNGGAATTAAGAAGAATAAAAGAAAAAGGGGCTGGCATTGTATAGCTAGTTCTATAGTCGAGCATTCGTTTAAAGCTGCTTTCTATGGTTGCTTGCTTGCCAAAAAGATAAAAGGGTGCTAAGATTAATAGTGGGGCTAACGCATATTTCAAATACTTTAAATTCTCTTTTAATTTTACCGCACTTTCAAAAGAAAAAGGATTAAACTGTAGGGCTTTTTGCTCAATGCTTGCTAACAAAAGTTCGGACTTAGCCTGCTGCTGCAGCTGAACCGTATTCAAGAGCTTGTCCTTTATTTCTGGAAAAGCAATGCCAATAAGCTCAGCTGCTGTTTCGTGGTCCATTGTTTTGCGAATTTGTAAGTATTCCAAAGCCGGTGTCAAAATGAACTTATAAAAAAGATAGAGCTCAAAAATTACAAGACACCAAAAAATAATACTGCGCCCTTCGGTGGGGAGCCAAAAAAAATGCTCTATCAGGGTCCAAAAAATAGCATACAAAGCGCCTAAACAAAAAAACAACAAGGAACCTTTTATCAAGGCGCTAAAATAAAAACGCTTGATAAACTTCTCGAGTTTGGTCTGAATGTTTAAAAAAGGATCCAATAAAATAAAATTACTTGTAAATCTACAATAATAATTAAAGGCGTTAAAGGGGTGTGCTTGGTTTTAACNCTTACAATATAATATTAAGTTTGGGCATTAGACCAAAGCGATATATCTTTACCAAAAGTAATTAGGCTAATGAAAAAACCTGTTCGAGTTCGCTTTGCTCCTAGCCCTACGGGGCCATTACACATCGGTGGGGTTAGAACTGCACTATTTAATTATCTNTTTGCAAAAGGGCACAATGGTGAATTAGTTTTACGCATTGAAGACACTGATGTTAAAAGAACNGTTGAGGGTGCTGAAAGTTACATTGTTGAAGCCTTGAATTGGTGTAATATAACTTTCAACGAAGGGCCTGAAAAAAAAGGACAATATGGGCCATATAGACAAAGCGAGCGCAAAGAAATCTACAAAAACCACATTGAAACTTTATTGAAAAAAAACGCAGCTTATTACGCCTTTGATTCTGCTGAAGATTTAGATTTAGAACGAAAAAAGCACGAAGCCCAAGGCAAAACGTTTGTTTATAATTGGAGTAACAGGGCTGAAGGGGAGTTAATCAACTCTTTGGTGTTGTCAGAACAAGAGGTGCAAAAAAGACTGTCGTCTGACGTTCCTTATGTGGTTAGGTTCATGACACCAACAATGGAAAAGATTAATATAAATGATCTGGTTAGGGGGAATATTACTATTGATCCTAAAACGCTTGACGATAAAATTCTTTTTAAGTCTGATGGAATGCCAACATACCACTTAGCGAATGTAGTGGATGACTATCTTATGGAAATTTCTCATGTTATTAGGGGNGAAGAGTGGCTTCCTTCGTTACCGCTTCACCAACTTTTATATAGTGCATTTGGGTGGCCATCNCCAAAGTTTGCACATCTACCTTTAATTTTGAAGCCCAAAGGAAAAGGAAAGCTTAGTAAGCGTGATGGCGATAAATTAGGGTTTCCTGTTTTTCCGCTTCAATGGAAGGAAAAAGGGGCCCAAAGCATTGGGTACAAAGAGGCTGGCTATTTGCCTGAGGCTATTATAAATTTCTTGGCACTGCTTGGCTGGAACCCAGGGACAGAACAAGAGCTATTTAGTTTAGATGANCTTGTTAAGTGTTTTAGTCTGGAGCAGGTAAATAAGGCAGGAGCTCGCTTTGATCCTGAAAAAATAAAATGGTTTAACCAGAAGTATCTCCAAAAAATGCAAAGCTCTAGTCTTATAGAGCTTTTAATTAAACAAAGGCCTTTTCTAAAGGCGATGGATAAAAGCTCATTGCTGCGGGTTATTGACTTAGTAAAAGAGCGTGCGGTGCTGAGTAATGATATATGGAGACTGTGCTATTATTTTTTTGAAAGCCCAAAAAACTACAACGAAAATGCTCTTAAGAAGGCGTGGAGATCAGAAAGTGATGGGCTCATGGATTCTCTATGCAAAGCCTTAATTGCTTTTGACGACTCTTCTATTATTCTTTTAAAGGCTCAAATTAAGGNTTGGGTTGAAAACTCTGGGGTTGGTTTTAGCAAAGTTATGATGCCACTTCGCGTTGCGCTGGTAGGGGGTCTAGAAGGTGCGGACATATTTGAAATCATACATTTCATCGGAAAGGACGAAACTATTGCTCGGATTCAGCACCTAAGAGATAAAGCTTAGTGGGGNAATAAATATCTAACATTTTTGGTTACTTTTGTGTGGTATTAAATCCTATTTCGCACCCAATGAAAAACATCCGAAACTTTTGCATAATTGCACACATTGATCACGGAAAGAGCACTTTGGCTGACCGTCTTTTGGATTTTACAGGAGCTGTGACGGATCGAGAAAAACAAGACCAGCTTTTAGACAGCATGGACTTAGAAAGAGAAAGAGGAATCACAATAAAGTCCCACGCAATTCAAATGGAGTATGAGCTTAAGGGTGAGCACTACACTTTAAACCTTATTGACACCCCTGGTCATGTTGACTTTAGCTACGAAGTTTCCAGGTCAATTGCCGCCTGCGAAGGCGCTTTACTCGTAGTGGATGCCGCTCAAAGTATTCAGGCACAGACAATTTCTAACCTATATTTAGCTTTAGAAAACGATCTTGAAATTATTCCCATTCTAAACAAAGTGGACCTTCCAAGCGCAAACCCTGAAGAGGTGACAGACGATATTGTTGATCTACTTGGGTGTAAAGCTTCTGAGGTAATCCCCGCAAGCGCCAAGACAGGTGTTGGGATAGAAAAAATTTTGGAAGCNATTGTTAAAGTAATTCCACACCCCAAAGGGGGGGAAAATGACGCCCTTCAGGCGTTGGTTTTTGATTCTGTTTACAATTCATTTAGGGGGGTTGAAACATATTTTAAAGTTGTTAGTGGAAGCATTCGCAAGAATCAGAAAATAAAATTTCTTGCAACAGGCAAAACTTACAGCGCTGACGAGGTGGGCACATTAAATCTAACCCAAACCCCAAAAAAAGAAATCAAAACAGGAGATGTTGGATACCTAATAACGGGTATAAAAGACGCTCGTGAAATAAAGGTCGGCGACACAATTACTGATGCTGAAAAACCAACTAAAGAAGCTGTTGATGGATTTGAGGATGTAAAGCCAATGGTTTTCGCCGGCATATACCCTGTAGATACAGAAGAGTACGAAGAGTTGAGGTCTTCAATGGAAAAATTACAGCTTAACGACGCTTCGCTGGTCTTCCAGGCCGAAAGCTCAGCCGCATTAGGATTTGGGTTTCGTTGCGGTTTTTTAGGAATGCTACATTTAGAAATTATACAAGAGCGCCTAGAAAGGGAGTTTAATATGACTGTTATAACGACAGTTCCGAACGTATCTTACAACGCATTTACGAGAAAAAACCCTAACGATCCTGTGCTGCTAAACAACCCCTCTGACCTGCCTGAGCCCTCGACACTTGAACGGATTGAAGAACCCTACATAAAAGCGTCTATAATCACAAAAGCTGACTATGTTGGAAATGTTATGTCATTGTGTATCGAAAAGCGTGGTCAAATCACAAACCAAACGTATTTAACCACCCAGCGCGTTGAATTGTCATTTGACATGCCTCTTGCGGAGATTGTTTTTGACTTCTATGATCGGCTGAAAACAGTGTCACGGGGGTATGCTTCGTTTGACTACTCGCCCATTGGAATGCGGGTGTCGAAACTTGTAAGGGTAGACATGNTGTTGAATGGGCAGGCGGTTGACGCTTTGTCGGCTCTTATTCACCTTGATAATGCACAAAAAATAGGACGAAAAATGTGCTCTAAACTAAAAGAGCTTATTCCTCGACAGCAATTTGACATCCCAATACAAGCGGCAATTGGAGCTAAGATAATTTCTAGAGAAACGGTCAAGGCTGTACGAAAAGATGTGACTGCAAAATGTTATGGAGGAGATATTTCTCGTAAAAGAAAACTTCTTGAAAACCAGAAAAAGGGTAAAAAAAGAATGCGACAAGTAGGTAGTGTTGAAATTCCTCAAGAAGCATTTATGGCAGTTTTAAAGTTAAGTGATTAGGAGATGCTTTTTTAAAAGCTTTTAAAGGATAATTCGTCAAAAATGAAAATGTATGCGCTAAATGTTGGGAATTTTAAACTTGACGGTGGCGCAATGTTTGGTGTGGTGCCAAAGTCAATTTGGTCAAAGACAAACCCAGCGGATGCCAACAACATGATAGATGTTGTCGCCAGGTGTCTACTAATTGAGGACGGGAAGCGTCTGATTCTTATTGATACCGGCATGGGCAATAAGCAGCCTGATGTTTTTTTTCGTCATTATTTTCGATGGGGAAAGCAGGGAGTTGAGCAAGCCCTTAAAAAGCACGGTTTCCATAAGGATGACATAACTGATGTTTTTTTAACGCATCTACATTTTGACCATTGTGGAGGTGGTGTTGAGTGGAACAAGGGGCGTACTGGGTTTCAGCTAACTTTCAAAAACGCNAAATACTGGAGCAACCAAAAACATTGGGAATGGGCAACTAAACCCAATGGTCGTGAAAAAGCGTCCTTTTTAAAAGAAAACTTAGCCCCGATAGAGCTATCAGGCCAACTAAACAACATCCCTGTGTCTAGGGGGAATATTTTACGTAATTGTGAGTTGGGTTTTGATGTCCTTTTTGTTGATGGGCACACAGAAAAGCAAATGATTCCAATGATTCGCTACAAAAACAAAACAATTTGCTTCATGGCCGATTTATTACCAACCGTCGGACACATAAGGCTTCCGTTTATAATGGGCTACGACGTCAGGCCCCTAGTTACACTAACAGAAAAAGAAGCTTTTCTAAATTTAGCTGCAAATCATAATTATTATCTATTTTTGGAACACGATCCTAATAATGAAATAATTTCCGTGAAACAGACAGAAAAAGGGGTTCGGATTAAAGAAAAACACTTATTACAAACAATACTATAATACAATGAAAAAACAAATGAAAAAAATAATTTTGACGTCGCCTATTCTNTTGGGCTTGCTTTTATTAAACGCCTGTAGCTCTACTGTNCCACTTTTGTCTGATCCTATTGGGAACATCAATCAAGCAACCGTAAAGGCGTCTGAACTAACAGAAGCCGAACTAAAGTCTTGGAGCCATATGGACCTTTTGATGGATAGCATCCCTGGAGTTAGCCTTGACAGAGCTTATAAAGANCTTGTAAGGCCTGANGGTGAAACTATCGTTGTTGCTGTAATCGACTCGGGAATTGACATTACACACGAAGACCTTTCTGCCAATGTCTGGATCAATGATAAAGAAATCCCNAACAACGGAATTGATGATGANAAAAACGGATACGTTGACGACGTTAATGGTTGGAATTTTTTAGGGGAGTCAAGTAATGAGCAGCTAGAATATGTTCGCCTATTAGCTAGTAAAGATGAAACGAATCCAAGGTACGAAGAGGCAAAAAAGCTGCACGAAAAAGAAGTGAAAAAATATGGCAATTCAAGACAAAGGTACNAGGGAATAAGTGATAGAATAAAAAAGGCCAACAAGGCTATTTTAGAGTATACAAAAAAAGAAAGCTACACTAAAGAAGAGGTTCTTGCCATGGATGTTGAGGATGACTCGCTAATGGCGCAAGTAAAGGTAATTAAGCAGGCNTATGGGTTTGGTGTTGATTCTATGTCTGAACTAACCAATGAGCTGGATAGTTATGTAAAAAGCCTAAGTGAGCGACTAGATTACTATTTAAATGTTGATTTCGATGGTCGCGCAGTTGTTGGTGACGACCCAGATAATCTAGAAGATCGAGATTATGGCGACAACAATGTTATGCCCAAAAACGGTAGTAGCCATGGAACACATGTTTCTGGTATTATTGCTGGTGTTCGAAACAATGGCATTGGCATGAATGGCGCGGCAGACAAGGTCAAAATCATGGCAATTAGAAATACCCCTAATGGTGATGAGTATGACAAAGATGTTGCACTAGGTGTTTATTATGCTGTAAATAACGGAGCAAAAATAATTAATATGAGTTTCGGTAAGGGTTTTTCCCCTCATAGTGATTGGGTTAGAGAGGCTATCGCTTACGCTGCTAAGAAAGATGTTCTAATTGTTGCTGCTGCGGGAAATAACTCAGAAAACACTGACGAAAAACAATACTATCCCAATGATCAGGTAGGGACGGGAGCTGAAGTTTCAGACACGTTTATAAAAGTGGGTTCGTCAACAAACATACACAGCTCTGATATTGTCTCAGGTTTTTCAAATTATGGTAAAATCACTGTAGATCTGTTTTCTCCAGGTTCAAGAATTTACTCAACAACCCCTGAAAACGAGTATCGTTTTCTACAAGGAACGTCAATGGCGTCTCCTTTAGTTGCCGGTGTTGCGGCTCTTGTTATGTCACAATATCCTAAGCTAAGTGCCGCTGAGGTTAAAGAGGTTTTAATGAATTCCGGGCTCCCTTTGGATCTTGAAATAAACCTGGGTGAGGACTCCGTCGTTCCTTTTTCAGGGTTATCGAAATCAGGTAAGCTTGTTAACGCCTACAATGCATTAATAATGGCGTCAAGAGTTTCTAAATAGTTTTATAATGAGCAACAAGGCGCTTTTGTTTATTGTTTTTTGTTTTTTACACAAAATACAACACGTGGAGGCCCAAAGAAACTCTGGCGGGTATTGGCAACAGAAGGTTCAGTATTATGTTGAAACAGAAATAGATGTCGAAACTGCGCGATACAGCGGTACTCAAGAGATAAAATATACCAATAATTCCCCAGAAAGATTAAGTAGAGTGTACTTTCATTTGTACTACAATGCTTTTAAGCCGGGCAGTGAAATGGATGTTCGCTCAAGAACCATTGCTGATCCAGACTCAAGAGTTTTGGATCGCATAGAAAAGCTGTCTACTGATGACCAAGGGTTTCTTAGTGTTGTTGGCTTAAAACAGGACGGTGAGGTTTTAAAAAGCAGTGTTGCAGGTACTGTGTTAGAGGTTCAATTAAATAAAGTGATTGAGCCTGGTGAAACAACTGTCTTTAAAATGTCTTTTAAAGGTCAAGCCCCTTTGGTTGTTCGAAGGGCTGGGAAAAACAGCAAAGAGGGGGTCGCTTTTTCAATGGCGCAATGGTACCCGAAAATGGCGGAATATGACTTTGAGGGGTGGCACGCAAATCCATATATTGGAAGAGAGTTTTACGGAGTTTGGGGAGATTTTGATGTAAAAATAAAAATTGACTCACGCTACATTGTTGGTGGTACAGGCTATCTGCAGAACCCTGAAGATATAAAAATCACAAAAAAAGCAAGTAAGAACAGTAATACTTGGCATTTTTATGCCCCTGCGGTACATGACTTTACCTGGGCTGCTGACCCGAAATATATTCATGATGTGTTTGAAATAAAAAAAGGGCCTAAACTTAATTTTTATTACAAAAAGCAGCTATCAAAAGAGCACCTGCAAAACTGGAAAAAACTTCAACCTGTTACGGCAGAACTAATGGGGTTTTTCGGCGAAAACATCGGGGTATATCCGTATAATCAATATTCTGTTATTCAGGGCGGTGATGGTGGCATGGAATACGGTATGTGTACGCTTATAACGGGACAAAGACCCTTTAAAAGCTTGGTTGGCGTTACGGCTCACGAGCTGGCACACTCCTGGTTTCATTTCCTCTTAGCGACAAACGAAAGCAAGCACGAGTGGATGGACGAGGGGTTTACAGAGTATTTTTGTACAGACGCTGAGGCAGAAATTATGGGCATAAACAAAGATGAGCATTATAAAAAATCATACGAAAGGTATCGGCAACTCGTTTTAAGCGGTGCTGAGCAACCACTAACAACACATGCTGATAGGTATAATTATAATTTTAGTTACGGGGTTGCGGCCTACGTTAAGGGGAGTATTTTTTTAAGACAGCTGAAGCACATTATTGGAGAAGAAGCTTTTGAAAAAACAATTAAAACTTACTTTAATAATTGGTCATTTAAACACCCAACCCCTAACGACTTTATTAGGTGTGCGGAGAAGGCATCTGGATCAGAGCTTGATTGGTATCTAACTGATTGGACAAAAACCACAAACACTATTGATTACGGAGTAAAAACGATTGAAAAACTGACCAAGAAAACAACTGTTACTCTAGAGAGGGTTGGGCTAATGCCTTTTCCTGTTGATCTTGAGGTTGTTTATAAAGGTGGTCGGCGAGAAAAGTATTACATTCCGTTACAAATAATGCGCGTTGACAAACCTTTACAAAAAAGTACAATAAAACTAAAAGACTGGGCCTGGGCAAACCCCTTGTATTCCTTTGATGTTAGTGGCCCTGAGGAAATAGCATCAATAACAATCGATCCAACAAACAAAATAGCAGATATAAATTTAACGAATAACTCTTACGAATTCAAAACAAATGAATAAGCTTAAAGGGGTTCAAAATGTTTCTGAAGTTTTCAAAAAAGGTAAAACCATTGATGCTGGTGGTCTTCGTTTTTTTTATTTGAGTTCTGCAAGGTCCGCGTGGGGAGTGTCAGTTGGAAAACGAAACTTTTCACTAGCTGTTGAGCGAAACAAAATTAAGCGCATGCTACGTGAAGGGGTTAGAAAACAACTTATGGGTGTGGTTAAGGGGCTAGGCGTTTCTTGCCATTTTGTTGTTTTGTATGTTGGGAAAAAGGCTCCACAGAAAAAGACTTTGGAC